>CAIYXP010000134.1 GCA_903930145.1 uncultured Methylococcaceae bacterium
AGCAAGGGCAAGCCCATGTCAAAGATGGAGTATTGATAAAACAAAATCGCCAAGCCCGAGGCAACGCCTACGCCAAAGGCCGTGCGCAAAAAGCTGACCGTGAGCAAAGCCAGTGCGTATTCGTAGGGTCGCAACGGACTGACGAACAAGTTGCCCAAATTGCGCGAATACATTTCCTCAAAGAACACTAAAGTCACGCCGAGTTGGGCGCGGAACAGCACATCCCACAGCAAGGCGGCGGCAATCAGCAAGCCCATGGCCTGTGCCATGCCGTTAGTCTGCACCGATAAATAGCGGTTGATTAGCCCCCACAAGACCATCTGCACCGTCGGCCAATAAGCCAACTCAATGAAACGTGGCCATGAGGACATCATCAAGTAGAAATAACGCACCAGTATTGCCGAGACGCGATTACAACTGTCAGCCAAGTGTAAGCCTTTGCTCATAGCCCTGTGTCCCGTGCGATGTCAATGAACACTTCTTCCAAGGTTTCCCTGCCATATTTCTTAACCAACAGGTCAGGCGCACCCCGGTCAACAATTTTCCCTTGCTTCAACATCAGTACTTCACTGCATAGCCTTTCAACTTCTTGCATATTGTGTGAGGCCAATAAGACGGTGGCCCCGGTGCGTTGCTGATATTCCTTAAGATAACTGCGAACTTGGTCTGCAGTGGAAGGGTCCAATGATGCCGTGGGTTCGTCCATCAACAACACTTCAGGTTCATTTAACAGAGATTTGGCTAGGGAAACCCGAGTCCGCTGTCCGGCGGACAAAGTGCCATAGTGGCGCTTTAATAAGCTGGTCAGGTCAAAATGTTCGGCTAGATGTTCGATGCGCTCGTTGCGGCGACGGATGCCGTAAAGACGGGCATAGACATCAAGGTTTTGCCGCACGGTCAGGCGATGAGGCAAGTCTACATAAGGCGAGGTGAAATTCATCCGGGGCAGGGCTTGGAAACGGTCCTTCACCATGTCGATGCCTAACACATGGATATTGCCAGCGGTCGGAAGCAACAACCCCAGCAGCATGGACAAGGTGGTGGTTTTGCCCGCGCCATTGCCGCCCAGTAGGGCATAGGTTTCCCCGGTCGGAACTTCGAACGAAATATGATCGACTGCCAACACTTGTTTGTAGCGTTTGCAGAGCTGGTGGACTTTAATTGCGGGAGGGTTCATTCAATTTCAAGGCTAGGGTGATTCCGTCCGCAACCGGCAATAGGCTCACAAAAACCCGCTGGTCAGCAAAGATTCTTCGGTTCAAAGCACGAATGGCAGTCGTGTCTGCATCGACGATGGTTTCATCCGCGACACTTCCGCCCCATAGCACATTGTCAATCAGCAATAAACCGCCGGGCCTGAGCAATTGTAAAGCCCGCTCGTAGTAATGGTCGTAGTTTTCTTTATCTGCGTCGATAAAAGCGAAATCGTAGGTTCCAACTGCATGACCCTCTGCAATCAAATCATCTAGGCTATTGATGGCTGGGCCTATCCGCAAGTCGATTTTGTTTGCGACCCCTGCCGATTCCCAGTAACGTTTGGCGATGGCGGTCCATTCCTCGCTAATATCCAAAGCCGTAATCATGCCTTGCTTAGGCAGGGCTAAAGCAACGGCGAGGGAACTATATCCGGTGAACACGCCAATTTCCAATACCTTACAAGCGCCAGTCAATTGGACTAGTAAGGCCATGAACTGGCCCTGTTCCGGGGAAATCTGCATCCCCGCTTGCGGAATGGCAGCCGTTTCCTCGCGCAATTGCCTTAAAATATCGGCTTCGCGTAGCGAAACGGATAGAAGATAGTGATAAAGCCTGTCATCAAGGCCAATGCTGCGATTTGACATTAATTTCCCGTCATTGAGTGTATAGTCTGTTCAGATTCTAAAAGTACAGCATAAGTTTCATCAGTTTAGTTCACTCGATGGAATATCATGAAATAATATGCACTTTGTATCTTTAGCCATGCATTATGATGATTGAATTTTTGAAGGAAATGGGCAATTTTATCTACCACTTTTTGGAGAGCTTCGGCTACAAGCACCCCTTGCACCCTGTTCTAGTTCATCTGCCCATCGGCATGAATCTAGGCGCACTGGTGTTATGTTTGTTCGCCATCTTGCTTCACAAGCCAGATTTAAGGCGAAGCGCCTACCATGCCCTTGTGTTGGCCGGCTTGTTTTCCTTGGTGGCGCTGACCATGGGTTTGCTGGATTGGCAACATTATTTTAATGGAAGCCTGCTTAAGCCGATCAAAATGAAGCTATTGATCGCTTTTCCCTATACGTTGTTGATGTGGGTAGGGATTTTTATCGGCTTTCGCAAAGGCCCGGAAGCTAAGGCACTGTTGCCCATTTATTTCATCGGCGTGATTTGTGTGATGTCATTGGGTTTCTTCGGTGGCGAATTAACCTTCACCGGACGTTCACCGGCTGCGGACAATCCGCGAGACGAGGGGCAAAGCCTGTTCGAGGCAAATTGCAGTAGCTGCCACCCGTCGGGGGGCAATCGCATCGTACCGGAAAAGCCCATTCGTGCATCCCGCCAATTGGAAAGTTTGGCAAGCTTCACACGTCATGTACGCAATCCTGCTGTCAACGCTGAAGGAGGTCAATCGATCATGCCGGCCTTCCCGCCAGAAGCGATTTCGGATGCCGACATGGCTAAGCTTTATAATTACATTCAACATTATCTGTCTTTGCAAGACTGCATACCCAGCAAAAAAGATGAATAACGACGCAAACGAGTCATCTGCCGAATCAGGGATCGACCCCCCACCCGTCTGTAATCTGGCTTTGCGTGATAGCGAAGCCAAACTCAGGACAGTTTTGGACACTATCACAGACGGGGTCATTGCCATTGATGAACAGGGAATCATCCAGCTTTTCAACCCTGCGGCTGAAAAGTTGTTCGGCTATCAATTTGAGGAGGTGTTAGGCCAGAATGTCAAACTTCTGATGCCTAACCCGGATCATGATGCGCATGACGGCTATATTGCAAACTACTTGAGAACGGGCGTCAAAGCCATCATCGGCATTGGCCGGGAAGTGACGGGCAAACGCAAAAACGGAAGCCTTTTCCCCCTGCATTTATCCATAGGCGAGGCTTTATTGGGGGATGAGCGTTTTTTTGTCGCCGTCATTCACGATTTAACCTCCAGAAAAAGGGCAGAGGAACAACTCCACACGCTTTCAAGGGCGGTAGAGCAAAGCCCTAGTGCGGTGATGATTACTGACATTCACGGCATGATCGAATATATCAACACCAGCTTCTCCCATTTGACGGGTTATAGCAGTAGCGAAGTCATCGGCAGAAACCCTTCGTTCCTGAGGTCATCCAAAACCTCGGTTGAACAATACGAAAGGATCAGGGAGACGCTGCTTAAAGAGGGCGAATGGAAGGAAGAAATACAAGACAGGAAACAAAACGGGGAATTGTACTGGGCATTGGAAACAATCTCGCCAGTGCGCAACAGTGCCGGCAAAGTCACCCATTTTTTGTCCATCCAGCAAGACATCACCGAACAAAAGCGCGACAAGGAAGCCCTGCAAGCCAGTGAGAAGCGCTTTCGCGAAGTCGCCGAGATGGCAGGGGAGTGGCTGTGGGAGCAAGACCCGGAAGGCTGCTATATCTACAGCAGCAATGCGGTTGAACAGATATTGGGCTACCAACCGAATGAAATCCTTGGCATGTCTTACTTGAATTTATTGACCGAAAAAGACAAGCTGCATTGGACCACCGAATTGCCCGCCACCAACCAAGTGCGGGAACCCTTTCACCGACTGGTCAATCGCTACCGCCATAAGGATGGTCGAGAAGTGTTCACGGAATCCACCGGAAAGCCATTACTAGGGGAAGACGGGCGACTCATTAAATGGCGGGGGGTTGACCACGACATCACCGCTCGCAAACAGTATGAGGAAGAGCGCCATGAATTGGAACTCGCCAAGCAAATTCAAATTTCACTATTACCCAAAACTGCGCTGAACATTGCGGGTTTGAGGGTGGCTGGTTATTGCTTGCCCGCTACCCATGTCGGTGGGGATTATTATGATTTTTTCAATTCCGACAATATCTTAAATATTGTCATTGCCGATGTGTCCGGGCATAGCATGGGTGCGGCCTTGCTGATGGCGGGGGTGCGCAACACACTCAAAGCCGAAGCGCGCAAATCCGACCCGATGAAGCCCAACCAAGGGGCCGCAGAAATTTTGCATTCCCTCAACGAATTGCTGCACGATGACCTCAACGGCTCGGATCTATTCATCAGCATGTTTTTCATGCGCTACAATCCAAGCCTCAGGCAGCTTTGCTTTTCCAGCGCAGGGCATAATTGCCCGTTATGGTTACCGGTCAACGAAGACACTTGCCGTGAGTTGGATACTGAAGGCATGGTCATTGGTGTCAGAAAAGATGTCATGTTTGAGGAAAAATGCCTGTCTTTCCAAGCGGGCGACAAGATAATACTTTACACCGACGGAATCACCGAAGCGCAAAACAGGGCAGGGGAGTTCTTTGGCGTTGCCAGGCTGAGCGATCTGTTCACGGCCAATCGCTTGGAATCACCAGAAATGAGCATCAGCAATATATTGAAGGGTTTGTGCGAATTTTGTGGCAGACAAACATTTAATGATGATGTCAGCTTGGTGGTGTTGAATATTGAATAGATGAGAATAATTCTCAGGTTTTCATGGCTTAGTTAGTTTGGGAACCAGAATACTGGGTGCAATAAAATTTGCACCTTTGCAAGTAGATCTTCCGTAATAAAATTATAGGCGTAAAATATATGTGGTCCAAAACGACCATTAACCCCTAAATTTTATATACTCCCTTTTAACTCCAAAATTGCCTATCCAGAATTTTATCATCCTATTGAATTTTATGAATGAAATAGCCATAGAGACTAGATATTTTTAGAGTAAAAAGGGAATAGAAGGTTCAGTTATGAATATTTTTCGTCTAATCGTGAGTATAGTTCTCTTCAATGCTTCGGTATCGATGTGTGAAGCAAGTTTGATCTTTAATGTGTACCAGAACGGTGCGAATGTTGTTGCAACGGGAAGCGGCACAGTCAATCTTAATGGGTTGACCCCTGACGGTAGTGGCGGTGGTAATGGAGCTATATTCGCAAGTTTGGGTTCTTTTGTGAATGGTCCAGACACTTGGATGCCCATTAATTATTATATGGGAGTAGCTGGCCCTTTAAACTTCGGAAGTGGAGGGGCGTTTTATTCATCGTCCGGCACTGGTGATAGATTTGGTATTAATCGTGGTGCGAATGATGTCATCGTGCCTCAAGGCTATGTGTCTGGTTCTGCTCTTTCTGGGACAGGAATTTGGAATAACAGTACACTCAATAGTTTGGGTTTAATCGCTGGAACCTATACATGGACTTGGGGCAATGGTTCAAATGCGGACTTCGCAACACTGACGATTGGAAATAACAGTATCCCTGAGCCCGATACTAGCCTGTTATTACTATCAGGCTTCGCCGTGAGCTTCGGTTCCACTCGCCTTTTTGGACGAAAAAAGAGCGTTTAGCGCAGTTCGGAAAACCGTAGGAGATTAATAGCCTCTGTTAATCTAAACCATTGGTTGGGTGGCTTGGCTGCTTTACAGATGATGCCATCAATTAAGCCAAAGCACGTTCGCAGGTTCCCAAAACGGAGTTTGGGAACCTGCTAAAATTTGGTTTACCCGACGGGCGGCAAGTCTATTCATCCCACTTCAAGCACCTATCTCGCATCCACCACAATCTGCTCACTGCCAATCGCTTGGAAACGCAACTTTAATTCAAGGGTTTGCTTTGCAATTCCATGTGCCTTGCAACTCCACCTTGGACGAATCGTCTAAACATGTAAGAATAAGACAACTTGTAATTGTAGGATCGACCATCGCATGACCACTAACCCACCTACCCTGCTTATCGACCGCTTTGGACGGATTGTGAACTATCTGCGCGTGTCCATCACGGATCGTTGTGATTTTCGTTGCATTTATTGCATGAGCGAGACCATGGAGTTTCTGCCTAGGTCGCAAATATTGAGCTTGGAGGAGATCGAAACCGTCTGCCGTGCGTTTGTGGAATTGGGCGTGGACAAAATTCGCATCACCGGCGGCGAGCCGATGGTGCGCAAGGGCGCGATGGATTTGCTGCGTAAGATCGGCCGCTTGGAGGGTTTGCGCGAATTAGTGTTGACCACCAATGGCTCACAATTGGAAACTATAGCGCAAGACTTAAAATCGGCTGGTGTGAAGCGCATCAATATTAGTTTGGACACTCTTGAAGAAGCCCTATTCAAGCAGATGACGCGGGTGGGCGACTTGAATACCGTGTTAAGAGGAATCGATGCGGCGATTGCCACCGGCTTTGAGCGCATCAAGCTCAATGCGGTGATTTTGAAAAACCGCAACCATCAAGAGGTCTGCAAGCTAGTTCATTTTGCCATTGCCAAAGGAATAGACATCAGCTTCATTGAAGAAATGCCATTGGGTGTGATTCAATCTCATGACCGTGGCGAAGAATATTATTCCAGCGACCGGATCAGGGCAGACTTGGAGAATCAGTTCAGCCTCTTACCCGATACGACCAACACCGGTGGACCCTCACGCTATTTCCGGGTGTCAGGTTCTAATACTAAAGTGGGATTCATATCGCCTCACAGTCATAATTTTTGCGGCGACTGCAACCGGGTTCGCTTGACAGCCGAAGGTCGCTTGCTGTTATGCCTAGGCAATGAGCATTCGGTCGATTTGATGCAGGTGTTGCGAGCAAATAATGGGGATTTTGCCGCGTTGAAAAAAGCTATCGTCGAGTCCATGCAAATCAAGCCTGAAAAACATGAATTTGATTTGACCGAACAGCCCATTATTTTCCGTCACATGAGTGCGACCGGAGGGTAATGCAGCTAGGTATGATTAAGTGATGTTAGGCAGCAGCCTAGCCTTGGAGCGTCAAAGCAGACAGGCGAGGCAAGCAGCAATCTCATCATGGCTAAAACACCGTCATTCCGGCATGGACTGCCGGAATCCAGTGCCATGGACGGTAACGGGTCGGTTGCGTAAGTGCTTGATTAAGCATCGCGAGTGAACTCATGTTTCACGTCCCTGTGACTGGATGCATTCGGAACATCCCTGTCCCGAACCCTCCGGGCGGCTTGCCTAAGCAAATCGGCTGTACTGCCGATTTGTCCTGCTTCCCGGCAGGAATGACGCGTTACGTGCCAACTCTTTACCTCATAATGAGAATTGCTATTGGCGCTTCCTTTATTGTAGAAATTAAGCAACTTTCGTGATCGTGCGTAACGTCCAGTTAATAACGCCTGACGCTCCCAGCAATTCTCATTCTTTGCCGAACATCACTCCCACTCATCAAGGTTGAGTGATGGTAAAGCCCTTTTGCCCTAGCAATTTCAAGATGCCCTTTTCTCCGCCTAAATGGTCTGCCCCCAACACGACGAAATAAGTCCTTCCATCATTGGCCAGGTCCACCAACCGGTTAGCCATCCGTTCATTGCGGTCGATGAGGAACGTCTTGTACAGTTTTGAACCTAACTGCCCAGGGTCGAAGCTTTGCCGGACAATCAAATCCATGGCTTCCGCGTCGCCCTCCTCCCAAGCATTAATATTGTTTCTGTGATATTCTTCGCCTTTGGATAGCTGCTTCAAAGTGTGCAGCAACATTTGTTCTTGCTCTGGTTCGGGAAATTGGTCTATCAAATCAATTTCTGCTTCAAGATTCTCCATTTCGATGATCGTTTTTTTCCCCTGCGCCTGCTGGATCAATAAGGTATCGACGCTAAATTCCGATTTATATCCCTGCTGACTCAAGTATTGGGCATTCAACATCAGGGCGGCAAGCCATGGTTTGGCCAGTTGCAAGGATTCTTCGTCCACACCTAGCTGCTTGGCTAATTCAGTCGTTTTTTTCCATGTCCCCGGCTTGATATGATCTTCCAATTTACTTTTATCCAAATAGCGACCTTTGCCTTGCATGACATCGAACATTTCTTTGGCACTGACTTTTTGAATATCGGCCTCCACTACCAATACCTCGGCGCGATTAAACGCATCGGAGACTATTTGTGGCAGGGAATAAGCCGCCTTTTCCCCGTATTGCAAAGAACCCAGCAAATTAAGCGTCCCCTTGCCGGCTGTCGCTTTCCAAAAAAATGTTCGATTCTCTTGTTTGGCACCCATTTTTGACAAACTGCTAGGCAACCTTGCCACTGTCATGTCTGTGCAGGGTTTGTCTTGATAAATGGTTCGATTTTGCTTGTCCAAGCATTTATACAAGGCAGCCATGGCAGGGCTGGCAATAGCAAACATTAATATGACTATTACGACTACCTTGACTCCATCCTTTAAAAGTAAGGCCATTGATTGCTTCTCCTAAGGGGTAAACGGAACACTGAGCCAAATCACATCTACTGTTACGATAGAAAACGAAGTTGCAAAGTGAAATCAAAAAAATATCTATAAGATCGTTTTTTATGGACATCACAATAAGCCAATTTTAGCCTTTTCCGCAATAGACCGAGCTTAGTTTTTTGCTTTCAGTTCTTGGCAGGCCATCTCGATATACCGCGCATTGTCCAGCCGAACCATCAGAGACATGACAAAGTAGCCATGGGGAAGCTTGGGGCATTCTTCTTGATGACGTAGACGATAAAAGGGTTTGCCAGCATGGATATGGTGGTCGGCATGACGTGATAGCCCAATGAAGGTATGCAAGGTGAACCAAGAGTCAGTGGCCCACGCACAGTTGGAAGACAATTTGGAACCGTCGCGGGTAAGTCCCCAATGTTGGATATAATTGACAGCCTCCAACATGCGCAACGCAACGAAGGACTGATAAAGAAACATCAACAAGGCAATGAAGCCATATTGATGGATTATCAACCCTAGCAAAGTCAGTTCAATCGCCATTCCATGCATCATCCTATGGTGCAACAGCCATTGCAAGCCCTTGCGATGCTGAAGTCTTTGCCCCTCCAAGCGCCATGCATTGTTCCACTGGCCGACAACCGAGCGTCTGAAAAAGTTGGGAAAGTTTTCACCAAGGCGAGCCGTTGCAGGATCGGCTGAACTACCCACCCTGCGATGATGCCCATGGGCATGTTCCAAGGCAAAATGGTCGTAACAAACCGTCCAAAGCAGTATCCTACCCATTAAACGCATGTGCCTGGAACGTCGGTGGAGCAGTTCATGGGCGACGGCAATGCCAGAACAACAGGAGGTTGTGCCCATTAGAATGCGGAAGGCTATGATATTGACCACACTCGTGCCTACATCGAACGGTGTGGCCCAAGCGAGTCGACTGGTGGCTGACAACAACAAAATGATGTTGACGATCTGCAAGGCGAACAAACCATAAAGACGCATATCCAATAACCATTCTTTGCCATCCAGTTTTGGAAGGCTTTGATCGGGCGGGCTAAAATAATCGGCAACAATACACAACCAAACCGGGGCCGTCCAAATCAATGCGGCATACCAAACATGGGGGGCGGCGGACAAACAAAAGAACGTGGAAAGTGGCAAAATGAAACACAATAAACCCTCAGGCCACTGTCTAACGTTGTGGACAGAGCCTAGAGTTTTGAAGGCAGAAACTTTTCCAATATTCAGCAAGGAAATGGACATGGCATTAAACGATTCTTCATTCCACTAATTTGACACAATATCCCAATGGCCACGAAAACCTATTACATCGGCTTGGGGGTGACTTACCACGACCCGGCCTTGGCCATCGTCGATGATACCGGTAAGCCACTCTTTGCCGAAGCCAGTGAACGCTACTTGCAATCCAAACGTGCCATCAACGGGGAAGCAGACACTGTTTTCCGAATTCCTAAGTTGCTTCGTGAATTCTGCCCGGATGCCGGACGTTTCGTAATCGCCACCAACTGGCGCAGAAAACGGCCCTGGTATGAGAACCTTGTGTCCCAATTGGGATTGTTGGACGCAAGAGGACTTCATCGGCAAGGCATCAAGACGTTGCGCTCCCCATTGCACAATCGCCATATTCACCACATGATGGCGTGCAACCGCCACAGCATTGCCCGTTCTGGTTTAAACCTCGCCAGACTGCTGGCTGAGGAATACCGTTCTTCCGCCATTACCTTTTACGACTTTGACCATCACGACACTCATGCCGCTTTAGCCTGTCACGCCAGCCCATTCCAAGAAGCCGCCTGTGCCGTCATCGATTCCTATGGCGAAAACGGTTCCCTAGGTTTCTACCATTACCGCAATGGGACTTTGGAACGAATCCACGAATCGCATGGCTTAGGAAGCCTGGGCTTATATTACATGCACATCACTGCCTTGTGTGGCTTTGACTGGATGCAAGGGGAAGAATGGAAAGTCATGGGGCTTGCCCCTTATGGTTGTCTGGATGAAGAAGTCTATCGCTTATTGCAGGATATACTGACGGTAAACGGTCTCAATTTGGAGCATCCGCGTGGAAGAATGTTCCCGGCTTTGTTGAACTTGGAGAAAAAGCGCAGGACTTTGGGCGAACCCGGCGAACGGGCTGCCGACCTGGCCTACACGGGGCAGGTTTTTTTCGCCCAGATCATGTCAAAAATCCTATCGAACTTTCATCAATCATTGCCTAGCGATAATTTGGCGCTGGCAGGGGGTTGCGCACTCAACTCTTCATTCAATGGGCAAATCACCCGTAAGACGCCGTTTTGCAATCTGTATGTCCCCTCGGCCCCGGCTGACGATGGCACGGCCTTGGGCGCGGCCTGGATGGCCTTTGCCAAAGAACAGGGTCCCGTTCCCACTGCTTCACTCCCCTTGTCAGCCTATCTGGGTTCGGAGATTTCCGCTGAAGCCTTGGCAAGATTGGTGCGATTTTCCACTGGAGTGACCATTCGCCACTTACCGGAAACCATCTTTCAAGAAACAGCCAGTCAGCTTGCCAAAGGCAAACTAGTCGCTTGGGTTCAGGGACGGGCCGAATTTGGCCCTCGGGCTTTGGGAAACCGTTCCATCCTCGCCGACCCCCGCGACCCCGGCATGAAGGCGAGAATCAACGACCGGGTTAAATTTCGCGAGGAATTCCGCCCCTTTGCCCCCTCCATTTTGCATGAACATGGCCCCGATTATTTTGTCGATTATCGGGAGACGCCTTATATGGAGCAAGCCCTGCGTTTCCACCCTGAAGCGGCTAGGCGGGTGCCGGCGGTGGTGCATGTGGACGGCAGTGGGCGCTTGCAAACGGTCAAACAGGAGTGGAACCCCGCATTTCATCGCCTACTGACTGCCTTTCACAAGGAAACGGGCATTCCCTTATTGTTGAACACCAGTTTCAATGTCATGGGCAAGCCGATGGTTCATACAGTGGAAGATGCAATCGCAGTGTTCATGACCAGTGGGCTTGACCTTCTGGTCATCGGCGATTGGCTTATCGCCAAACCGGAGGCCGCATGAACGGACGATTTTTGCCTATTGAAGGTGAAGAAGCCTTATTACGCGACCAGTTCCATCGGTTTGCCAATGCCCGTGAAAATCCTCACATTTTGGCCGAAGCCAAAGAATGGTTAGTGGGTTTATTGGCATCCACTCCCGCTATTTCGTCTGAAGAATGGTGCATTGAGCCATCGCCTATCATTGGAAAATCCGAATGGGACTTTCTGCCCAGCCCCGAAACAGCCGATGCGGACTTGCTTGCATTCCACGCGCCTTTGGGTCTGTTGGAAGGGGCATGGCTGCAATCTGTGGCTGTGGCCGGCAACACTGACTCGGAACCCGTCAATAGTCTTTTCGCCTGTTATCTAGCCTTACTTGGTAAAGATGATTCATGTTCGCCAGCCTTTGCCTATCGCGGATTATTGAACCAAAATCGAATGAGTTTGCCCGCTGCAACCGCTTGGCAATTTGCACACAACCCACGCATAAGCGCGGCAGCATTGCATTTTGCCAATCTGCAACTGGCGCTAGGCTTGCATTCGGCAGCATTATTGCCTGAAACAGTGGGTTTCACCCTAGCCTATGTCCAAAGCCCGTCGCCTTGGAGACTGCCGGCCTTGAATTCTGACCACAGGGACGCAATCCTGGTCAATGTGGGCGCTCAAGTTAATCATGCGCTCCTGGCATTTTCGGAAGATGCCGAGAGTCACAACAGGATAAGTAAAGGGTTCGCGCTCCATAAAACATTTGAAGCTCATTATCGAAACAAGCTAAGGGCGTTTTACCAAAGGCTTAGGCCTAAGGCAGAAGAGGTAGCCCAGATGATTCGCCGCAAACTGCCCTTTGCAAGAGGCTATCATGCCAAAGTTAAGCTTGGGGGGCGAGGTTTGGAGGAATGGTTCGCTGACACTCCCTTTGACATGCTTGGCTTTCTCAAAGCGTTCTCTGTTTCCAGTTTTGCCCAAGGCAACAAAGGAAATCGACCGTTTGATCGATTAACCCGCTTCGGCGGCCCTATGTTTGGGGTATTTGATAATGAAGAGATGGAGCTAATTGATGCATGGTTGGACGAAACCCTTGCAAACCATGGCACTCCCCAATTGAATGCATACGGTACGGACGGGCTAAAGCAACCGGACACTGCCACATCGAAAAGCTTGGCAACGCGGGTGTATACCCATTCGCGACAGGCCGATCAAGGGTTTGACGAAGAGGATTGCCATGGCCTAAAGTTAACAATGGCTTTTCTAGGACGAATAGACAAGCGAAAGCTGTTCCATCGGCTGGTCAATCAAGACTTCCAACCGAGTACTTTAAATTTGGCACGACAACGGGTGGAAAGAGTGTTGGCTCAAACCCGGTTGAGTTGGTTTGGCGGCAATCCCAATCAACGATTCTTCAGCTATGATCCAAATGTTTTCACTCAACGCATTAAGCAAATTCATGACACGGAAATCTCTAAGTATAAGCCACTGCGAGGTTCTCCCAGTTTGCGCAGGGAAGAATTGATTTGGGTCATACGCCAATTAGCGCCGGCCATACTCGTCGATGGATGTTGGTTGCAACATATAGGCAATCCTGCGACGCAAGACCAGCGCAAATCTCGACTTCTACAGCGCATTTATGCGGAGGAACTGGGGGATGGCAGGGCTGACTGGAACCATCCAAAAATATATCGTGATTTGCTAAATGACTTGGCAATAGACTTGCCGAACATTGCAAGTAGGGATTTCGCCGAAGAGCCAAGCCTGCTGAATTCATCCTTCGACCTACCTAGCTATCTGCTTGCCATTTCCCAGTTCCCACGAACGTACCTTCCAGAGTTGCTGGGACTTAATTTAGCCATCGAACTGAGCGGACTGGGAGCAGGCTACCTGAGGTTGGCGGAGGAATTTGGTTATTGGAAAATCAATCCATTAATTGTGAACCTGCATTTATCCATTGACAATCTCGCTGGCGGTCACGCCGCCATGGCCTGCGAAGCCATTCAATTACATATGGACGAGGTATTGTCTTTAGCCGGCGCTGACATGGGCAATAAAACATGGCGTAGGATTTGGACTGGCTATCGTTCGCTAAATTGTGCCACAGGCTGGTTTAAATTGGCATTGATAACAGGCTTCTTACGCCATTTTATGCCGCAAAGATTGCTTAGCTTTACAAAAAACGATTATAATTCAATATGATTGAGTTATGATGAACCCATTTGAATGTTAAGGCAGAATAAAATGAATAGTCCATTCGCAGAACGCGCCATGAGTTGGCTAAGTGGCATGAAAACTGATTTATTCAAGCAAAAAAGCCTAGGCTATGTCCTCTTTTTTGCCGTAGTAGTCACCATATCATTTGGGTTCGTGGTTTTTATCATTGATCCAAACATTCATTCATTTTCTGACGGAGTTTGGTACGCTTGGGTAACCATGACGCATGTTGGTTACGGTGATGTAGTGCCAACATCATTCCTTGGACGTGTGTTGGCGTGTCTGTTGATTTTGTTTGGGTTAGCCGTGCTTGCGCTACTGACGGCGATTTTTTCAACCATATTGATTGGGCGAGACATGGGTGGCATGGCAAGGGATGAGAGCCAAATAATTGCAGAGATCAGGCGGCTTCATGATAAGATTGACAGGTTAGAATCTAACTATCTTCATGAAACCAAAAAAATAGTAAATGATGGTAATAGTCCACAATTGGAATGATGGCTCACTGTGGGAAACAGCTACAGTATTAAGTAGGCATGGTTAAGCAATCGGCAACATTCATTATTCTAGGCTTGCAACGCTTATTGGCAATCATGGTGATCGCAATCACCACCTATTGCGTTGCTAATTATCCTTTTGCAAGCATTTGGTTAAGTTTGATCCTTATAGGCTATGCCTTATGCTTGTTGATTGCGCCCTCGATTTGGTTGCTGGCAATTCCAACCATTTTGCCACTGCTGAACTTGGCCCCGTGGAGTGGGCGGTTTTTTCTCGAAGAATTTGATTTCTTCATTTGGGTGACCTTAGCCTCTTCGCTTTGGCAGGGCGACTTCATCGCATCCCACCGCCCACGATTTTCCTTTACCCCCAGCCTGTTGATCGGTCTTTTTCTGACCACTCACAGTATTGCCATGGTTCGAGGTTTATTTCCCTTGGCTGCAATTGATGCCAACGCATTCAGCAGCTACTATAGTCAATATAATGGGCTCAGGGTTGGCAAATCATTATTCTGGGCCGCATTACTCATACCTGCCATGCTACGAGCATTTTCTACAAACCAAGTGCGAGCGCGTCATTACTTGACCCTTGGAATTTCGATTGGACTTATTGGCACTGGGATTGCAGTGCTTTGGGAGCGTGGCGTTTTTATCGACCTAGTTTATGGCGATACCATATACCAGAAACTAAGAAACTTGACTGACTTTAGCACTGATTATCGTATTACTGCACTTTTTTCAGAAATGCATACTGGGGGAGAAGCGGTGGATGGTTATATTGCTTTGACTTGGCCATTTGCTTTGGCTGGCTTAGTCACAGCAGTATCGAGAATAGAAATGGGTATTGAAGCGATGGCATTATCTGCCGGACTATATTCTGCACTAGTCACATTTTCTAGGGGAACTTATGCCGCCATAGGGGTTTCCCTTGCGGCATTCGCAGTATTGTATGCCGTAGGCAAAACACGGCGTGAAGTCTCAAGCAAGCAATCTTGGCATGTTCCTATCATATTGTTGGCTACCGTTGCGATTTGCTCAATACTTTATGTAAAAGGAGGTTATTATTCATTGATAGCCGCCATGGCGATATTTGGCTGTACCATTCTGCTAGGATTTATTAACGGGCTGCGACACGGGGTACGAATATTGTTGATGGCTCTGGTTTGCTTGGGAGGGTTTGCTCTGATGATGCGCGGTTTGCTGACATCAAAGTGGGTGGATAATGGATTCGTCGAATCGTTGGCAATTAGCCTCCCCATGTCTGTTGGTTTGCTGGCATCAGGGATATTCGTCGGTATTCAAACGCGCAAGTTTTTCAGTTTACGTGAAGTGGGTATCAGCTTGACTTTTCTTATTACAGTGATTGTTTTGTGCGTACCCGCTTTGTCCGGTAGTTATATGAAAAGCCGATTCACCACAACCCATGATGACTTTGGCAGTCGAATCAATCATTGGCAACATGCCATGGTATTAATGGATTCTAGCTGGGATACTTTATTTTTTGGCATGGGATTAGGCGTATTCCCACGCACTTACCTATGGGGGAAGGAATCTGAAAAATCCAGCATGGCAACCCTCAACGAAGAAGGGGGCAACACATCGCTGAGGCTCAGCAATAGCATGGATTTAGCCATAGGGCAGAGAATCCACTTGGAAGCCGAACAAGTTTATAGACTATCTCTCGATTATAAATCCAATGCCAGCATTGGAACGTTGGATATCAGCATTTGCAGACGCAATATTATTGTCCCCTGGGATTCTGATTGCATTTCAACTTCTCAGGCAATCAAACCGGGAAAATGGCAACATTTTGAATGGGATTTAAACATGGGCCAAATCGGTGATGGGGTTCAGTTTGGTAGACGCCCTTTGGCTCTTCGTTTCACTCACTTCTATTATCAACCGCAAGGGGATTATAATTTACCACTGAATTTTATCGAAATCGACAACATCCAGTTAATGGATCGTTATGGATGGAATCATGTGACTAACGGACAGTTCGAACACGGCTTGGATAATTGGTTTCCTACCTCAGATCATGCCCACTTGCCTTTACACATCAAAAACCTTTGGGTCAATATATTTTTTGAACAAGGTTTGTTTGGTTTATTTGCATTCCTTGCATTAACTCTCTATGCACTCATTACTGGAGTACGCATAGCCCGTCGAGGTGATATATTTGCCATGACCTTGGTGTCTTCTACAATGGGTTTCTTTTCTGTTGGACTGATAGGCACTTTATATGATGTTCCAAGGGTGATTTTTTTATTTTTCTTATTATTGTTCACTTTGTTGGCACAAGACCCTGTGCTACTGAATCAGATTTCCAAGCGAAAGCCAGTCAATATCAGCCCTGATGAATTGCCTAAAAGGAGAAATTCATTTATTCAGCGCCCTGCGAATCTAAAGCAGATAATGTTTTAATTTGTAACCAACCCAATGTTATTTTGAATCACCTGTATCATATTAGGAGGATAAAAGTGAGTATAGGCATTTCCGAAATGTTTGCCAATTCGAATAAACAAGCCAGACAAAGCACAAGATCTAAGATATTCTCTGAAAATCATACAGCTTCAGTTCTGAATACAATCATATTTGCTATTTTGGGTTCTTTCTTTTTGGCAGGGGATTTAGCATTAGATCAAGACTACACATTCAAATCCATCATCTATCGAAGTGCAATATTGGCTGTGTTGCTGGTCTCAGCTCTTTTAAAGAAACTTTCAAAATCGGTATATTTCAATTATGCCGTAGCCTATCTATCACTTGTTGTCTGTGAAATCTTGTTAACAATTTTATTGAATGGACTTGATGGGGGACTTAAGGCAGGTGTCAGCCAATTCATTTATTTTTATCTCGGTGTCTTGCTATGCTGTGCATTATTTCCGTTTAATTATAATATTTTTGGTTGCATAGTTTTAACAATCATACCGTTTGCCATTGGCATCCCCTTCACATTCAATTTTCCAATAACTCTTTATGCCAGTGTGTTGATACCTGCTTTAATAGTGACCATTTTAATTCTCTATAAAATCCGCTTCCTCTCCGTCGAAACTCAAAATTCCCGACTTGAAATGGAAGTCTCTGCATTGTTCGACCCAGTCAGTGGATTATTGAACTTTCGTGGGTTTGAACGCATGTATCAAAGGATGGTCAGGCTCGGTCTGTTTAAAACGTCCCAACAATTTCTGTTGTTGATTGAATTGCACAGCTTGGAAAATTTAAAAGCCTTAATCGGGGAAAAGCAAGTCCAACAGTTCCAAGTTAAGATAGCTGAAATTATTGAATCCTCCTTGGATGTCCGCAACATTACTGCCCGCTTTGGCGAAAATGAATATGCCTGCCTGCTCCAGCATGTCACGCAAGAAAAAGCCTCAGCCTATGCCGAAGCCATCAGAAAGGCTGTCGCGGACAAGGATTTTGATTGTCCGTCAATAGAGACAGGCAAGGTAAATTATAGAGCCAGCATTGGCATTGTTTCGGCAGACCCTAAGGATGAAATAAAAACCCTAATCAACCGTGGACGCATTAGCCTAAACCAAGCTGTGCAATTAGGGGGTAATCAGTGCGTAATGATCGCCCGTGCCAATTAAAAAAACCGGAACCTATGGAGTAAAGCCCCAATTCTATTCCAGTTTGTCAGTCGCCTCAAGCTAATCCTGCCGCTCAGCAATGACATACTCTTCGACAGGTCGACCTCCCACTAGGTGTTCCAATATTATCCGTTCAAGGACTTCCGGTGTGCATGAACGATACCAAACCCCTTCAGGGTAAACTACCGCAACAGGTCCAGCCGAACAAACCTGGAGACAGTTGGCCTTGGTGCGGTAAATACCAGTAACATCCTCCAGCTTAAGCTCCTTGATGCGTCGCTTAAGATACTCCCAAGAAACAAGCCCGGCTTCCTTATCGCAACATTTTGGCTTGGTCTGGTCACAGCAAAGAAAAATATGCCGATTTATATTAGCCAACCCTAAATTATTTACCACTAATGCCAATTCTTCATTGCTTGTTACCATAATCTAAATTTCCCTTGAAAGAAGCGCAGGATTACCGATTGACTTTGACTAAATCCACTTCAAAAATAAGTGCAGAGTTGGGGGGTATTACACGCGCCGCACCAGTTTCGCCGTAAGCAAGAGGTGAAGGAATGAAGAATCGATATTTAGCCCCTTCCTTCATGAGTTGCAAGCCCTCGGTCCATCCTTGAATGACACCATTTAAAGGGAATGTAATATTTTCACCGCTATCAAATTCCTTTCCGGTAATCAGTGAGCCTTTATAATTGACGGTGACACTATCCGTAGCAGATGGATTTTTTCCGTTGCCTTCTTTTATCACCTGATATTGCAAGCCACTTGGCGTTGTGGTCACCCCTTCCTTAACTCGATTTTCAGCGAGAAATGCCTCACCTGCTTTTAGGTTTTGCTCTGGATCAATTTTTGAGCAGGCACCCAACAAGCTTACTAAAATCACGAAAAAAACTGATTTAACCGATACTTTGTTAAACATGACATCGTCAACTCTTAGAAAATAGAAATAAAGACCACTCACTTCAATAGGATTGTGCAGCACAC
>CAIYXP010000135.1 GCA_903930145.1 uncultured Methylococcaceae bacterium
AACACATGAGCGGGAGGGACTTGGGGCGGCTGGAACCGACGCCTTCATTGAAGTATCGGGCGGCCATGGCATGAACCCACGGCACAACGGCAATGAATGTCAATCCCTTTTGACCCATGAAAAAACTTGAAGATCGAGTAAAATACATAATTTTTCCGTTCAAAGGAGTGCATAAACGGGCATGACCGTGATAAAGTTTACTAAATTACTAGGTTTGATGAGCCCATGCACGTTGATACATTGATCAAGGCGAAATGGATAATCCCAGTGGAACCTCATGCCAGAGTGTATGAAGACCACGCCATTGCCATTCAAAGCGGCACGATAGTCGATATTCTCCCCACAGACAGGGCAATTGTTGAATTCCAAGCCGCACAGGTTGAGGAAATGCCTAGCCACGCCCTGATTCCGGGCCTAATCAATACGCATACTCATGCTGCCATGTCTTTGATGCGTGGAAATGCTGACGACTTGCCGCTGATGGAATGGCTGGAAGGCCATATCTGGCCATTGGAACGACGATTTGCCGGTGAAGCTTTCGTGCGGGATGGGACTGACCTAGCCTTGGCAGAGATGATTAGAGGGGGGGTCACCTGTTTCAATGACATGTATTTTTTCCCCGAAATCACCGCCCGCCAAGTCATCCTATCGGGTATGCGGGCCGTGGTCGGGATGATATTGGTTGATTTCCCGACTAATTGGGCCAACGGTCCTGATGAATATTTTTCCAAGGGCTTGGCGCTTTATGACGTTTTGAAGAGTGAACCTTTGGTGGGAGCGGCATTCGCCCCCCATGCGCCTTACACAGTTTCCGATGAACCTTTGGTCAGGCTGCGTACCATAGCCGAGGAATTGGAATGCTCTATTCACATGCATTTGCATGAAACAGCCGACGAGGTTCGCCAGGGCAAGGCTTCCCATGGCATGAGACCGATCAAACGCCTTGGTCAATTGGACTTACTAAGCCCACGCTTCATCGCCGTGCATATGACCCAACTCGATGAAGAGGAGGTCAGCTATTTCGCACATTTTGGCGGCAGCATCGTTCATTGCCCAGAATCCAATCTGAAACTTGCCAGTGGCTTTTGCCCGGTCGCCAAACTGCTGGATGCTGGCATCAATGTGGCATTAGGCACGGATGGACCGGCCAGCAACAACGATCTTGACGTGTTGGGGGAGATGAAGACTGCGGCATTACTGGCCAAAGGGGTGGCCTGCGATGCCCGCGCCGTGCCGGCTGCCACCGCCCTGCGCATGGCGACTTTGAATGGAGCCAAGGCACTTGGCCTAGATTCTGAAATTGGCTCCTTGGAAGCTGGAAAATCAGCCGATATTGTGGCGCTGGATTTAGGCGATATTGAAACCCAACCCTTGTTCGATCCGATTTCCGATATTGTCTATGCCGCCAGCCGCCATCAGGTGACTGATGTTTGGGTCGCTGGTCGTCGCCTTCTAAACAAGCGCGAATTGACCACCCTAGACCGTGATGACATAACCGCCAGGGCAGTCGCTTGGCGTGACCGGTTGAACACTAACAATAATTCAGTATGACAAAGGCTCAATATCATGACTAGTAGCGAAAACGTCCATCCACACGAAATCCATAAGTTTGGTTCCCAGGCCCAGCGCTGGTGGGACCCGGACGGTGAGTTCAAGACCCTGCACCGGGTCAACCCCTTGCGACTTCAATTCATCCATGCTTACACTGAATTTGCAGGCAAACGCTTCGTCGATGTGGGTTGTGGCGGTGGCATCCTCTCCGAAGGGCTATCCCGAATGGGTGCGGATGTACTGGGTGTTGACCTTAGTGAAGAATTGCTCGATATAGCCGATCTGCATGGTTTGGAGTCGGGTGTCAAAGTAAGCTATCGGAAGATCAGCGCCGAGGCTTTGGCCGAAGAACAACCCGGCTCGTTTGACGCAGTGACCTGCATGGAAATGCTGGAACATGTACCCAACCCGGTATCCGTGGTCCGGGCCTGTGCCAAAATGGTCAAACCGGGAGGAAAGGTTTTTTTCTCCACCCTCAACCGCCATCCAAAAGCCTATCTGCTCGCCATCGTCGCCGCCGAACATGTGTTGCGGATGATCCCTAAAGGCACACATGATTACAACACGTTCATCAAACCTTCAGAATTAGGACGTTGGGCTAGGGAAGCAGGTTTGGATTTATTGGGAATGGAAGGCGTGACCTATCATCCACTGACCCAGCAATTCAATTTAGGGCGTGACATCGACGTCAACTATCTGGCTGCCTTTGCACGCCCGGGGAATTGAACCCGATGCCGAAGCAAACCTATTTGCGGGGTGTCCTGTTTGACTTGGACGGGACACTATTGGACACCGCACCCGACTTGGTTCATGCCTGCAACACTGCGGTGGTGGAGGCCGGACTTGAACCGCAAGCCTTGGAACGCCTGAAACCTATGATTTCCGGTGGCGCAAAGGCCATGTTGCGATTGAATTTGCAGGCCAACGCCAGCGAACTCAATTTGGATGATTTGGAAGAGCGCATGTTGTCCATTTATCGGGCCAATATTGCCGTGCATACCCGTTTTTTTGATGGCATGGACAAAGTTTTGGATGAACTGGAGGCGCGAGGCTTGAATTGGGGGATCGTGACCAACAAGCTGAGTCAATTCACTGACCCGCTGTTGCAAAGCTTGGATCTATTCGCACGACCCGGTTGCATTATCAGTGGCGACACCTTGCCTCAGATGAAACCCCATCCTATGCCCATGTTGGAAGCCTGCCGCCGGATTGGCAATACCCCGGATGAATGCGTTTACATCGGTGATGCCCGCCGTGACATTGAGGCAGGCAAGAACGCCGGCATGGCAACCCTGGCCGCGCTCTATGGTTATATTCCGGCAGACGACCCGCCCCAAGGATGGGGAGCCGACGGACTGTTAAACCAACCCATAGACTTGTTATCGTGGCTTGATGACGTTTTGTAGTGACCTTATGAATACAGTAAAACTATCACCTCTTCATGGCCGGACGATCCTGATTAGCGGTGCTGGCGGCGGGCTTGGGTCCGTAGCCGCGCAAGCCTGCGCTGAAGCCGGGGCTTGTGTGATCCTGCTGGACAAAGTCGTCAGCCGATTGGAAAAGCTATACGACGATATTGTGTCTTCAGGGCAAACCCAACCCGCCATCTATCCAATGGATTTGGAAAAAGCCACCGAGGCTGATTTCAACGAATTGGCGGAGATTTTGGATGCCCAGTTTGGCGTCTTGCACGGCTTGTTGCACAGTGCCACCGATATAGGCATTTTAGGTCCGTTAGCCGACATTCAATCGGCGCAGTGGGATCGTTTGTTGCGATTGAATTTATCGGCGACACAGGGCTTGACCCGTGCGCTGCTTCCTCTGCTTAACCGTGCCGGAGATGCCTCATTGATATTTACCAGCAACTCGTCCGCTCGCTTGGGCAAAGCTTATTGGGGGGCTTATGGGGTAGCCGCCATCGCTTTGGAAGGCATGGCCAGAATGTGGGCGGAGGAGTTGTCCAGCAGCGGTCGTGTTCGGGTCAACGTGTTCGTGCCGGGCCCGGTGAACTCCCCTTCACGCCGAAAATCCCATCCGGGTGAAATGCCGGATGAAAATCCACCCCCTTCGATTTTGGCTTCACGTTATGTTGACCTGCTCAGCCCAACGAGCAGGGCGACCCATGGGCAAATTGTTACAGGAGCGTCAAAGCCTAGCCCACCGTGTGACATCAATTTTTAATGAACAGGCATATTTTTTTTGCAAACTTATAAGGAGACTCGCTAATGTATGGTCGTGAAAGCATCGTCTTGCAACGGGATGTGAACGTCATCCGAATTCCCGATGGAACCCCGGCCGTCTTGGCTGAAGGCCATGTGGTCACCTTATTCCAATCATTGGGTGGCAACTACACCGTCACCACCGAAACAGGCCACATGGTCCGCATAGCCGGGGAGGATGCCGATGCCTTGGGTAAGGAACCTCCGTCCATTAGCCATTTGGAAACGGGCGATCAGGCCGAAGCAGTCGAAAAAAACGCTTGGGAAGTCATGCGTACCGTGTTCGATCCAGAAATTCCGGTGAACATTGTCGATCTTGGTTTAGTCTACCTATGCCGAGTGACACCCTTAGCCGAAGGGGGTAACGTAGTGAATGTCATCATGACCCTCACGGCCCCCGGTTGTGGCATGGGGCCCATACTCCAACACGATGTGGAAATGGGCATCAGAGGCTTGCCGGGGGTGGCAAAGGTCAATGTCGAAGTCGTCTTCGACCCGCCTTGGTCTAGGGATATGATGTCCGAGGTGGCTAAATTACAATTGGGGATGATTTGAAAGGGCTTGACTTGGACTGAGCTGAATGTTCGCAACGAACCCGCAAGTCGCAAAGACAGAATGACTAAACTCAGAGCAGTCCCTTCAAGCTCGCATGGAATTTATGTGGACGAAAACTGACTTGCCAAAAATCTGTCAACGACTGACAACCAACTCCCCATGGGGGTGTCGATCACAAACAGGCCAATGACAACCCCGATAAAATTGGCAAGCATGTCATAGGCATCGAAGCTTCTGAGGCCAGACCAGCCTTGCACGAATTCCAGCCCTATCCCTAAACAGGCTAGAAACAATGGCCAACGCCAATGACGGACATGGCACATGCCAAACCAGTACATCAAGGTCCCATAAGCCATCATATGCTGTCCCTTGTCCCAACCAAAAATATCGGGTAATTGCACAGGTTTTGGGGTCAATGACAACCATAGGATTATCATCACCAAAATCCATCCGATGATTTGCCAATAGATTTCATATTTCAGATTGGTTGAACAGGTGACCGCCGATAAATTTCCCATCATTTTTCCAATGTTGACAAGCCAAAGGGACAGTCGGGTTTTGACCCGGCCAAAAGAGCAAAGCCAGTTGCCCTGAAGGTTTCAGGGCAGATGGCACTACCAGTCAGTACTGAACGATCCCAGCGACGGGAGCCACGCCTCAAAGCCATAAATTTAAGCCGTTCGTGGTGAGCTTGTCGAACCATGAACGGCTTAAGTTCCAGCCAGTTGCGTCTTTCCGTTCCCCCCTTTCGACAAGCTTAGGGCGAACGGAAAAATCCTTAAGTCAATGGCATTGGAGCCCCGCCTAGGCTAATGCAAATATCCAACAATGCCTCCCACGCATCCCCCGATTCCATGCCCTTTATCCTTCTATCGGCCTTGGCACATAATAATAAAGTTTTATGTGCCTGGTCACGGGTCAATCTTTGTGCTGCACTCGCCAAACTGGTTTTGCGCTTGTCCCAAACCCTTTCTTTCTGCTTGGCAATTGCGGACTCCAAGCCTTCTCCGTTTTCCATTAGATGTTTGATCCCACACAACAAGCGAGTGTCACGCGCCAAAGCCCACAGCACCACGGCACTGGCGATCCCTTCTCCGCGCAAACCCGAAAGCACCCTATTAGCTCGGGTGACATGGCCTTGCAAGGCCGCCTCCGCCAGATCATACACATCATAACGCGCACTGTCAGCCACTGATTTTCGTATCATATCGTCGCTAATTCGCACCGGGCCGTAAAGGATGTGCAGCTTTTCAATTTCCTGTGCAGCCGCTAGAAGATTGCCTTCCACTCTGGCAGCCAAAATGGCCAAACCTGAGCGACTTTCTGCCATCATTTTTTTGGCATTCATTCGCTTGTCCAGCCAAACGATTAAGGCTTGCCCCGAAAGCGGCCAGACTTGTACGAAGACACCTATTTTCTCCAAGGCCACGAACCAAGAGGCTTTCTGCTCGGTTGCGGTCAATTTGGGCAAGGTGATGACCAGCACCGCATCGTCAGGCAGACGCTTGGCATAATTCTCCAACACGGCTGCGCCTTCTTTGTCAGGTTTGCCAGTCAGACGTACATCGAGAATTCGTGGCTCACCGAATAAAGACATCGAACCACGTGCCTCCAACAGACGCGTCCAATCAAAGCTACCGTCAACGTAAAACAGCTCCCGGTTGACATAACCCTTCGCTACAGCCGCCAGCCTAACTTTGTCCAAGGCTTCGCTCAATTGCAGCGGCTCATCACCAGAGAGAATGAAAACCGGTGCAAGGGATTTTGCCAATGCATTGGATAGTTGATCCAGAGGCAGTTTCACGATTTCTTATCGGTGGGTGTTAATGGTGATGTTTCTGACTCGTCGGGTTTCTTTCGGAGTGAGTTCACCACCCTACGTAACAAGGAATTGGCAGCCTCTTGACTGAGCGCCTCGTTAATTTGTGCTTCTTCGGCAATTTGCGCTAAAGGCAAGGTCTGGTCATTAAAGTAATCACGCTTAACCTCAAATTCCCTGCGGGGCTGGATAATCTCGCCTTTGGGGGTACGCACATCGAAAGTAATTCGATAGCTCAAATCGAAACCCGTGGCACGACCTGTACGACTCAGTGTGATAGGTTGACGTTGATAGGTTGCCCTATGTAAATAAACAATGGCTGTGCTATACGCCGGATTGTTAACCACTGCGCCGCCCACATTGGACAAAGCCGTCGCAAAAACCCCCGCAAAGATACTCGTGGAACCCGGTCCATCAAGGTATAGCTTTTGCGCAAAATTAGAATTCCCGCCACTGCCGCGCAGATGGAACCCACACCCGATCAGCGCGGCAATCAATGCAGCTAATGCAATCATTTTGGCTAAACGATAAACCGAAGACATGATGCTCATACGACAATATTGACGAGTTTGCCAGGCACCAAAATGATCTTTTTGGGGGACTTGCCCTCGATAAATTTTTCCACAATCCCATCTGCCAAAGCGACTGCTTCAATGGCTTCTTTCCCTGCCGAAACGGGGACGGTGATCTTGCTGCGCAACTTGCCATTCACTTGCACCACCAGTTCCATGGCGTCTTGAATCAGGGCAGACTCATCTTCGACAGGCCAGCCCGCTTCGAGAATGTCCACGCCCGGTTCCAAATGTTGCCAAAGCGCATGGCTGATGTGCGGGGCGATGGGGTAAAGCAAACGGGTTAGAATCGAGTATCCCTCGAATGCAACGACGGCAGCACTTTTTTGGAAAGCCGCCAAACGTTGCGGTTGACCTTGCACAGCCTCTTCATTCCAAAAACCTTTATCATCGGTCAAGGCATTTAACATCTTCATCGTCGCCGACACGACTGTATTAAACTGATGCTTGCCAAAATCAAAATTCGCTTGTTTCAAGCTAAGATGTATCAAGCGGCGCACTTCCCGATGCTTGTCTTCCAATGGAAAACCCGCCCAGTCCTGTACATGCAAATCTTCCCGGTTTGGAAAAGCGGCAAATGCACCGTTAATATTGGAAGCCACCCTACCCCATAGGCGTTTCAAAAAGCGGAAAGCCCCTTCCACGCCGCTATCCGACCATTCCAAGGATTGATCCGGCGGGGCGGCGAACATCATGAACAAGCGAGCCGTGTCCGCTCCGTAAAGATCAATCAAAGATTGTGGATCGACACCATTGTTTTTGGATTTGGACATCTTCTCTGTGCCGCCAATAACGACTGGCTGACCGTCTGCCTTCAGCGTGGCGCCGACCGGACGGCCTCGTTCATCGGTGCTGACATCCACATCCGCCGGATTATGATAGTGCTTCTTGCCATCCGCACCTTCCCGGAAAAATGTTGGTGCGACGACCATGCCTTGAGTCAGCAAATTGGTAAACGGCTCGTTGCCGGGGGCCAAACCCTCATCCCGCATCAGCTTATGGAAGAAACGGGCATACAGCAAATGCAAGATGGCATGTTCGATGCCTCCGATATATTGATCCACTGGCAGCCAATAACGGGCGCGTTCGTCCAACATGGACGAGACCGAATCAGGGCAAGCATAACGGGCGTAATACCATGAGGACTCGACGAAGGTGTCAAATGTGTCGGTTTCCCGCTCCGCCGCCGCACCGCATTCAGGGCAAGTGGTTTGATACCACTGCGGCATTTTTTTCAAGGGGGAACCAATGTCGATGGTGACATCTTCCGGCAGCACCACCGGCAATTGATCTTCCGGCACGGGCACATCGCCGCACGTCGGGCAATAAATCATTGGAACCGGGCAACCCCAATACCGCTGGCGGGAAATGCCCCAATCGCGCAGACGGAATTGGGTACGTTTTTGGCCTAGATTCTTCGCCTGAAGAGCAGAGGAAATGGCATCGAATGCTTGTTGGTAATCCAAACCATCAAATTGGCCGGAGTTCACACAAACGCCATAGTCGGCATAGGCATCCATCCATGCGCCTTCGGTGTCAACGGTATCGTAAGCTCCCACGGTCGATGCAATCACGGTTTTGATTGGAAGCCCATAATTATGAGCGAAGGCATAATCCCGCTCATCATGCGCCGGCACGGCCATCACCGCGCCTTCACCATAGCCCCATAACACATAATTCGCCACCCAGACCGGCAGCTTTTCGCCATTTAAAGGATGGATGACAAAATGCCCGGTCGGCATTCCCTTCTTTTCCATGGTCGCCATATCCGCTTCCGATGTGCCACCTTGTTTGCATTCCTCAATAAATGCCGCCACTTCGGGGCTTTCTTGTGCCGCCGCCAAGGCCAAAGGATGTTCCGCCGCCACCGCCATATACGTTGCGCCCATCAAGGTGTCCGGGCGGGTGGTGTAGACTTTTAGAACGTCTATACCACCCCTCTCCCCAACCCCTCTCCCCCCGGTGGAGAGGGGCTTTTGGCTCCCCTCTCCCGCTTCGGGGAGAAGGGCAAGGGGTGAGGGTTCAATCGGAAAATGCACCTCGCAACCGTAACTCTTGCCGATCCAATTGCGCTGCATGGTCTTGACCTGCTCGGGCCAACCCGGCAGATTATCCAATTCGCTCAACAACTCCTCGGCATAAGCGGTGATGCGCATGAAATACATGGGGATGTCGCGCTTCTCCACTAAAGCACCAGAACGCCAGCCGCGCCCGTCAATCACCTGTTCATTCGCCAACACGGTATTGTCCACCGGGTCCCAATTCACCGGGGCGGTTTTCTTGTAAATCAAGCCTTTCTTGAATAAACGGGTAAACAGCCATTGCTCCCATTCATAATATTCCGGTCGGCAGGTTGCAAATTCCCTATCCCAGTCTATCGCCAATCCCAAAGCTTTGAGCTGTTTGCGCATATAATCGGCATTGGCATACGTCCATGCCGCCGGGGCGACATTGTTCTGCATCGCCGCATTTTCCGCAGGAAGCCCAAAGGCATCCCAACCCATCGGTTGCAGCACATTCTTGCCCTGCATACGCTGATAGCGGCTGATGACATCGCCTATGGTGTAATTGCGCACATGGCCCATGTGCAAACGCCCGCTGGGGTACGGGAACATGGACAGGCAATAGAATTTCTCGCGGGTGGAATCTTCCACGGCTTTGAACACTTGACCTTCATCCCATACGGACTGGGCCTTTTTTTCGATTTGTTGCGGCTGGTAAATTTCTTCCATTGACGGCGTATACGGTAAGTCGGTGAATAAAAGGACTAGCATACCGTAGCGAGGGGCAAATCGAAAGTGCATCGGGAAGATACCAGCCATTCACATTTTGACAAAATCGTTGAAACTGCCAACAATATCAAGTGTCTTGTAGCCCACGTAGATACCGTTTTGCCCAGGTAGCAATTTACTAACGGTTGCGGTAAGCTGTCTTTGCAGCCTTGAAACACCCTGAAGGAGCAAAATCCATGGCAACCATTGCATTCGACACCCATAAATTCATCCGCACACTCAAAGATGCCGGAATGCCGGAACCCCAGGCCGAAGCCATATCGTTAGCTTTCCAAAACGCCTACGCCGAAACTGACCTTGCCACCAAGCGCGACTTGGATGATGTCGGCTTGGCGCTCAAGCGCGACATCAGAGAATTGGATTTGAAAATCGAGCAGATTAGGGCCGAATTGAAGCGCGACCTCGTTGAAATGGAGCAGCGGCTCATCATCAAACTCGGCGGCATGATGATGGCTGGCATCGCCATCGTCGCCACGCTGGTCAAACTGCTGTAGACCGCAAAGGCTGGATTCAGGGACATGGTTCGCCATACTGCGCATTTGATACAACAAATTTTAGATGGCTCCGACGCTCCGACGTGGGAGCCTATATGCTTGGAGGCTCTGCGTTTATTCACCACAGGAGCGGTTAACCCGCGTTCCCACGCCGGGAGCGTGGGAACGATCAAATCGAAAGTCAATCGGGAAGATACAGTGATGCTATCAGCTAGGTATCCCATAAAGGACTATCCTATCTACAAATCCTCACCCCGTTCACCCATCGACAACCAACAGGGTAACGCGGTGGCGGAACCACAACGGCCCTAGGGGCGACCACGACAGGGTTGCGTCTGACCACCGCGCCATTTGGCCCGGCACAACCCGCACGATACACGCCTCTGGCACAAGCTACGGCATGGGCATCCACAAAGGGGAGCATCATGAGGAAAGCAAGGACGATTTTCAGACTGGTATTTTTCATTGGACTGCCACTGATTGGATGAGTATAGGACTGGTTAATACAACGCAGCTCACGGGTGAATTGATGTGATCCGACCTTCGATCACAGCTTAAATGATTCTCTTAGGCTATTATAGTGTTTGGTGTTTGCTCTGATCCAGTCCTCAAACTCCTTCTCGGACAGACTGCCTTCCGCGAGCCTTAGCATGGTGACGACGCATGACGGATCATCGGCAATCAATTCCTGTCCGTTCAGAGCAAGAAAAAGCTCTGTGGCGGTGAAAGCTGTCCGCTTGTTGCCGTCAACGAAGGGATGATTGCGGGCAATGCCAAAACCATAGGCGGCAGCCAGAGCGGAAAGGTCTGGATCCCCGTAACTGGCTAAATTCTGCGGACGAAACAGCGCGGATTCCAACAGTCCGCGATCACGAATGCCCACAGCCCCGCCATGTTCCGCGAGATGTTCCTCATGCAAGGCAAGGACAACGGATTCTTCGATCCAGACGACCGGCATCACTTCGCCAACTCGTGCAAAACATCACGGCGCTTTTTCATAATCTGCCGTGCCATTGTCATTTGCTTCTCGAATTCCGGGTCATAAGGTGTCAGCCTGAAGCCATCCGGGGATTCGGTCAGGTACACCTTATCGCCTTTCTCAATGTGCAGCCTGTCCAATGCCTCTTTGGGTAAAACAACGCCCACGGAATTGCCAATCGTTGTCAGTTTGAGTGTAAGCATGGCATCACCTTGTTATTACATATGTAATAACAGTAAATCATAAAATGCTGTTTGTCCAAATAAATCTTGCTTTTTGGTACGATGAGTGTTTGATTTTACAAGTTCCGCTGGCTGAACGGAGTCGAAGCCAGCTTATTGCCCAGACATTTCAGCTTGAAACCAGAACCTTGCTGTTATGATAGTGTCAAGCAGTAATTCCGATGCAAGGATAAACCACTCCATGACCGTCAAACCTGTTTCCTCCCCATTCTTTCGTGCGCTTCCAGCCGTATTGGTAGCCCAATTCCTCTCAGCACTGGCAGACAATGCCTTGCTGTTTGTTGCCATCGCCTTGGTGCAATCACAACAGCGGCCTGCTGAATGGGTACCCTTGTTGCAGGAATTTTTCGTATTGGCTTTTGTCCTGCTGGCCCCTTTTGCAGGACCTTTCGCCGATGCATTGCCCAAAGGCAGAGTGATGATACTGTCTAATGGGCTTAAATTGCTGGGGGCTGGCGCGATGCTGTCCGGGGTTCATCCTTTGTTGGCTTATGGGATGGTGGGGGCTGGAGCCGCAGCATATTCACCCGCCAAATACGGCATCCTGTCCGAACTGGTGGCAGCGGAAAAACTGGTTAAAGCCAATAGCCTGATGGAAGGCTCGACCATTGTTGCCATCCTGTTGGGGGTGAGTTCTGGCGGTTGGCTGGCGGACCGCTCCATCGACCTAGGATTATGGACCGTGGCGGGATGTTACTTCGCCGCCATGCTGGCAAACCTGATGATCCCCACATTGCCCGCTGTCCATCCCGGTGTCCGCTTCCGACCTTGGGCGATGATTATAGACTTTTTCCGCACCACGTGGACACTCGTGAAAGACCGTGATGTCCGTTTCTCGCTTGCTTGCACCAGCCTGTTTTGGGGCAGTGGCGCGACCTTGCGCTTGTTACTCGTGGCATGGGTTCCCTTGGCCTTAGGCATACTGGACACCACCACACCGGCCAATCTCAATGGAGCGGTGGCGGTGGGCATCGCCTTGGGCGCGGGTTTGGCATCGGTTTGGATTAATCTGGAAACCGTGAATCGGTCCTTGATCCCCGGTTTGTTGTTAGGCCCGGTCATTATGGTGCTGGTTCAGGTGCATGGCTTGACCGAAGCGGCCTTGTTGCTGGTGGCGGTAGGCTTGTGCGGAGGTTTGTTTGTCGTCCCCTTGAATGCCTTGCTGCAAGAGCGAGGTCATGACAGCGTTGGTGCCGGTCACGCCGTGGCGGTGCAGAATCTGTTTGAAAACCTCGCCATGTTAGGCATGATAGGGCTTTACACCCTGTCCATCAAATTGGGCATGAATGCCATCAATACCGGGTTTGCATTTGGCGGGGTGATACTGTTGGGTTTGATACCGATTGCCTTGGCGAGGCTAGGCCAAAAGAAGATTATCCAACAATGAAAGTGACAGGGGATGATTCCCTTGTCAGCGTAAGCTTGACGTACCGTTTGAATTAAGGTATCAAAGTTACCTTGATCTTGTTCAATCGCGCAGCAAGGAATCCTAAGTCTATGCCAGTCACCCAAGAAAACCGACCCATTCAGATCACCTCGCCGTTGGGTGATGATGCCTTATTGTTTTATCGGATGCATGGCGTGGAGCGGCTAAGCGAACTGTTTGAATATGAGTTGGAACTGTTAAGCACTAGGGATGGAATCAAAGCTGACACCGTTTTGGGTAAAAGAATCACCATTCATATCGAGTTGGAAAGCGGTGACAAGCGCCACTTCAATGGATTCGTCACTCGTTTCGGCCAATTTGGCCATAATGGGGGTTATTTCTGTTATCGCGCCGTTGTCCGGCCTTGGCTATGGTTTTTGACACGCGCTGCGAACTGCCGAAGCTTCCAGAATAAAACAGTACCCGATATCATCAAACAGGTATTTAGAGATCAAGGTTTTAGTGATTTCCACGAAAGATTGAGCGGGAGTTACAGCTCTCGGGAATATTGCGTTCAGTATCGAGAATCTGATTTTGCATTTGTCAGCCGATTGATGGAAGAAGAAGGCATTTATTACTTTTTTGACCATACTAACGGCAAGCATGACCTTATCTTGGCAGATTCCGTCAGTGCTCATGACCAAGTTCCGGGTTACGAAAAAATCCCCTACCACTCGGAAGATAGCCTAAGCGACAGCACACGCAAGGAGCATATTTTTGAATGGGAGGTTGCGACTGAAGTGCAAACGGGCAAATATGTTATGACCGACTATGATTTTAAAAAGCCAAGGTCGGGGCTTATGGTCAAGTCGTCGGTGACTAGGGGCCACCCCCATTCATCCTACGAATGGTTCGACTACCCCGGTGAGTATGTCGAGGTAGGCAACGGTGAACATCTTGTCCGCCAGCGTATCGAGGAACTTGAAGCCCAGTATGAATGCTGCGATGGGAAGGCCAATGCCCGAGGCGTGTCAGTTGGCAGTTTGTTCACGTTGACCGACCATCCCTTGGAATCTCTCAATCGTGAACACTTGATCATTTTTGCTTCCTATCGCTTGCAATTGGACGATTATCTGTCGTCTGCCGATGCTGCTGGTGTGGATAAGGTGTTCGATTGCAGTTTTAAGGCGATGGATAGGACGATACCCTATAAACCCCCTAGAGTCACAACACGTCCCGCTGTCCGTGGTCCACAAACGGCTGTCGTGGTTGGCCCTTCCGGGGAGGAAATCTACGTAGACAAGTATGGCCGGGTGAAAGTGCAGTTTCGTTGGGATCGTTACGGGACTGGCGACGAGAATAGTTCCTGTTGGGTGCGCGTTTCCCACCCTTGGGCGGGCAAGCAATGGGGCATGATATCCATTCCGCGAATTGGTCAGGAAGTCATCGTCGATTTTCTCGAAGGCGACCCCGACCAACCCATCATTACAGGCCGAGTCTATAATGCCGACCAAATGCCGCCCTACGATTTGCCGGCCAATATGACGCAATCCGGCATTAAAAGCCGATCCAGCAAAGCTGGCGGTACATCTAACTACAATGAGTTTCGTTTTGAGGACAAGAAAGGTTCGGAGCATATCTTACTTCATGCCGAGAAAGACCAGGTCATTGAGGTCGAGAATGATGAAAGCCATTGGGTTGGGAATGATCGCAAAAAAACCATAGATCGTGACGAAAAGGTGAAAGTGGGTCGCGACCGCACCGAAACTGTAGGTAATAATGAATCCATCACCATCGGCAAGAATCGCACCGAAAACGTAGGGTCAAACGAAACCATCACGATTGCAAAAAATCGCGACGAGTCGGTTGGGGAAAACGAAACCATATCCATAGCCAAGAACCGCACCGAAGACGTGGGCGAAAATGAGCAGGTCAATATTGGCAAAGACCGGCAACATGCGATAGGCCAAAACGAAACCATACAAATTGGCAAGAATCAAACCCTTGAAGTGGCTGAAAAAAGGCAAACCTCTATTGGCAAGGACGATATGAGCCAAGTCGGCAAGAAATATTATCTTGAAGCAGGCGATGAAATCACCCTCAAAACGGGCAGCGCCAGTATCACCATGAAAAAGGACGGTACGATTCAGATCAAAGGCAAAGACATCACCATCGTTGGCAGTGGGAAGATTTCCGCCAAGGCATCCGGCGATATGGTGCTTAAAGGCTCCAAGATTGCCCAGAACTAAGCGATGCTGCAAGTCCTCAATCAAACGCCTTTTTCTGCCTCCTTGTCGGTTTTTTCTGACGCCGATGGGGTGGAATGCGCCTATGCCGTGGTCAAGGCAAGCTTTACCTGGTCCCCTGCGGGGCTGAGGCTGGCGGAGCAACAAATGCCTTTGATTCCCGTTGATACTTACTGGGGCGAACCGGATAAAACCAGCCTTCGTGCGGCGAGTGAGTTTTCCCTGCCTAAACCATCGACCGACGTGCTATTGGTGGGACATGCCGTAGCCGGACGCAATAACATCAGAGTCAGCGAGGTGGGCTTGCGGGTCGGGCCATTATCCAAGACCGTCAGGGTTTTTGGTAACCGCCAATGGGAAAAGACGAGTTTGGGTTGGGAGTTCACACCCCCGGAAAGTTGGGAACAAATGCCTTTGCGTTGGGAATATGCGTTTGGCGGTGCTGCCAAACCAATAGAAGGCGAGCAGCCAGAGTACGAGCCATTCAACCCTGTTGGAAGAGGTTTCATCGGCACTAATGAAAGCCATTTTGAGAGTCGTTTGTTGCCCAATTTGGAAGACCCAAGTTTTCTAATTCGCAAACCCTCAGACCGTCCCCCGCCCGCTTGCTTTGCCCCGATTGCCCCGGCTTGGTTGCCGCGCCGGGGATATGCAGGAACCTACGACGAAGCTTGGCAAAAGAATCGAGCCCCGCATTTACCCCTTGATTTTGATCTGCGTTTTTTTCAAACAGCCCCGGCGGGTATGATCGCATCGGGTTTTTTACGCGGTGGGGAGGCGGTCGAATTGACAGGTTGCTCAACCGAAGGCCCAATCCGGTTTATGCTGCCAGTTTGCACCCTAGGATTGTCATTTGAATTTGACGGCAAACCGATTCCTAAACAACCCGCCTTGGAAATGGTGTTGATCGAACCAGACGAGAAGCGAGTGCAGTTATTGTGGCGGTCAGGCATTAAAGTGGACAAGCATTTGTTGAAATTACGCGAAGTCGTGGTGAACTGCCCAGAGTATCCACACAAACGAAAGGAGTCTTAGGAGATGGCGTGTCAGCCTATGGTCGTGGTGGGAGTGGGCATGGTTTCCCCAATTGGGTTAAGTTTGGCGGAAACCGCAGCTTCTGCCCGCGCCCGTATCGCCCGACTACGCGAGATTGAATGGCGAGACCGGCGATTCGAACCTTTCATCGTCGGCGCTGTCCCGGATGACGGCTTGCCTGAACTGGAACCCAAACTACAAGGGCTAAATCTTCAATATCGCGAAGCACGTCTACTCCGACTGGCGCATGTGGCATTGGAAGAGGTTTTAAGCCCTTTGGCCGATAAGAATATCGTGCTGCCATTGTTGCTAGGCTTGCCCGAACACCACACGACGAAACCGATTAACGCCAAAAGCTTCCTCGACAAGCTTGCCCATCAAGCAAAAGTTCGGCTAGACCCTAAGCTGAGTGTCGCCGCACCCAAAGGCAGGGCTGCCGGCTTGATGGCTTTTCGTCGTGCCAATGTGATATTGGAGACTGGTGAAGCCGAATTTGTGCTGGTGGGTGGTGTCGATAGCTTGATTGACCTCTATGTATTGGGAACCTTGGATATGCACGGGCGGATTCGCAATGAAATCAATAGTGATGGATTCAGTCCGGGTGAGGGGGCTGCCTTCTTACTGTTGACCCTTGGGACGAATGCTCAAAAACATAGCTTGAAGCCTTTAGCCCAAGTGATAGGCTACGCACAAGGCCAAGAAGCGGGCCATTTGTATGCCGAGGAGCCTTATTTGGGCGAAGGCTTGGCCGCAACATTTGCCAGCCTGTTTGCCGAAGCGCCACCGCCCAAACCGATTGGATGTGTCTATTGCAGTTTCAACGGAGAGCGCTACTGGGGCAAGGAGTTCGGCATCGCCCGTTTGCGCCAATCCGACCAGTTTGCCCCGGACCATCAAATGGAACATCCAGCAGAATGTTTCGGCGACCTTGGCGCGGCACATGGCCCGGCCTTGGCAGCATTGGCGGTTCATGGCATCCAGCAAGGCTATCGGCGCGAACCCTGTTTGGTTTATGCTTCATCCGATTATGGCGAGCGTGGGGCCATTTTGTTGAGTAAATCCAGCTAACTTTTTTGGAGGGTCACACAATGCCTTGTACAGTTCATAACATTCCCGGTTTTGCGCATAAAGGCAGCGGCGGGATGAGCATGGTTTTCCCCGATGTGTGCAAAACCCCGACACCCGGTGGGCCAGTCCCCATTCCCTATCCCAACATAGGCAAATCGTCCGACACTTCGCAAGGGACTACCTCCGTCAAGGCCGACGGCAACATGGTGATGGTCAAGGGGGCCAAATATATGATGAGTGCGGGTGATGAAGCCGGCAATGTGGGTGGGGTTATCAGCGGTGTATTCAAGCAGGAATGTGAATTCTTGCTGTATTCCTTCAATGTCATGCTGGAAGGAAAGAATGTCTGCCGCATGGGGGATATGCTGTGGCATAACAAGAAGAATATTTGTGGGTGATGAAGTAATGGGAGAATTAGCATGACTGAATTAGCTGAACCTATAGCGATTGGGATATTTTCTGAAGTAGCTCTTGAATGTCCTTTAAATCATGACGACTTAACCCCAATCCAGTCAGAAAACGAGTTTGTGGGAAATGGGGGAACTTTGGGTGATAATATGAAATCAGGTCAAAGTACTATCACATATACCCCTAATAAACGTGGAAAACCTGATGCGATCCCTTATCCTAAGCTGAACATAGACAAAGAATGGCCCATTCAAATTGATGACCATGATTATCCGGTTACTTGTGCGGCACATCACCTGATTCCTGCGCAAGCGTCCTTGAAAAAAGCCATAAGCCTTCATGATTGGATGGTCTTTAAGGATAATCCACAGCCTGTAGGTGGAAGTGGAGGAGATCCTGCAAAAGGTAAGGTCTGGGCTGATGTTGGTTATGATGTGAATGGCGTGGAAAATGGGGTTTGGTTACCCGGCAATTATGCGGTTGGTGGAAATGGGACTGGCGATTGGACTTCAGCACCTAGTGCCTATCCCGATCCAGATAACGAAGAGGCAAGTGTACCTCCTCCTCCTCCGATACCGAAAAAAACAAGTCGCGCTCTTGCTGGTTTGCGACACACGTTTAATGACAATAATCGAAAGGCGCAATATGTTTTGGCCGCCACATGGCTATATAACGCCCAATTTCATGATAGCCATGGGGATTATAGTATTTTCGTCACCGAGATATTAGTCAAGTTAGGGACGCTCTATGACGAACATAAGCCTAATTGGCAAAGCGATTGCCCCAAATGTAATGAACGATTTAAGAAAATTCAAAATATGGGTATCCCCACTCACTTCAGTCTCGCCCATCGCCTAAATAGCGTATCAAATAAATTGCGAAATTATCTAGTTGGAAAGAGAGGTCATCCAATTGTATTTACATCCAAATGGGGTAAATATGCTGATGAAGAAGGTATGCATTTAGTATCTAGTAATTCGTCGCCTACTGGCTAAATGCACTACAAATACAATTATTTCGCTCGAGAATGGGAGTTTATGAATGTATTACATGATTAGATGTCAATCACCTTTTGATTATGAACCTGCAATATTAAGCTACACACCAGACAGAATGCCTGATGACAAACTTCGTGGTTGGATGTCAGGCAAACGTTTTATAACTCCACCCGTAGAACCTATCAAAATTGAGATTGAGCAAGGCGAGTCTGGAATGATACTAGAGTATTATAATGTCATGATTGCCATAATGAGCCGTCGATTGGCGAAGGCGTTAGCCGATGCGGGTATTAGTAATATTGATTTTTATGAAACGGAGATTTATGACCATGAAACAAGAGAGACATATCATGACCACCTTGCATTCAATTTGATTGGCACTATTGCTGCCGCTGATTTATCTAAATCAATCTATGAAGCTCCCGATGGCCCAGTTATCTCTGTAGATTTTGATTCTGTAAGCATTGATGAAAAAAAGACTAGAGGTGCACTTATGTTTCGGTTAGCCGAGGCAGTTAACGGTGTGGTCGTTCATGAATCAATAAAAAACGCCATAGAAGCTGCCGGAATCGACACGCTGACTTTTTTCCGCCCTGAAGAATGGGTAGGCTAATAAAAGGTATACTTATGAATGCAAAATCAGCAAATTTAAAAATCATTGGACTACAGCCTAGAGAAATTAGTGCATCTAAACTCGATACTCTTACTGCATTACATGCACAATTGCTTTCCATAGAGAATTCTGGCATTTTAATTGTTCGCTCATCTAATGATAATGTATTTAGTTGCGACTGGCTGGAAAGCTCCGCCACTGCCGGCATCAAACTAGAACCCGGAGACCGTTTGCTGGTGGTTCCCCCTTCCAACGGCGAAAATGGTGTCGTGTTAGGCCGCATTGGTCGGTATCATGAACCCAAACCAGAACCCAACGTCATCATCGAAGCCAGTGAAACCTTGACCCTAAAATGCGGCGAGGCTTCGGTGGATTTGCGCAATGACGGCAAAGTGATGGTGCGTGGCGAAGACGTATTATTGCGTGCGAAAGGGACTCAACGCATCCGCGCAGGGACTGTGGCCATCAATTAAACCCTCTGTCATTGCTTGCATGTCAACCAACCGGGCAAGATTCATCCCCGATCTTCTTGAAACCCATTTCGAGGAGCTTGAATACCTGTGGGGTCAACGCCGAGCCGCGTTAAAATCTTCGCAACTGACCCTGCGGGATTTTATTGATCTAAATGATCGCGTCGAAGCGCATGTTCAAGGCTTGTTGGCAGTGCGCTCCCATCTGCCTAAATTCTTGGGGCAGCGACTGGAAGAACAAGGCAGGGATGGAATTTTTGCCGCCGCATGCCCATTATTGCGCCTCGCTGAACAATCCACCACAGCCTTGGTGTTGGAAATGTTTACGACCGCCCAAGGCCAGCGCTTGGCCGGTTTGCGGGATGCTTTCGGTTTCGCCCCTGCCGGCCTATTCGCCCCTACCCTGCGTAAACTTCTGCTGCAAGGGGAACCGGCACAAGCGGCGGCGGCGGCTGTGGTGTTGGCAAATCAACGCATGTTAGACCCTACCACGCCTAGGCTGATGAACTTATTGGTCGATGAAACCCCTGAAATTGCCGAATTGGCATGGTTGGCGATCACCCATTGCGATTCGTCCAACCTAGCCACTGCCCCGGCTAGGCCATTCAAACCAGGCTTGCTGCATGAATCGCCTAGGGTTCGCTCGGCGGCTTGGCGGGTAGCCGCATGGACCCGGCAATCCTGGGTTTTGACTTCCTTGCGCAAAGTGGCGCAACCTGGGGACCGCATCGCTTTGGAATGGTTGATTGCCCTCGGTCAGCCTGAAGATTTAGCGCAAATCATGGGATTGGTATTTGCGATGGAGAATAAGATAGACGGCTGTGGGTTACTGGCCCGATTCGGGCATCCAAAGGTATTGGACTTGCTTGGCAAATGGATGATAGCCGAAGACATCGTGTTGGCAGCGGCAGCCGGGGAAGCATTTGAATGCCTGACAGGGGTTGATATTCGCGGTTCGCGCAAAACGGCTCCTGTTGCTGAGGATGCGGATCTATTTCAACGGGAATTTGCCCCTGAGGTCTGGTTGCCTGACTTGAACAAAGCCAAGGTTTTTTGGCAACAGCATAAACAAATCTTGGCGAGTGGCACTCGCTGGCGTCGTGGCGTTGATTTGGGCAGGGACTGTACACTGCAAACCTTGAACCCAATAGACCTTGAAGCGCGATGGGATGCTTATGCCCGTGCCGCGCTCGCTGGAAAACCCTTAGCCGCCCCGCCACCGATTGGCTAATTGTAAATCTGCTGGCTGAGTAGATCTGCTGGCTGAGCGGAGTCGAAGCCAGCTTGTTCGCTTTGACCTCTCCCGCTCGACTTCGCTCGGGGAAAAGGCAGCGAGGTAAACCATAATCCAACAGCATCATCCCCGCCCTCCCCTCATAAGCTACCATAGGTATCTACACAAGTCCCTCCCCCCTTGGGGGGAGGGATTTAGGGAGAGGGGTACTGGGTTGATTATAAATAGCTTGTCGTCTCATCAACCATCCCAAAACCCTCTCCCCCGGCCCCTCCCCCTGCGCATAGGTATCTACACAAGTCCCTCCCCCCTTGGGGGGAGGGATT
>CAIYXP010000136.1 GCA_903930145.1 uncultured Methylococcaceae bacterium
AAGCTGGCGGATGTAGACATCCACTATATTGGTCATCGGGTCTACGCTGTAGCCCCAGACGTGCTCCAATATCCGCGCCCGGTTCAGCACTTTGCCCGGTGTGCGCATCAGGCATTCCAGCAGGGTGAACTCTTTCGGGGTGAGGTCGATGGCTTCGCCCCCGCGCCTCACTTCACGGGCATGTCGGTTCAACACGAGGTCGGCGACGCGCAATTCCGTGGGTTCCGGCCTGAGTTCGCCAGTGCGGCGGCGGGCCAGCGCCTCGATCCGCGCCAGCAACTCTTCAAATACAAAGGGCTTGGTCATGTAGTCGTCCGCCCCCACGCGCAAGCCGGTTATCTTGTCGCGCACAGCGTTCCAGGCCGTCAACATTATAATGGGGGTGTCGATGCCGCAGGCCCGCAGGTTCTCGCAGACTTGCATGCCGTCGAGGTCGGGCAGGCCAACATCCAAGATGACGGTTTGGTACGGGTAGTCCATGACCCTCTCCATGGCTTCCAGACCGCTGTCGACCACATCGACGGCGTAGCCTTCGGATGCCAACCCGCGCCGGACAAACCGGACAATGCGTTCGTCGTCCTCCACCAGCAACACCCGCTTGTGGCCGGTTATCGGAAGGGGTTTGGGGACTGCTGTCTCGATCTCATTCATGCGCTCGTTCATGGGCAATTGTATTGTGTGTGTTTGTTCCTTAGGAAACCAGCGGCAGGGTTGCGGTGAAAGTGGAGCCTTCCCCTTCGGCGCTGGCGACGACGATCTGCCCGCCGTGCGCCTTCAGGATTGACCGGGCCATGGGCAAACCCAAGCCCGCGCCGTCGCGCCGCGTGTGGCGGGCGTTGGCGCTGCGGAAGTGGCGTTCAAAGACCAGGCCCAAATCCGATGCGGGTATGCCGATGCCCTGGTCAGCGAGGCTGAAACTCGCCGACTTGCCGTCTGTGTGGAGGGTGATTGCGATGTGACTGCCTGAATTTGAATAGCGGCAGGCATTGTCGCCGAGGATGAACAACACTAGCCGCAGCCGCTGCCTGTCGCCCTGCACCCAGACTGCTGTGGTTGGTTCGTCAAATATCACGGCAATGGAGCCTTCCCTCGCCATGGCTTGGATATCCTCGGTTGCACAGGCAACCAGTTCGGCCAAATCCAGCTTTTCCCATGCCAGATCCCAATCCATGGGGCTGTCGGACAGTTCGGTGCGGGCGAGGAACAGCAGGTCGTTGACATACGCCCCCAACTGCGTGGACAAGCCTGCGATGTATTGCAAGGTCTCCCGGTAATCGTCGGCATCGCATTTGCCATCTCCCTCGCGCAGGATCACTTCCGCCTCACCGCAAATGACGGTGATGGGGGTGCGCAGTTCGTGACTGATGTCGGCCAGGAATTCCCGCCTTGCAGTGTCCATGCGCTGCAATTCGCCGTTCAGCCGGTGCAGTTCCCGTGTACGCTCGGCCACCCGCTGCTCAAGGATGGCGTTGGCTTCATGCAACTTTTCCCGTTGGCGTTCCAGTTCGCAGGCCATGTGGTTGAAGTGGGTGGCAAGATAGCCGAATTCGTCTTGCGTGGTCAGGGTTATGCGATGGGACAGATTGCCCGAGGCAATGGCATCGGTGCCTTGCATCAAGGCTTCGACCGGTTTGCTGAAACCGCGCAGCAGCAACACCCCGGAGACCAGAGCAAACAAGGCCGCAACCGACGAGGCGGCCATGGCAATCCAACGGGATTGGCTTCCTTGAAAGCTAGGCAGGCTCAAAATTAACCTTGAAGTTTTTAGCCAATAGTAGTAAAACGGCTGTCATAAAACAGTGAAGAAATTGGCATTTCCAACACTTTAGCCCATATTTTTCAGCAAAATACATGACAATTATTGTCAGACATCAATTCGATACTGCGCGGCGTTCATCAAGCCTTGATGAACGCTCTGCGATGATTGCTAATCGCTCATCAGCCCTTGCTGAGCGTTCCGCAACGATTGCCGAATGCTCGTCAATGACTGACGAGGGTTCATCAGCCATTGCTGGATGCTCGTCAATGGTTGACGAGCGCTCATCAATCATTGCTAGGCACTCGTCAGTCGTTCCTGAATGCTCGTCAATGACTGACGAGGGTTCACCAGCCATTGCTAGACGCTCATCAAACGTTGACGAACGCTCGTCAATCACTGCCGAGCGGTCAGCAAGGATTGCCAAACCTTCACCAGCCTCCACAGAATACCCATCAAACACCGCGATTTACTCATAGAATTCTTATAACCCTAAGGAGACACCACGCTATGACTACTTCATCCTACATGCCCAATGACGATGCCGGCAAAGCCGACTTGCTCGACCATCTCGCTGCGACCCTACCCAAATATGCCGTCCTGTTGGGACTCAGCGATGCCGATATTGCCACGCGCCAAGCCGATGCCGCCAGCTTCCGCTATACGCTGCACACCATGAACGACATGCAATCCTATGCCCAACATTGGACGGCGTATAAGAACTTGTTGCGGGATGGCGGCAACGGCGGCGCGGAATGGCCGGTTCCGCCCTCGTTGGATCAACCGATGCCGCCAGCGGTCGATCCCGGCGTGATTCCACGGCTGTCCGCATTCGTGGCGCATCTGAAAACCTTGAAGAATTACACCACCGCCATCGGGCAGGATTTATGGATTGTCGCCGCGTCCCACGCCTTCGATCCGACCACTTTGAAGCCATCGTTAAGCATCCAAATCAGGGCGGGGCATCCGGTGATTTTATGGACAAAAGGCAAGGCCAGCGCGATTGAAATCTGGGTTGATCGGAATGACGGCAACGGCTTTGTCTTCCTAATCATCAACACCGAGCCAAACACCACCGACACCACCCCGTTACCCGCTCCCGGCACTAGCGCGGTATGGAATTACAAAGCCATCTACCGCTTGCATGATGAGCAAGTGGGGCAGTGGAGCGATGTGGTCAGTGTGACGGTGGGGGGTTAGATTATAAGTGTGTCGGATGCATCATTTTGTATCCGATAATCAGATATGTTTGTCGGGCAACAATAAACCTGTTGCCCGACTTACCCGGCTTCAAATGGATTTATTATTATCAAGCCATCAATCCAAACAAAGTCGTCTATATTACGGGTAGCCAATGGGTATTGATATTCCAAAGCAGTCGCGGCAATAATGGAATCACCTAAGCTCATTTTTCTGATTTGGCGTAACCGGATGGCAGTTTCCGCCACCGCAGGGCTAATCGGGAAAACCGACAAAATTGCAAAAGCCCTTAAGAAAAACGCCTTTTCAGTTCCTTTCAACTTGTGGAAACCCAATACCTCAATTTTGCTTGCCAAAGACACCCCGCAGGTTCTTGAGCCTAGCCATTGACGCAATGCGCCATGTTCTGGTTGGGCCGCATAAATCAGCACATTGCTGTCAAGGATAATCACGGTTCTTCACGTCCCGGTAATATATTGTCTTGGCGAGTCTTACGCTGCCACTCTAGTGGTTCGCCGAATGCATCCGCCACACCCGCCTCCGCCATTTCCTCCAATAACTGCGCCAATTCCTGTCCATTGGGTATGTCGGCTGCGGATTCGGACACGGGTTCAAGCAAGGTGACAATCACCTTGACATTATCCCTATTCGGGGCTTCATTGAGCCAATGCAATCGGCCTTTTTCATATATCGCTTCATAGCTTGAAAGCATGGGGATTCTCCTGTTCAAAAGGCTATTTCGCCGTTAAAGGCACAATTCATCCTCACCCCGCAATATAAAACCCGTCTGTCAAGCGGAATAAGCTCGAATCGTGACCGATACCGGCAACTGACCCCGTGATGCCGGTAACGCCGCTTGCGCGGCTTATTCCGGCCTACTTCTATTCAATCCCTCAATCAAGAATCTTGGTGCGCTTACCCCCAAAGCGAGGGTGTCTGCACCCAGCAAAGATGCCTTACTAATTAGTAGGAAGGTGCGCTTACCCCCCGGAGCGGGGGTGTCTACACCAAAAAATAATCGAAAGGCCGGTTGGGTCAGGGTGCGCTTACCCCCCAAAAAAGGGGTGTCTACACCAAGTAATGTTCAAGTTGACGATTATCCCATTTAAATGTCCACTTTAGCAAGTCATGACCGGTTATTTCCGCCTCATTTCACCAGTTGCTCCAACCAAGCTTTGATGATTTGACAGGCTTCGGCTATCATGCCCAAGTCTTTGAAAATATCCAAATGCAAGGCATCATTTCGGGCAACTTTGACTTTATCCTTGTCTTCTTCACTAACCTCTAGTTGGCTTGGCAAACTCTTTAACACCGTTTTAAAGGAATAATACCCAGAATCGGCATTGGGTCGTTTGGGGAGTAGCACTTGTTCCAATTGCAAACACGCTTCGATTATCTTGCGGCCTTGGTGATGGATGTCTTGTTGGGCCAAGCGCAAATCTTCCACGGTCGGTTCCTCGGTCTGCTTCCCCTGTCCAATCAAAAAATCCAATAACTTTTCCAATTTGTCATGTTGGTTGAACAAGTGCAATCGTGCCGTCTCGGCCAGACTCAGTTTCAAGCTATGCTTGCCGACGGCAATTTCCAGAGGCTGATTCAGAAATGTGGCATCAAAGAACACTTTGCCAGTCGCCAAAGGAAAATAGCGACGATGCCAATAATGGGCTATGGCCGACAAAACGGCAGCATCGGCCCAATAATCCTCCCATTGCTCCTGTTCCTTGCGATTCTTCGCTTGTTCGATATGATTTTGATAATACTGAAAGGCAAACCGTTCGGCTTCGCGTTGGCGCAAACCCAATGCCCAAGCCCTAGTTGAAGCATGGAATTCGGTTGCTCCCGCCGCTAATTTCTTGGCGATATGACTGATGGCAACACGGGTCAAGGGCAAGGCAAGTGCTGGCGGGGTAGTCTGTGCCGTTGATTTTAGCCTGGATTCCTTTAATGGTGGGTTCTGAATGTCAACACCATTGCCCAAGGAAGGGTTCAATTCAAGCGGCACGGCCACATGCAACACGCGAGCGAGTTGTGTGGTTTGTTCTATCGTGTAGCCGGATAATGCCTGTTGTAACTGCCGCCAGTGGCTTTGGGCATAGTTCGCTACCCGCGATACCAATTCGTTGACATCCTTGGGCCTAGCTATGGTGTCTCCGCCATACACCAAGTTTTGCAGGTCTTTCGGCAAATGGCTCAGGGCATCACGGGTGTTTTGCAATAAACTGCGTTCGGCTTCCCCTGCCCCCGGTTTGTGCTGATAGTCGGTATGACGATAATGCAAAGTACAATGATAAATGCTGAGGGTTTGCGTTTCCCGGATGGTCAATTTGTGTGCCTGTGGCAGCAAAGACTGATAAACCCGCAGCACTAGCCGATTTTTGGCATGACGGTGATGGCGTCGGTTATGGGTTTGCAGTTCCAAGCTTGCCTCCCGACGTTTTTTAACGGTTGATGCCCGTTCTGGTCTGGGGTCTTGCAAATCATCACCAAAGAGAAAACTTGCCTTAACTTTGTCCATGCGATTAATCAAACTTTGCAAGCGGACATTGACCCGTTGTTTGAATGCATCCAAGGACACCGGGGGTGGGTTTGTTTCGGGGAAACGCCGCAGTTTGGGCGGAAGGTCTTGCTCCTGTAAAAACTGAAAAGGCTTGCCATGTTGCCATTTCTGGCTTTCTTTTTCGAGTTCCTCAATAAATCCTTGGATAGGTAGACCATAAAGAAAATGCGCTTCCAAGATGGCACGGACGGCACGGGCATGGAGTTTCCATGTCACGAATTTGGGCGGTTGTTGGCTGACGGGCAGACGCAGATGGACATGACCGTGATCGACCGCCAATAAGCCCGTGTCCAGTTCATCACTGGCGATCCAAGCCCGACGCGGCGGACGGGATTTGCCCAATAATTCGGGGGTGGCGGGGTCATCCATGGTTTCAGTTTCGCCGCACATCCCATCATGACGAGGACGGGAGCGCCATTGCAGCCTATGGGCAAACCGTTTATCACTCTCCGCCAACTGGGCAACTAAATAAGCCACGCCTCGCCGCAGCCAGCGGGCTTGGTGCAATGCCTTTTTTTCATCGTGAACGCCAAGTTCATGGGCCAATTCCGGCGACAATGGCGGTGTCTTGCTCGGTGCGCTTAACGCTTCCGGCAGATCAATCAGGGTTTGCGCGGTACGAACCAATTCATCCAAATAAAACAGCTTGTTGGATGCGGCTATCTGTTCATCTTCCCGGCTGGCTGCTGCCAAACCCAAGCCTGAATGGGCATCGCGACGGGTGAAATGGGCAAACACCGCACGGCGAAACAGATGTTTGACTTTGAAGGTTTTTTTGAAATCTGGCAGTTGATCCAGCAAGCGTTGCAATTGTTGGGATGTCAGGAAAAAACTCAGGAAGAAAAGCTGGCCCTCCTCGGTCAGGTGAGTTCTCCCTTGTTGTTCAAGCACTAAATAGGTACGTCGATAATCGACGGGCTTGTCTTCCGGGTGTTTGTCAGTTTCGCGATGAAATCCAGAAACCAGTTCTTCATAAGAAAACAAGGCGAATTTATTTTGTCCTGCACATTGCTTGACGGCTTGTTCGAAGCGCATACATAGAAGACCCGTCAATTCATCGGGAAGGGATGGATTGCGACCATGCCAATGGCTGAACAGATTGCGCAAACCCTGCAACACGGCAAACATTTCATGCAAGCGCGGCAAGTCGGTGTCGCGTAGCACCGTTTTGTTCGGCTGATAATCGTCATTGAAGACAAAGGCATGTAAGGCTTGGTATAGCCTAACTTCCCCCAAGTGTTGTTTGTTATTTATTTGTTTCCAAAGAAATTTAGGCTCTCTTTGGCTTGCCTGTCTCCATTCGGCTTCCAGTTTGTCCACTGCCAAATTGGCGGCGATGGCTAGGGCGGTTTTCTTAATGCGCTTAATTTCCTTGGTTTCGGGGTATGGCTTGGAAGATCGACCCGGAGCATACGGTTTGTTGGATTGACCCTGATACTTGCCTTGATGATTTGGATTACTGTCCATGATGGGATGTTTCCAATTGACGTAGACGACTCACCAGAAAGGCACGGTAAACCAATAACACATGCAAACGGGAGCGTTGCGGGATGCGGATGCGGGTAAGCAATAAGACCGCCAATGCCACGGCAAAAGCCGAGGCAAAAGCGAATGCCGGGTCAAACATTTGCCAAAGTCCAAACTGAAACCCACGCCAAATCAGTAGGATCACCAAATAAACCAACACCAATTGCGCAGCAATGCTCAGATTTTGTAGAAATTTAACTTCTCCATAAACGGACTCTGAGGACCCCTGTACGCCTTGTTGAATATTGTATTCTTGTACTAGATTGAACAAGCCAGTCGCCAAGCCATAATTGACATTTAACTTATCCAGTTTGTCTATCAGCTTTGGATAATAAGGGACAAATACGGCAAAGGCAGCACGGAGATTTTCCAATGAAACCGCTTTCAAAGCCGGATCATCCCAAATTTCCATGAAATAATTGGTTTGATGTGAAAATTTTGAATTCAACCAAGAGCTTGCCAAACCGCAGATATGGCCCAATACATAAGCCACCAGTAGCCACGTCAAAGCGGCAACCGCCTCTTTGTCCATCAATGCCGGTGTGGTAAAGCTGACGGGCGGTGGAACCAGCATCACCACGGTAAACAACAACCAACCGGGCAGGATATAGGTTAGGATTTCAAATGGATTGAGGGCGTCTTTCATAGCGGGAAAGCCAAGATGAAATTAAAGGATTTGCAGACGATTCTATCCCATAAACCTAATCTGACAAAACAACAGGCGGCGCAGCATCATCGCCCGTTCAACGTTGGCGGCGGTGGCCCGTTCGGCGGCGAGCTTGCCGACCACCACGGCCCGCTCCTGCGGCTGGAACCTGCGGATCGTCTCCACCACATCCCGGTTCAGTTGGGTGCCGGGGGCCGACACCTTGGCCAGTTCGTCCGGGCTGGGCGCGGCATTGCCGTTGACCAGCTTGGACAATGCCGCCAGACCGTCTTGGCGGTCCTGCTCGATCTTAGGACCCAATCCATGTCCCGGCTGGGCCTCGCGGTCGGCGTTGTTCTTGGTCTCGATCTTCACATCGCCCAGCACAGCCCTTGCATAATCGACCGCCTCGGCGGGGGATTTCCACACTTGCGCCACGCGGGTGTCGGGCTGGCCTTGGTCGTTGCCGGTCGGGTCGCGGCCTTGTTCGATGTTGTAGCCAGCCTTCACCACGTCCGAGACCACCAGAATCGGCGGCTGGTCCCTGCCGCCCGCGTTCTGCCCGCCCACCCAAGGCACCCCGCCGTCGCCGCCCTTGCTGTCGACGATGTTCATCGCCTGCAACACGTCCACGCTGTCGTTGCCGGTTTGCGACTTGCCCATCTGGTCGCGCCAGGAGTAGGACTTGGACAGCGTCAGACTACGGTCGATAAGGGTTTTCGCCACGCGCCATGTCGGACTGCATCTGTTCGCAGCTTTTCGATGCCGACCGAGCCATTGGCGTAGGCCATCCTGCTGGTAGAGTTCGTACAATCCCACTGATCCGCATTGCAGATTCAGGCCGGGGGCGCTGGCGATGGCGGCACTGGCGGCGTTCACCAGCACGCCCTGGATGTTCTTGGCCGCGCTGTTCAGCGTGTTGGCCAGCCCCAACACTTGATTAAACCCGCTGCGTGAAGCCCAGCCCCAGGTTCAGCGAACCGCTGATGGTGGCGCTGGATGCCCGTGCGTTCAAAGGGGCCATCACCGAGTCCGCCCCGCCGATCTGGTAATACCAGCGGCTGTCGCTGAAGGTGCGGCCGGTCACGGCGAATGCGGGGTTTGGCAGTGCAAGCGCAAAGACGAAGACTAGGCCCAAGACGCAAGCCAACGTGGGTCTGCGCCTAGGCTTGCGGCCAAAAGAGAGAAGATTCAAAGTGGTTTCAGACTTCATGGGTTGCCATTCATGGGCAGGGGAGCACATCGACGTAGACTAAGGAACACGCCCTTGACGTCGCAGCAGGAATAGGGACGCCACAGCGTCCAGGCGTTTTGCCGTCGGCGGCCAGCTTGCCACCGGACCAGCCGCCGATTGAGGCGGTGTCGTTCGCGCCGAAGGTTTCGCAACCCGTGCCCATGACAGGGGACAGCATCTGCCAGTCGCCGGTCTTGTCGTTGCGCTCTTCCAGCGACTGGGGCCGCCACACCAGCTTGTTGTCGGACTCGAACACCCCGCCGCTGGCGACTTCCCAGTAGACATGGGGTTCGGCCCCGCGCGTCACGATGTCGCCGACCCGTTGCGCGGCGACCGCCGCCGCCTTGGGCTGGTCGGGTTGGAGCAGCCAGCCGGAGCGGGGATAGACAGAACCCCAGGTATTCAAGGGCCAATTGCCGATTTCCCGAAGCCCCGGCACCAAGGCTTGCGGGTAGGCCACTTCGGGGAGTTGCCAGCGCCAGGCGATAGCGCGGGGTTTGGTCGTTCATTTTATCAAGTCGCTACGCCACGGACTGGCGGGATGCCTACGCCTTGCGTTATCATTTCGGAGTGGTAGAAATCATATCGAGAAAAAAATGACCATTTTACTTTACCCAAATAATAAGTCTAATCTTTCAGAATATTATAAACGTGCATTTGAACAGGCCGTCGAGTTATTTATAGTGACCGCCTATCTAACGGAGTGGAATGAAACTCTTACATTGAATCAAAGCTGTCGCGGTTTTCGGGTAATTATAGGAAAGGATTTCGGTATTACCAGAAAGGCAGCATGCGAAGCGATAATGCGTTGGCTACCATCGCAACGTAAAGGCCAGTTCATGGTGGCAGACCAGATTAGTGGTTTTCATCCTAAGGCTGTCTTTTGGAAAGAATCTAACGGTGCTTGTTTTTCTATTATAGGCTCATCTAATTTGACACATGCTGCATTTAATACAAACTTTGAAGCCAATGTGTTTTCTACAATTTCTAACGATGAATACGTTATAGCTAAACGATGGGTTAAAGCTATAGAAAAATTGGCAGTCGTTGTGTCAGAGGATTGGCTCGCACAATACAAAGAAGCTAAACCTAATGGCGGAATATCGGGGAAAGCACCAAACGAAAAAAAGGAGCAGGAAACTGCAAAACCGTTGATAGTTTTCAGACTGCCAAAACCAAAAGGAATGAATCAACAAATAGAAGAACGACGTAATTCATTGGTAGCATATAATAAAAATCGAGATGGTCTAATCGATTTATTCCGCCGTTGCGCTAATCAAGAAATTACTTCTTCCGATTTTTACGAGCAACTACCAAACTATTGGGGCTATGATCGCAAAGATCGGTTAACGGGTGAAGGATGGCAAATCCGTGGAAAACAAAGCAACTTTGAAATGCTTTCACAAAGCTACATGAATATTCTTGAAGCTGCAGACGAAGACCGAGACGATATGGTAGCTGATGAAATCGACAACCTAGAAAATAACAATGTACCTACCAGAGGGGCTTTTTTATCTGAAATGCTATGCCTTGAGTTTCCACAAGAATATCCAGTTCTAAACAAGCCCATTAAGGAATATCTTAAGAAGGTTAATTTTAAAGCACCACGAGGAGCGAGCGAAGGTGTACGCTATGTAGACCTTGCAAAGAAGCTGCGACTTTCTTTGATTCAAAATCCAACACACCCTGCACATAACCTTGCGGAATTAGATGCGGTAATTTGGTTAGCTTTTGGCAACTAGATAAAGCGTGGCAATAAGTGTGCATTGCTAAAAAATTGCGCCGCATAATTACACTATCCATCGGCGGAATATGCTTCGTTATTTAATACTAAACGAGCTACAAATCGTTATACATGAGGTAAAAATGATTATCCATCCCAGACCCGATCAAGAATTTAAAATCCATGAAGCCATGCGTTCCGGGCTTATTGAAAACGAAGCGGAGTTGCTAGACCTTGGCTTGGAAAGCCTACAACAACGGCTGTTAACAAAATCACGGCAATCAACGGAAAAGCCAAAGGAAAAGAGAAGCTTGGTAGAATTGTTTGACCCGCTGAGGGGGCTTGACTTGGATTTTGAGCGCAATCCATCAACTTCCCGCCCGGTTGAATTGTGAAAGAGTATTTGCTGGACACCAATATCCCCTCGGAATTGGTCAAGAAGCACCCTGAGCCGCGCTTAGTGCAATGGCTTGACGCACAAGATGACGAAAGCCTGTTTCTGAGTGTGGTGACACTAGGCGAAATCAAGAAGGGTATCACGCTACTCCCCGATGGAAAACGGCGAAGATTCTTGGAAGGCTGGTACATTGACGAATTATTGCCTTGGTTTGATGGCAAGATATTACCTGTCTCCGCACCAGTCGCCGAACGCTGGGGAGAGTTAGACGGCATTCGACAATTACAAGGAATCCCGCTCAATACCGCCGATGGAATGATTGGCGCAACGGCCTTGGAACATGGCCTTACTCTCGTGACTCGCAATATCAACGATTTTGTCGGGCTAGGCGTAAGCATGATTAATCCTTGGGAAATCGAGTAATCCTTCTGTCGGCTGGAAACCGTCCATGGCTTAAGCACCTTTGCCGAAGCATGGATGTGGTTCATCAGGCTGACATAGGCCACTCCCTGTAACCGTCCTTAGGCGAACGCCCATCTCGTTGTGGTCACGTCGGCATCCGGCCACAGTCTGCCGGGGCGGTTGAAGAAATGCGCGGCGAGGCTGCCGGGTGTGCAAAAATGGCCCAGTGCGTCGGCCATGTCCTTTGCGCGGGGGCGCTCCCCTGCCATCGCCCGCAAGGCATGGGCAACATCCTCGGTCAGCACTTGGC
>CAIYXP010000137.1 GCA_903930145.1 uncultured Methylococcaceae bacterium
AAAATAAATCTACCGCAGCTTTGCCCCGCAACGAAGCATAATCATCATTGATGAGCCATAGAAATGCATGAGTATCCATTAACAATTTCATTGGTAGTCTTCAAAATCTGCTAATGGCGCATCAAAATCTTCGTTGAGTTTGAATAAACCTGTTGCTGAACCAAGCTTGCGTTTAGGGCATGAGTTAAGTGGGGTGATTTTAGCTATTGGGTTATCATGCAAAAGCAATACAATCTCTTGGCCTTGTTGAATCAGTTTCAAAAGTTCAGGTTGTTTTTCAATATTTAGACTGAGCATGTCATACCTTTTTAGTGATTTAATCTGCGTTCTCATGCCAAAGTGAGGAAATGATTATATAACGTGAATTGCGCCAACAGATTGCGGTTTTCCTCCGAGCTGAGCAATGCCTTGAATACACAATCTATCTTCGGATCTATGCGGTGTTACATGGTGGTTAATTTTAGCAAATTGTTGGATGGGCAAGCGATTTAGCTTGCCCACCCTTGCCAAGGTTAAGGCTCCATTCCGAGTGGGCAAGCGATAAAACCGTTTGCTCACACTTACCTGGCTACGCAGTGCTTGGAAAATCTGATGGAATGGACTATATTCAGGTCTGAATTTTAGTTTGATTAGATGCCATAACCATGAATGAACTACAAGTTGCCGAAGACATCTTACCGCTAGGCCACTTCAAGGCCCATGCTTCTGCTTTGCTTAAGGGCATTAACCAAAGTAACCGACCCATTGTAATCACCCAAAATGGCAAACCAGCCGCCGTCGTGCTGTCCCCTGCCGAGTTTGACCGGCTCAATGAAAGTGCCCGTTTCAGCTTCGCTGTAAGGCAAGGTTTGATTGATGAAAAGGAAGGAAGGCTGGTTGAAGACGAAGACTTGGACAGCTTTAGTTCTTGGCTTTGAGTAAGTCGACAAGTTCCGACAAATGGTGGATTTTCTCGTCCCGCAGTTCAATTTCTTTGTCTTTCAGTTGCAGCATCAACTGTAGCTTGTCAATTTCCGTTTGCATTTCCATTTGTCCGTTGGCGGAATAGTTATGATTGTTTTGGGTTCCTGTGCTATTAATAAAATGGAATGTATTTATTTCTGTCGCCCCTAACAGGTCAATCACCTCCACCTCAAATAAATTCGCAATTTGCTCCAATCTCGATAGTCGAATATCGCTGTTGCCGCGCTCGATTTCGCCATAAGCATTTAACGACAATTCCAACTTCTCAGCCACCTCATCTTGCGTCCATCCCTTCGCTTGACGAAACAGCCGAATTTTTTCATGAATAGGCATCATTGCACGGTTACACTTGGTAAATTAACAAGTCAGGGTTGGTTGTGGATAAGTTGCGTGGATTTTAGCATATATCGTGAGCTTACCCAATGACGGCCTAGGCCGGATTAGACACACAGGGAAAACCTTGCCCCCCAAACCCATACCTAGTGTGCGCAGTTACCCGGCAGGGCGTGTCCCATTATGGCACTTTGTCGGGTTACGGTTACGCTAACCCGACCTACTTAGTGATGTTACTCACAGAACACGAAAGATGTTTTTTCTAGCATGACGGGAGCGTCAAAGCTTGCTTTGACAAGAGCATTATGCAAAGCGTGCTTCGCCTGTCAAAGCAAGCTTTGACGCTCCAATCCTTGGCTGCTGCGTAACATAAACTACTCAGTGTAAATTTGAAATGACTATAGAGGGAAAATATGAAACGTCTCCATACAGCTTTATTCTTGGCATCCTTGCTATCCGCCAACCTCGCCCAAGCAGCCCTAATCCGCTACTACCCTTTTGACGGCAACGCCAACGATGCCAGTGGCAACGGTTACGATGGGACTGTCGTGGGTGCCACTTTAACGACCGACCATCTCGGCAATCCAAACAGTGCTTATCACTTCGACGGCAGCGGCGACTACATTGTTGCAGGAGCCGACAATTTGCCAACCACAACAAGAACGGTAGCCCTGTGGTTTGAGCCTGAAGCGGCGAACCTACCTGCTCCTATAATGTTAGGTTATGGCGGTGGTAGCTGTGGCACGTCAATGATGTTAGGTCTCTATATTCAAGATTATTTTGTGTCCTCACATTGCGGTGCCAATACTCTTGTCATCACAGATTCGCAGTCTCCATTAAATGCTTGGCATCATTTCGCCATGACGACAGACAATTCAGGCACTTCATTTTATCTTGATGGGGCTTTTTTGGGTTCAAACAGCAGCCTGTTCATCAACAATACCGTGGTTGCGGGTACACAGTTGGGCATTGGCGTTGCTTCCTCCCCTTCGGGCAGTGTCCCTTATACCGATAGTAATATTGGTTATTTTCAAGGTTCGATAGATGATGTACGCATCTACAACACCGCCCTGTCTGCCCAAGAAATCGCCCAGTTGGCGGGTAAGGGTGCGTCCGTGCCGGAACCCTCCACTCTGTTTTTGTTCACTACCGGCATAGCTGGTCTTTTGTGGTCTGGCAAGAAACGAAATCCAGTTATGTAATGCCGTAGCCAGTTATAGGTCGGCATTCCCATGCCGACACACTTGGTGGCAGGGTTGCCGCCTTACTGAAAATCCCTTCCAGATAAAAGCCAGCGTAACCCGGATGAAGCGAAGCGAAATCCGGGTAGAAGGCCCACAGGTAACCCGCATTCCGCTTCGCTCCATACGTGCTACATTCCCGGTTATTCAAGTTGCATAGATCGGGCAACGTCTTTTCATTATCCTTGTAACTGTCATATCGCTGCCTATTTGTTCTTAACCTGCTACAAAATAAACGGATTGACTACGGCAAGCCGGTTATCCAGCACGAAACCATGCTGCATGTCTTCACTCAATACGGCTTCACACTCCAATCGCAGAGCGCAAGCCAGTATCAGCGCATCGTAATATTGGAAATTATGTCGCTGGGAAATGTTTACTGCGGCGAAACTGTCTTCTAATAACAAGGTTTCGACTGGCAAGGTGTCTTTGATTGACTGCAAGACCGGCTCTATGGCGGCGAATTGGGCGGAAAATTTGCGCCGGGTAACATTACAAAACTCATTAACCACTTGGGTACTGATAACGCAACCACCCGCACTCAGCAATCGTGCGGCAATTTGGCGCTTGCCTTCATCTTGATTGCAATACCTGTATAGCAGGACATTCGTGTCCATGAAGTATTTAACGGGCATTGGCCTCTTCCCTGTCAAAATGGAAACCAGTCAAATCCAACTGGAATTTTCCCAATTCAACGGGTTCAGTTTGGACAATGATACGGCGAATGTCATCTATGACGGCTTCGGCATTGAATGGGGATTTGGTTTCTTGTCTTTCGCTCAACGGCCAGAAAATCACTTCGATACTGTGATGCCGCAACTCGGGTGGAACCGCAACCATATCAGGGGCATTCGATAGTATTTGACGGACGGGTTGCATCATGTTATTTCCTCTCTTAAAGGTTTTTCCCAAATATAACCTACTGGGTAGCATAGTGAAAAAATGACCATCCAAAAACCCGAAATCCACTTCGTTCTCTGGGTAGTATTCTTTGGCATCCAAGCTGCGTCGGTCATCATCTTTTCGTTGCCTGACATTATAATCTGTCGGGCACAAAACGCCGGATTTTATTGCGAAAGATTGACGCTTAAGGCATCAAGCCGCCTCCCGCACATCCACCACCAAACGCTTACCGAAAATGGCTAAGGCATTTTCGATTTGTTCAATCCGACTTTTGTAGCGTAGAGACACTAATCGTTCAGCCATTGCAGGAGTGATATTCAAACGCCGAGCCAAATCATCGGTGTTCATATTCACGGCCAGCATTGTGTTGTACAGCGCGATTTTTCCTGCAAGTATTACCGGAAAGACTACGCAAGCTTGCCCATGAACAGGGGAGGCTTCTGGTATTGCTTGCCGGTCATGCATATAAGCATCAAACATCGTGATTAAAGCATCTTGCGCCATCGTTAAAGCTTCGGTTTCATCATCCCCTTGGGTTATCGCTTCGGGTACATCGGGAAAAGTAACCACGAAACCACCTTCCTCGGCAGGATCGAGTATAACTGGGTAGATCAACATAAGTTTCACCTCACTTCAAACCAAGTTGTTTTTTCACAGCTTCAACCAATCCTTTTTTCAATTCCTTGGCTGCTCCGTGCATTGGAATCTCGGATTTTTTGTCGCCGAGCCTTACGATAATATGCCCGGAACCACTTTTTTTCGTCTCGAAAGTACAGCCTTTGGATGCCAACCATCTTTTGAATTCACTACTGTTCATGAGGCTACGGCTTCCCCCTCTTGCTTCACCTATTTCATTGCAATAATATGCGTTCCCACCAATTCCTCTGGAGCTAGGTTAGTCAGTTTATTGTCAGCTAATGCATTATTGATATTCGAGATAGTGTATCCATACAAAGATAATAAACCAATCACTTGATCTGACGACTCTCCTAGGTGGGTGTGCAGTTCACAGATTATGATTGGATGGTGCTTATTCAATAGTTTCTGCATCCCCTCCAAAACCATGCCTTCGTTTCCCTCAACATCAATTTTCATTATATCGGGTATTCGATACCCTTCTTGATATACCACCTCATCAATACTTATGGTTTCGACAAGCTTGATGTTGGTCGTCGTTTGATAGTGTCCATGACCAATCAACCGACCTGAAAACGCGCCCCCCCTTCGATCAAACTCTTCCATGCTTTTCGCTTTCCCAACGGCCCTTTTGTCCAGAATGATATTTTTATTTTCATACTGGCTCAATGATTTCTCAAAACACTGATAATTAATCTCTTCAGGTTCAAATGCGTAGACAATTCCACTATGACCGACCACTGATGAAAACAGAAATGAAAAAACCCCAACATTTGCACCAATATCATAGGCTACCATACCCGGTTTTGTGTATTTCATCAGTATTTTTCTAATTTCGGGTTCATAGCCAATCAGCCCACCTGATTGAATTAAATTGGAATGAAACAGCGGATTGATTAATAAACCACCCCCTTCAGGTGTTGAAATGGTCATTAGATCGCCCCTAGATAGATTTTCAAAAATCTTTAGAAAAAACCTAGAATCGGCTATGCTACGCTGAAGTCGCTTCGGTATGAGTCGGCCTATACGATTAATTGAAGTTAGTAGTAAGTTGCGTAATCTGTTCATGGTTTGTTACGGTAACGAAAAATCAAAGGGCTATTTCCATAGTTTTGCCGTATTTCGGCAGATCACATACTTGTTTCCATATTTCGCATTACTTCCCTCGCCACGCACCTTTAGCTTTTGACTTTCCGTCTGCCTTATCCGGCAATCCATTATGCTGAGTCCTAAATGGCTGCGCCTTGCGGTGGATGCGCTTGCCTTCGACGGCATCGCCGGTGCCGGCGGGTTGGTAGTTGGGGATCAGATGGTGTTTGCCGTTGCCAATCAAATCGGCCCGCCCCATGCGTTTCAATGCGTCGCGCAACATCGGCCAGTTGTTGGCATCGTGGTAACGTAAAAATGCCTTGTGCAAACGACGCTGCTTCATCGGTTTGGGGATGTAGACGGTTTCACTGTCACGACTGACTTTGCGCAAGGGGTTTTTGCCAGTGTGGTACATCGCGGTGGCGGTTGCCATCGGCGAGGGCAGAAAGGCTTGCACTTGGTCGGCGCGAAAGCCGTTGCGCTTCAGCCATAAAGCTAGGTTCAACATGTCCTCGTCGGTCGTTCCGGGATGGGCGGCAATAAAATAGGGGATCAGGTACTGCTCCTTGCCCGCTTCCTTGGAATATTTGTCAAACATTGCCTTGAATTTGTCATAAGTGCCAATGCCCGGTTTCATCATTTTTGACAATGGGCCGGTTTCGATATGTTCCGGGGCGATTTTCAAATACCCTCCGACATGGTGGGTTGCCAGTTCTTTGACATATTCCGGCGACAGCACGGCCAAGTCGTAGCGCAAACCCGATGCGATAAAAATCCGTTTGATGCCGGGTAGGGCGCGGGCGCGGCGATAGAGCTTAATTAGCGGGGCGTGGTCGGTGTTCAGGTTCTTGCATACGCCGGGGAATACGCAGGAAGGCCGTCGGCAGGCTGCCTCAATTTCCGGGCTTTTACAGGCCAGCCGATACATATTGGCAGTCGGCCCGCCAAGATCGGAAATAATGCCGGTGAAAGCCGGGGAGGTGTCACGAATGGCTTCAATTTCCTTGATGATGGAATCTTCCGAGCGGTTTTGGATGATGCGCCCTTCATGCTCGGTGATGGAGCAAAACGTGCAGCCGCCAAAACAACCGCGCATGATGGTGACGGAGTGCTGGATCATCTCAAAGGCGGGTATCTTCGCATCCCGATAAGCAGGATGCGGCAAACGGCTGTAAGTCAAGTCGTAAACCCCGTCCATTTCTTGGGTGGTTAGCGGGATGGGCGGCGGATTCAGCCATAATTCGCGATTGCCATGGCGCTGAACCAATGCTCGGGCGTTGCCGGGATTGGTTTCTTGGTGCAACACTCGGGAGGCGTGGGCATACAGCACCGGGTCGGATTTGACTTGCTCGAATGACGGGAGACGGATCACGGTCTTTTCGCGGTCGGTCTTGGCGGTGATGCGGTTGAAAAGAATGGGCTTCTCCGATGCCGGATTGGCGCAAGGGGGCGACTCGGAATTCGCACCTACCGAGGGCGATACTGCATAAGGGTCAAGCGGCGGAGCCAGTTCGCCAGGCTCGTCAACCGAGGTGGAATCCAATAAAGTCCATCCTATCGGCAATTCCTTGCGTAAAAATGCCGTGCCGCGAATATCGGTCAATTGGGAGACGGGTTCGCCTGCCGCCAAACGATGGGCAATTTCGACGACTTGGCGCTCCCCGTTGCCATAAACTAACAAATCGCCCTTGGCATCCAACAACACCGAACGGCGAACTTGGTCGGACCAATAGTCATAATGGGCAATGCGGCGCAAGCTGGCTTCAATGCCGCCCAAAATCACCGGCACATCATTGAACGCCTCACGGCAGCGTTGCGCGTACACCGTCACACAGTGGTCAGGCCGTTTGCCAGCCTCGCCACCGGGGGTGTAGGCATCGTTGGAGCGTATGCGGCGGTCGGAGGTGTAGCGGTTCACCATCGAGTCCATGTTCCCACCCGTCACCCCCCAGAACAGGTTAGGCCGGCCTAATTGCTTAAAAGCGTCTGCCGAAGTCCAGTCGGGTTGTGAGATAATGCCCACGCGAAAGCCTTGTGCCTCCAACAGCCGCCCAACTAATGCCATGCCAAAGCTGGGATGGTCTACATAGGCATCGCCTGTCACCAGTATAATATCGCAGGAGTCCCAACCCATGGTGTCCATCTCTTCGCGAGACATTGGCAATTGTGGGGCAATGCCAAAACGGGAAGCCCAGTATTTGCGTCGGGAGAAAAGTGGGGTGGCGGTATGCATAAGGGGATGTAAGGGGCTAAACAAAATCCTATTCTAATCCATACGGGCAATGGTCTGCATGGATTCCGTTAAAATTCATGATCTCATGACAAAATTAAACAATTGAATTAAAATGCTTTTATTGCCTTCACCCAAGCGTGACGAAAGATTTTCCAAAGCTTCCAAGCATGGCCGGTTTGCACCAACATGGATAATCACTTATTTTTTGCAAAATCAGGCCAACCTAGCATGAAATTTTATGCTTTAAAGGCTTGGATATTGGCGCAAAAACTCCTATCCTTATGGGTTGTAACCGAAAGGGTTACCGTATTTCCAAATTACTACCATGAATAAGTCTACCGCACTCTTACAGGACTCCTCCGCATTCTCCGATGGGAATGCCCGTTTCGTCGAAGACCTCTACGAACAGTATCTTCATGACCCGAATTCCGTTGACCCTTCATGGGTTAGGGAGTTCGCCAAACTCAGTGTCAGCGTACCTGAGCCACCGCCAAGGCTTGCTTCTGTCCCGCCCATACCCAATGCGGTTGGGTTGGAACTCAGTATGCGCAAACAAGCGGGGGTCAGCAGACTGATTGACCACTACCGCATGAGAGGTCATCAGGCAGCCGATAACAACCCTTTAAAACAGGGGGAAGCTCCGCTGATTCGAGATTTCGACCCTCGCACTTACGGCTTGACTGAACAAGACATGGACATACCGTTCTTCGTCGATATTTTGAAAAGCACTGAACAACGACCGTTGCGCCAAATCATTTCAGACTTGCACACCGTTTATTGCGGAAGCACGGGCTTTGAGTACGGTCACATTGTCGATACAGAAATTCGTGAATGGATTCAAAACCGGGTGGAGTCCACAAAAGCTCGCCCAGAACTCAGCCAGGATAAAAAGCGTTGGTTGCTGAAACTGCTGACCGCCGCCGAAAGCATGGAAAAATATCTGCATCGAAAATATGTAGGCCAGAAGCGCTTCTCCTTAGAGGGGGGTGAGAGCCTCATCCCCTTATTGGATGAGCTGATTCAACATGCGGGGGCGAAAGGAGTCAAGGAAATCGTCATCGGCATGGCCCACCGAGGCCGCTTGAATGTGCTGGTCAACACCTTGGGCAAGAAACCCGAATTGTTATTCCTCGAATTTGAGGAAACCGGCGGGGCCGAACCCATACCTGGAGGCGCAGGTGATGTGAAATATCACCTTGGCTTTTCCTCGGATGTGCAGACCCCCGGTGGGCCCGTGCATCTTGCCTTGGCTTTCAACCCGTCGCATCTGGAAAGTGTCAACTCCGTTGTTGAAGGCTCGGTGCGCGCCCGCCAAGACCGTTTTGGCCGGGATGGGGAGTCGGGCGTGTTGCCGGTGGTCATCCATGGCGACGCGGCCTTTGCCGGTCAAGGGGTGGTGATGGAAACCTTCAATATGGCGGAAACCCCGGCCTATACCACGGGAGGCACGGTTCATGTGGTCATCAACAACCAAATCGGCTTTACCATCAGCAATCCGTTTGAAGCCCGTTCCACCCTATATTGCACCGATGTGGCCAATATGATCCAAGCGCCGGTGTTCCATGTGAATGGAGACGACCCGGAAGCTGTGATGTTCGTCACCTTGTTGGCCCTAGATTTCCGCATGAAATTCAAGCGGGATGTGGTCATTGACCTCATCTGTTTCCGCCGCCATGGTCATAACGAAGTGGACGAGCCGGCTGTGACCCAGCCCCTCATGTATCGCTTTATCCGCAATCACCCTGGCATCCCAAAGATTTATTCAGACCGCCTTGCGAAAGAAGGTGTGGTCGAAGCGGGCGAGTCGGCACGGTTGGATGCCGAATGCCAACAATTGCTCGGTCAGGGCGAACCGATCACCCGGCCTACCTTGCGCGATGCCTCCAATTACACCAAAACCCGTTGGGATCATTATCTCGGCACCAGTTGGAATCAAGCCTGCGATACTTCCGTACCATTAGATTCTCTGTGCGAGAGTGCGCAGTTGATGCTGCGCCTACCGTCGGGATTCAAGCTTCATTCCCGGACTGCCGCCATCATGGATAATCGCCAAAAGATGGCATCGGGCGAGCAATTGCTGGATTGGGGTTTTGCCGAAAATCTGGCTTATGCAACTTTGTTAATGGAGGGCCGCAACATTCGCATGTCCGGTCAGGATGTAGGGCGCGGGACGTTCTTCCATCGTCATGCCGTTGTTTATGACCAGAATACAGGCGAAGCCTTGACACCTTTGCAACATCTTTCCGCCGAACAGGGCCGTTTTCAAATTTACGACTCGCTATTGTCCGAAGAAGGCGTGTTAGGGTTTGAGTACGGCTATAGCACCACGGAACCGGAAACCTTGGTGATTTGGGAGGCGCAATTCGGTGATTTCGCCAACGGCGCGCAAGTGATGATCGATCAATTCATCACTTCCGGTGAAACCAAGTGGGGAAGGCAAAGCGGTTTGGTCATGCTGCTTCCTCATGGACAGGAAGGGCAAGGCCCGGAGCACTCATCGGCGCGGTTGGAGCGCTATTTGCAGTTGTGCGCGGAACAAAACATCCAAGTATGCGTACCTAGCACACCCGCCCAAATATTCCATTTGTTGCGTAGGCAAGTCATACGCGCCTATCGTAAGCCGTTGATCGCCTTGACCCCAAAAAGCTTGTTGCGGCATCGCTTGGCAGTGTCGTCCTTGGAAGAACTCAGTTCAGGCGGATTCATGCCGATCATAGGTGAAATCGACCCCATCTCGGTCGCCGATGTCACCCGAATCGTGCTTTGCACTGGCAAGGTCTATTATGAATTGCTGGAAGCGCGCCGCCAGTCCAATCTTCACCATATCGCCATCATTCGCATTGAACAATTCTATCCCTTCCCGATGGAGGATTTTTGCCGAGAGCTGGGGCTTTATCCAAACTTGAAGGAAGTCATCTGGTGTCAGGAAGAACCGGCCAACCAAGGCGCATGGCATCAAATCAGGCATCGGTTCCTCCGCCGCCTGCTCGACAAAAATATTGTACTCACTTACGCAGGCCGCCCGAGTTCGGCAGCGCCAGCCGTGGGTAAATTCAAGCGGCATTTGGAACAGCAGAAAAAAGTCATTGATGACGCGCTGTTTGCAGAGCCTTCTTATAGCCGATAGGAATCTAGCATGTCTATCCAAGTCACTGTTCCAAACCTTCCCGAATCTGTGCAAAACGCCACCTTGTCGGAATGGCGCAAACAACCTGGCGATGCCATTACCCAAGGTGAAACCCTAGTGGAATTGGAAACCGATAAAGTGGTACTGGATGTGCCAGCCCCGGAGTCCGGGGTGATGGGGCAACACTTACGCCGCCAAGGCGATGTCGTCACCAGCGGTGAATTGCTTGCCGTCATAGAATCCGCTGCTTCGACAGCGTCACCCTTGCCGCAAATCACCCCAACCCTGCAAGAGTCGGCGGCTGCGGACACAGTGGAGGAAGAAACCCTGCATGTTTACGCCCAACCCGTCAGTCCGGCGGTGCGACGCTTATTGAGTGAACACTGCTTGGATGCTGCACAAATCAAAGGCACTGGCAAAGACGGCAAGCTCACCAAGCAAGACATCATCGATTATGTGGAAGCCTATAAACCTCAGCCAGCGGTTGCACCCATTGCCGCACCGCCTACTGCCTCAGTCATAGCGCCGCCCCCGGTTTTGCAAGCCGCAAACACGGCAAGGCCGAGTTCTGCCACGCCTTTTGCATCAACCCCCCACATCGTTGAAAAACAAGGCGAGCGTCGAGTGCCAATGACCAGGCTACGGGCAAGGATTGCCGAACGCTTGCTAGAATCCCAGCGTAGCACTGCCACCTTGACCACCTTCAATGAGGTCGATATGCACAAGGTGTTTGAGGTTCGCAATCAATACAAAGCTAAATTCGAGCAAGAATACAAAGTGAAACTCGGTTTCATGTCGTTTTTTGTCAAAGCCGCCGTCGAAGCTTTGAAGCGCTTTCCGTCGGTCAATGCCAGCATCGAAGGCAGCGATATTGTCTACCATGACTATTACGACATTGGCATTGCGGTTTCCACGGAACGGGGGCTAGTCGTACCGGTCTTGCGCGGCGCTGACAAATTGGATTTCGGAGCCATCGAAAAATCGGTGATAGACTTTTCGGTTAAGGCTAGGGACGGCAAGCTTAGCTTGGAAGATTTGACTGGCGGCACGTTCACCATCACCAATGGCGGCACTTATGGCTCGTTATTGTCCACGCCCATCCTCAACCCGCCACAAAGTGGCATATTAGGGATGCATGCGATCAAAGAACGCCCTATCGTGGAAAACGGTCAGATTGTGATACGTCCGATGATTTATCTTGCCTTTTCCTACGATCACCGGCTGATCGACGGACGTGAGGCGGTCTTGTTCCTATACACCATCAAAGAATTACTGGAAGATCCGGTTAGGTTGCTGCTGAAGGTTTGATGGGTTCAGAATGCTTTGTAACGAATGAATTATGGGTGGTTAAGCTGGGCGGCAGCTTGGCAGCTTCCACCCATCTCACTTCATGGCTTGAAGCTTTAAGCCAAACCAATGTCGTCATAGTGCCGGGTGGTGGATCATTTGCCGATGCAGTACGGAAGGCTCAGCAATATTGGCATTTCGACGACCGCACCGCACACGATATGGCCATCCTTGCGATGCAGCAGTACGGCAGGATGTTGGTCGGGCTTTGCCCTAAGCTTCTCGCCACACTGAATTTGGAAGATTTATCGCAACCCATGGGCGGGGCTAAAGTCTGGTTGCCGAAGCCCGAAGCGCTGGATGAGGCAGGCGTACCCGCGACTTGGGACATCACCTCCGACAGCCTTGCCGCGTGGTTGGCAGGTAAACTGAGCGCCAAGCATCTACTGTTGGTCAAGTCATTGATAGAGCTTGACAATATGGCAGGCATAGCGAGAGAAGCTTGCTTCACACTAGCGGCAGATTCGGGATGGGTCGATCCTGCCTTCGACCAATATGCCATCAACCAAGATTTTCAAAGCTGGCTTTGCGGGCCGGAGGCCCACGCCAGCCTACCCCAAGCATTCTCCGAACCCATTAAAACGTTCACTCGATTACGCCAATAGAAACGTCAACCAAAGCCAGGTGTAGCCGCCTCAGCCTAAGCTTGTCATTTTTATCGATAACTGACAGATGTTTAGCAGGCGCTCCACGCTACAAACGGAAAGGGTGAAAATATGCCATAATGAACACCATCGGCAATATCATCGGATAATCGAGCCAGTATTTTGCGCATTCTAATTTTAGGCGGTGCCCGTTCGGGGAAGAGTCGTTATGCTGAAAGGCTTGCCCACGATTCCGGGCAAGAAGTGGTATACATTGCCACTGGTTGGGCTGGTGATGAGGAAATGTCAAAGCGAATAGCCCATCATCAACAACAAAGGCCGTCTGAATGGCTGACTGTTGAAGAACGCTTTGCCTTGGGCAGTGCGTTGCAAACCCATGCCGCCCATAATCGCTGTCTCATCGTTGACTGCCTAACGCTATGGCTTAGCAATTGCTTGGAAGAAGGTGAAGACCTATTTCAACGAGAGAGGAAAGCTTTGCAGGAAATATTGCCCATCCTTCCCGGCACAATTTGTATGGTCAGCAATGAAGTTGGGCAGGGCATTGTTCCAATCAATCCACTGGCTCGCCGTTTTGTGGATGAAGCCGGGTGGCTACATCAGGATTTGACGACCTGTTGTGATCAAGTGGTTTGGATTATTGCCGGTTTGCCCTTACTAGTCAAAAATATCTTATGAAATGGACAGTCCCTGACATACTCCCGCCTTGTTCTGCCACCCGGCTTCGCGTTTTGCGGCGTCAGAACCAACTCACCAAGCCACCCGGTTCGCTAGGGAGGTTGGAGGAACTGGTGATCAGCCTAGCATCCATGCAACGCAAGACCACGCCCGCAGTGGATAGGGTTTGGATCAGCGTATTCGCCTCCGACCATGGCATTGCCGAAGAAGGGGTGTCAGCCTATCCTCAAATCGTCACACGCTTGATGGTACGCAATTTCATGCAAGGCGGTGCGGCTATCAGCGTATTGGCACGTCATTTTGATGCCCAGCTTGAAGTGGTGGATGTGGGGATTGCCGAACCAATGGACGATTGCCCCGGGATTGTGCTTGCGAGGGCAGGCAATGGCACGGCCAATTTTGCCAAACAAGCAGCGATGACCGAAACCCAATTGGCAATCGCGCTGTCTGCCGGGGCTGAAGCTACTAGACGGGCTGAGGCTTATGGTGCGGAGATATTTTTAGGTGGCGAAATGGGCATCGCCAACACGACTTCATCAACAGCCTTGGCTTGTGCATTGCTTGGCGTTGAGCCAATTTTACTTGCGGGTCCTGGAACCGGGTTGGATTCAGTGGGAATAGCCCACAAATGCAACGTGATAGAACGTGCTTTACGACTACATGCAACTGAATTGTCGGAACCTTTGGACATCCTCAAACAATTGGGAGGCTTTGAAATCGCCGCTTTAGTTGGCGCGTATTTACAAGCAGCCTCCTTGGGCTTGCCAGTGTTAATTGATGGCTTCATTACCAGTGTCGCCGCATTGCTGGCCACACGCTTGCATCCAACCTGTGTCGATTGGATGATATTTGCCCACCGTTCCGCCGAGCCAGGTCATCGACTTGTGCTGGAAGCATTGGCAGCCTTGCCTATTCTGGACCTTGCCATGCGCTTGGGTGAGGGCAGTGGCGCAGCGATGGCATTGCCTATTTTACGCGCCGCCTGTGTGCTGCATCAGGATATGGCAACTTTCGTTGAAGCAGGGATTCCCACTCGATGACTACCATTGATTTGATGCGCCACGGTGAAGCGTCCCCCGGGGTTTGCTTGGGTTCCAACTACGACCCTCCATTGACGGAGAAAGGATGGTCGCAAATGCGAGGCGTGTTGGCTTGGGTGCAACCCCCTTGGGATGGGGTCGTCAGCTCCCCTTTGCTCAGATGCGCCAGTTTTGCCGAAGAACTCGCCGAGCATTACAGCCTTTCTTTAAGGGTTGAATCGCGCTTTCGCGAATTGGGTTTCGGTGAATGGGAAGGGCGAAGCTGGAGCGACTTATATCGGCAAGAAGGCGGAAAACTGCTGGAATTCCAGCGCTGCCCAAGTTACAACCCCGCGCCAGGGGGTGAGGATTATCAAGAATTCGAAGCCCGCGTTGCCGCAGCGTGGTATGAGTTGCTCCTTCAATCGCATGGAAACCATAGTCTTGTGGTCACCCATGCCGGTGTCATACGCACTATTTTACGGCTAGTGTTGGGTTTTCCTGAACAACGGCTGTTTTCGCTTCATGTTCCCCACGCCGGCTTGACCCGGATTCAGCAGAAGGGGGATGTCATGCAAGCCCGGTTGGTTTTTCATGGGGGGCGGCTCTGACCTATTTACATGCCCTGGCACTCGCGCTGCAATTTCTAACCCGCCTACCCGTTCCACTCAATGTACGATTCACCCCTGAAACACAGGCATGGTCAGTGGTGTTTTATCCACTGGTGGGTTTGCTGATTGGAGGCTTGCTGTGGCTGACCCGAGGAATCTTGGGGGAGGCGGGGGCAATGTTGACATCTGCTTTGTTGCTGACGGTTTGGGTATTGGTGACGGGTGGAATGCATCTTGATGGTTTGGCGGATAGCGCCGATGCTTGGGTAGGAGGTCAAGGTGATCGTGAACGCAGCTTGAGGATCATGAAAGACCCTTGTTCCGGACCCATCGCCGTGACCGTGGTCGTATTGCTATTGTTGCTGAAATTTTCTGCGCTGACGGAGTTGATGGCTCATTCCAATGCCACGCCTCTGTTATGGACCCCCGTGATGGGTCGTAGCCTCGTCCTCGTTCTCATGTTGAACACCCCGTATGTCCGGCCCAATGGTCTAGGCAGTCCTTTGGTAGAAAAATTGCCAAGCTTGCCCGTCGGTTTGTCGGCTTTGCTTGCCTTCCTATTGACAGGGTATATGTTGGGACCATGGCCGCTTTTGGTCGCAGGTATAAGTCTCGGGTGGCTAAGATTTCAGATGGTTCAAAGATTGGGTGGTTGTACCGGCGACACCTTGGGCGCGACGGTCGAGATTGGCGAGGCGGTGGTGTTGGTGGCTTGTGCGTTGAATTGATATCAACATTCGACCCTAAGGTTTTTTGTTTCCCGCCCAGTCATCACCCGTGCTGCCAGCCGCATACACCAAGGTAGCCAAGGAATTTAACAAAGATGTCCGGCTTTCTATCTCGGTATAACGGGCGCTTGCCAAATTGCGTTCCGCTGTCAGCAGTTCAATGACAGTGGACAAGCCGTTGGCATAACTTTCCCTGAGCGCATCAAAGGATTCTTCAGAGGCTTTGAGTAAAGCCAAGGCATATTGTCGTTTTCTGATCGCCGTTTTTACGTCAGCATAACTTTTCCAAACTTCTTTGATGATGTGCAGTTGAAGCGCATCGAATTCAGCTTGCGCCGCTTCACGCTTTGCCATCGCTTGGTTGACTGCATTAGCCGTGGCAAAGCCTTCAAACAAATTCCATTCAAAAGTGAACCCAGCCCCATAATCCAGATAATTTTTATGCAGTTCGCTGAGGTTGTTGCTATAAGGCAAATTGGGAATTTGCATCGTACCCGGCCCCGACCAATAATTATAATCAAACGTGGTGGTTCCAGCCTTGGCGCCTAACGAAACCTTGGGCCAATAGCCTGCCTCGGCTTTTCTGATTTCGGCTTCTTTAGCGCGAAGCTCGGCCAAACGCGCAGACAGATCGGGGCGTTGACTGAGCGCCTCGTCTATCAGTTGGTCAGCGGGAGCCTCAATCGATTCGGGCAGCGGGATGTCGGTAAGCGCGACCGTTTTGACTTCGATGTTAGGCGTTATACCTAAGCTTTCCGCCAATTCGGCTTTGGCATCCGCCACCTTCCCCCGTGCTGACTGGAGTTCATAATCTGCCTTGGCTTGATCTTGTAAGGCTAAGAGCAATTCTGGTTTAGTCGCGACCCCTTGCACCCGTTGGGCATCGACCGATTCTGAATTTTTATGAGTCTGTTTGACCGTGACTTCGGCAGCCGTCACTTGGGCCAAGGCCGCGTTGTAGGCAAAAAATGCACGTTGCACCTCATAAGCGACCTTTTGATGGGTTCGATTAAAGCTATAATTGGCAGCCAGCAGTTGTTGCGTGGCTTGATCGATCTGAGCAGGCCGTTTCACGTCGAAAAGCGCCCAGGAAAGCTCTAAATAAGGCTGGAAGGTAGTGCCGCGAAACAGGAAAATGCCCGAAGCTTGTTGTGCGTAATTGTAATTGCCTTTGGCGGTCAGCGCTGGCAACCAACTGGATTCGGCAATGCCCAAGCCCGCAGCAGCGGATCTTGCCTGTTCCCATGCCGTTCGAGTCGCTGGATTGGAACGCAATCCAAGGTCAACCAAATCTGCCAAATGGTAGGTTTTATTCGCTTCCACCAAGGCATTCCCCTCTGGCAAGGCGTTGACCCTGCTCAATTCGATAGATTGGCCTTGGATAGGTCTAGGACCCCACGCTTTTGATTGCTTAAAGGGTGCGGCAAGCTGCGGGTCCAGCGCTTCGGCAATCGAAGGCTTTTTTATGGGGTGTTGGCAACCGCAAAGCAACAGGAGGATACTGATCGTCCCTATGCGACAAACCGAGAGGATTATCCAATCAAGCATTGCGACAGTGACTTAGGTGGGCTATTTTTATCATTTAATTTATCATACAACATTATGCCACGATCCTTACTCATCAGTTTTACGATCTTGCTGGTTTTGCCGCTTACCGCTTGCGATCCTCTGCTGAGTATACAAGGTTCTTTCTGGCCACCTTGGATTGTTTGCATGGTCGCTGGTGTGGTGCTGACTGTCCTTGCCTCCCAGATTTTTTATTGGTTGAAGCTTGATCCTTATCTAGGCCATCCATTGCTCATTTATTCCAGCCTTTGGGCGCTGCTAACCTTCGCCACTTGGCTATTGGGCTTTGCCGAATGAACCCACGCCTTTACCCCATTGCCATTAAGTTACCGTCATACCGGAATGGATCGCCGGCATCCAGATTGCATGGATGCCCCCAAGTCCCGCCGTCCATGGAGCCTAGGTTCCTGCGGTCCATGCCGGAACGACTTGTTTTTTCTCTACTTAATGCCAGTGACACCTCTGCCCAGATAACCAGACTATGAATGAACGCAGCAGACAGATTGTAGGCCAAGTACTCGGGATATTGATTATAGCCGGGGCGGTGGTGACGGGTTTGCGGGTTTGGGAGGACAATATTTCACATCCCCGCACCAATGATGCGATGGTGCGTGCCAACATCGTGGACATCATGCCCCAGCATGTCAGTGGCCGCATCATTAAGCTCAATGTGGCCGACAACCAATGGGTCAAGCAAGGTGATTTACTCTATGTGATCGATCCCAGACCCTATCAAGCCAAACTTGCCCAAGCCAAAGCCCGGCATCAGTTGGCCGAAAAGGAGGTCGAAGCCAACAAGGCTCAGATTGGTGCCGCAACCGCCAAAATCACCCAGATGGAACATCAACAAGCCGCCGCGAATGCAGAGATTGCCCGTTTGGAAGCCAAGGCCGCTTACGACCAAAGCTATCTTGACCGGATAAAGCCTCTGTTGGAAAAGGAGTTTGTCACTGCGAACAAGGTCAACGAGGCCACTGCGGCCCGCGATGCCTCGGCGGCGGCGGTCAGGGATGCCAAAGCCAAGCATCAAGCCGCCATCATGACCGTGGATTATGCCCATAAGGAACATGCCAAGGCGGAAGCTGATTTGGCCCAGTTCGGTGACCTTTATGCCGGGATTGAAGCATCCCACGCCGAAGTGCAGAATGCCGAACTGGATGTGGAGTATTGTTCGGTTTACGCCCCTTTTGATGCCTATGTGACTAATCTGAATATTGCCGTTGGAGAATATGTCCAGCCTGGACAAAAATTATTCGCTCTGGTGGATGACCGTGTTTGGTTTGTGATGGCCAATTATAAAGAGACCTATCTTCGCTCCATTCAACCCGGCATGGCGGTCGACGTGTTCCTTGCCCCTTATCCCGGCAAGCATTTTCGGGGTGAAGTGCAGGGCATAGGTTGGGCCAACTCCCCTGACAACATTAAAGAGCAAGGTTCGCTCCCCGCCGTGGAGCGGACTTTGAATTGGGTCGTGCTGGCTTCGCGGTTTCCAGTGCGCATCAAACTATTGGATCGTGACCCGGCATACCCTTTTCGCATGGGTATGACCGCATTCACCACCATCTTGGGCAAACCGTCTGACAGCCCAGCCGCAACCACCCGGCCTTAAGCCAGGCGCATGAATTCAAATACAATGTCCAGCTAAAGATGCACGGCTTCTGGCAAAACTTTTGGTTTGGGATGACACCGGCGGAGTTCCTCCGCACTGAATTGCATTTGACGCCGGCTCGTCGCATTCTGGCGATAAGGCTTTTCATCACCTTGATGATCGTTGCCTTTTTAAGTGTGACCTTGCGCCCTCCCTCAATCGTCGCATTGAGCTTTTCCTTTGTGATGATGCTAGGGCCAACCATGATGGATTACACCATGACGTTGGTCAGCGCTTGGAAGTTGATGAAATTGGAAGTCGTCGCCATCGTCTTAAGTATCATCAGCCTAGCCATGTGGGGGGATCAGCCATGGTTTTTAGTGCCTTGGTCCTATGCGATGATAACGGTGTTGCTGTTCATATCACGAGTGACCGGCACACCCACTATCCCACCCATGCTCTATGTCTTTGCGGTTCTTTATAATCCTGAACACCCCGATCAGAATGTGTATGGTGCATTGTGGATGTTGCCCACCTTGGGCTTGCTGGCCTTTGGCACTTCCATTATTGCCCAACTAGTACTCTGGCCCCAAGACCCTGAAAAGTTGTTGATGCAAACCTTGGACGAACGCTTGGAGGTCATCGCCCGTATGCTTGATCGCTTGGCGGGGACTATTGAAGGAAGCGACAGCGCCATGCTTTCCAAACCTGACGAAACACCCACTTTGGGAAACGTATCCCGCCAATTCACCTTGCTATCCCATGCCGAGATGGCTCATTCGACTTTGAAAAGTAAACATGCCGAATGGATTGATTTCATCGTGGAGATGGATACTTGGTTTAACATTGCGTCCAAATTAAACCACCTTGTGTGGGAGGCCAATCCCAAGCTGACCTTGACCGGGCCAGACCGGGCAAGGATTCAAGCCATCGCCGAAGAATGCCGTCAGTTGCAAAGGGCATTCCTCGCAAATCAAGCCCCTAGCGCGCCATTGCCATGCAATCATCCCAGTGTTGACGTTCCAAGTCCATCCTCCAATGACTCATTGTCTTTGCTGCTGCATCGATTGGAGCATTCAAGCCTTAGGGCAAGCAGTTCCCTAGCCTTGTTATCCGGGCCTGTCACCTTGTCAAACCTTCGTGAATCAGAGCCTGAAGCAAAGAAGGGACAAACCCCGCCATTGTTTTGGCTCTCGAAACAATTCTGGCTCGATAACATGGATGCATTGCATTATGGCATGAAGTTTTCGCTAGGAGTCATGATTTGCCTGTTTCTGGTTCAAGCTTTTCGATGGCCGGGAATCGACACGGCCATATTGACCTGTGTGATCGTTGCCCAAACCAGCATGGGGGCCGATTATAGGAAGTCGGTGATGCGGATCATGGGCGCAAGCCTGGGAGGGTTTTTGGCTTATGTCTTCATCATCGTGTTGGAGCCAGCCTTGGACACCATTGCCGGTTTCATGTTGACGATTGCACCGGTCATGTGGCTTTCGGCTTGGGTAGGGTCGGGTAGCCCACGCATTGCCTATGTGGGAACCCAAATAGGTTATGCATTTGCCCATGCGGTGTTACCCGGCTATGGTCCGGTCTTTCATCTTGAAAGTGCCAGGGACCGGGTATTGGGCATTCTGTTGGGGATTACGGTCGTCGGTGTCATTAATTATGTCATCTGGCCGCAGCGCTCAGAACGCATGGTGACGAAAAAGCTGGCAGCCAGTATGCGTACCATGGGGAAATTCTTAAAATTGGGTGTGGCATCACCACCCGACCGGCAGTCATCCGCTGCGATGTTGAAGTCAATCGATAGCGGCCTGCAAAGCGTGCTGACATTTTTGGAAAATGCCCAAATCGAACCGGGCTCAAACCAAGCTGATGCAAGCACGAGACTAAACACCCTAGGGCTGATGTTAGGCACACTGCATACCATTGCCAGACTGGTGCAAGCCCGACACCATTATCATGTCGGCAAGCAATTTAGGGATCAAATTGGACCTTTGATTGAATTACAGACGGCACTAGACATCTCTTTCTCACAAGCATTGCTGGGTTTTGCAGATAGATTGGAAAATAAATCCCATGATTCTGCTGCTTTCACGCAATCTTCCTATAAAATGCTTGAAGAATTAACCCGTCAAGCCAGAGCGGGCAATGTCAGCAAAGCCGATGAAGCCCATTTGCTCAATGCCTATCTCGATCTGGATAAAATATTGATTGATGCCATTGATGAACTGGGGTCTATGCTTGCCGGCATTGAAAGCCATTAACCCATCCCAAATGACTAGGTATAAGTAATTGAGTACACTGACTAAATTTGCACTCAGCTTGATAGGGCGAAATAGACCGAAACCTCCGAAAGGGGAGGCAACAAACCCCATCACGCTTCCCCCGCCCAACACCAACGGTGGCCTACCTTTGATGGATGCCTTGCAGAAGCGCAGTTCCTCTCGCCAATTTGCCAATACCGCCCTGCCTTCACAGATGCTTTCCGATTTGCTCTGGGCGGCCTTCGGGGTCAACCGGCCCGATGGCGGAAGAACCGCACCCTCCGCCCTCAATGCACAGGAAGTCGATGTTTATGTGGCCATGCCTTCCGGGGCCTATCGCTACGATGCGACGACGCACACGCTGCATTTGGTGGCGGCCAGCGATCTGCGGCATGTGACCGGTTATCAAGATTTTGTCGATGATGCGCCCATGGATTTGGTGTATGTGGCCGATCCTGAGCGTATGGCTTTGATGCCAGCCGAACAACGGGTTTTTTTTGCCGCAGCCTCAGCCGGTGCGATAGCCCAAAACGTCTATTTGTTTAGTGCCAGCAATGGGCTATCCACGGTGATACGTGCTTGGCTAGACCGCAAGGCCATCGCCGCCGCTTTGGGCTTGAACCCCGACCATCAGGTGTTGCTGTCGCAGACGGTGGGTTTTCCATCGGACAATTCCAAGGCTTGATATAAGTGCAGACCTATCTCTCTTGTGCTAGGGTATGGGGAATGAATGTGTCAACAGCATTGCCTTTATACCGCCTCCTATAATATCCCAATACCTGGTCTTCATACGCATTCAAACCCAGTCGGCGCAACCATTGTAAAGGCGTTTCCCCAAGATTGCGTGGCGGATGGCCTTCTGCCAATAGTTGTTCCACCAAACGGGCATACTCGGGGTCTTCAAACTGATCCGCGCTATTATCGTCATGCTGAAGCCCTTGGACGGAAGCCACTCGTTTGCGGCTTTGATACAACCGCCAACCCAGCCAAACTGATAACGGAATGACTAACCACGCCCACCACGGGATGTTTTCTTTATTATGTTGTTTTGCCCGATCCCATTGCCAGACTTTGAGCTGAATCGCCCAATCTGACCACAGGTCGGTCATGGTTTGCCACCAAGGGTCGGCTTTGGCTTCTTCCTCGGCCCAACGTGATGGGGTATTGTCTAAGGTTTGCCATGCGCCGTTGACATAAGCTTCGGTCCACGCATGGGCATGGCGTTGGCGGACTCGATAAGTCTTGGCAGCAGAATCCGGTTCTTGCACAGAATACCCGACCACATAACGGGTGGGAACCCCGGCCACTCGCAACAACAGGGCTGTGGCGGTGGCAAAATACTCGCAGTGTCCGGCATGGCGGCGATACAAAAAATCTGCCAGCGCTTCTTTTTCATCGCGGCTATTGCCTAAGTCTAGGGTATAAGCGAAACGGGTGGCGAAAAAATTGGCTACGCTGGCAACGGCCTGTTCATGTGTCAATCGACTCAAGCCTAGCTCTTGCTTCAAGGGTTCCAGCATCTTGGCTGTAGATGGGATCAATTGGGTGTCAAACGGGGTTGGGGTGCTTGAGCCCTTGTCACTGGCAACATAGGCTATCTGGTATCGGACTACGGGCGGGGTTTCCAGCCACTTGACGGTGCCAAGTTTGTTACGGAGAAGATTTTCCTCCGGCGGACCTTGCAAACTCAGCATTCCATTAGGCAAGGCCAGCAATACACTGTGTTGGGCAAGTAGGTGCAATACGGTGATGTGGTTTAGGGCTGTTTCTGTGGGTATAAGGGGTTCGGTATTGGCCTGATGAAGTTGGGTAACAGTTTGGAATGTACTGTTGCCTGTCGTCCAATATTGACCGGAATAACGGTCATAAGCGGCTTCTTTCAATAACAATGGATGTCTTAATGGAAAATCATCGGGGGAAACTTGTAGTATCACCCGGCTGGAAAGTTTGAGTTTGCCCCTATCGCCAATGGCGGTGCGGGTTTTGAAGGGGTCAGGCTCCCAATCGGCGAACCAATCCACTGCCCATTCCTCAAACGCCTCTTGCAATTTGACCAAACCGGTTTGTATGCCATAACCCAAGCATCCCGCCAGTAGGAAGCTTAGGAACCATATCACACCCGTATGTCGCCCACTACGGCTGGTCCATAACACCAATAGGGTAAAGGCTGCCACGCCGATGAAATAGCTTTGGTCGGTGGCATTGCCGCTACCAGCGGCGAGGATGCACAGGTAGGCATAGGGTAGTCGGATGTCCACCGTGGTGGTAATGCCATAACGACGCATGGAATAAAACAAGGCGCTCAAAGGTAGAAGCTGACCCATGCTGTAAAGCTGCCCCAAAAGCAGTGGCAAGGATAGCACTGGTAACCAGCGCAGTATGGAGTAAACCGCCAAGGTGTCACTGTCTGAGGAGTAAAAATAGATGATCGCAAAGCCAAGCAGAACCGCCGTCAGGTCGCCGATTCGGTGAAATTCAGCTTTTTCCATTTCCCAGCGCCACGGAGTGCGGTGGGATATTACCACTAGCAATAAAACCGTAGCAGCATACGCCAACATATCACTTTGCCATCCCCAAAAAGCGAGGGCAAGCGATAATTGCAAACTTGGGTATTTCAGTTCCATTGCAAGTCTGTGGCGATCTGGCTCGGATGCAGATGGCGCAGGAACAGGTTCGGTTTCGTTTGCCAATCCGGTGCTTGTTCCTGCACCAATAAGACGGCGACTGGCATTTTGTAAGCCAGTAAATGTTCGATCAAGTGTTGACGCGCTTGATCCCATGCAAGCAATACGCAGACTACGCTACTTAAATGATCGGCCCGCTGCATGACATTCTGAGCCAAGTGTACAAAACTGCCATTACCCGCAGGCTGCACACCCGCCAGCACTTCCAACAATTCCATGGTTCCCGCCAATCCGCGCCCGGCGGTAAAGCAATGGGCTTGCCGTTCGACGAACATCAGGTCAAGCAGGCTATCACGCTGTGTTTCCAGATTGACCATGGATGCGGCAACGGATATTGCCGCCTCAAAATCAAGAGGGCGGGGCGAGGTTAAAAATGTATCCAAGACTAGGGCGCTACGCACAAAATATTCATCCTGAAATTCCTTGACCACTAAGCGGCCTAGCTTGGCGGAACTGCGCCAATGGATATTGCGTGGCACATCGCCCGAACGGAACTCGCGCAAGGACAAAAATTCTTCCGATTCGCCCACTGCGTTGGCCAGGGCCACGCCGCCACGCTGATAACTCCTGCCACCTGAAGACGGTAGCTGAGAGGTTGGATAACGCTTGGGCAACACACAGCAGACTTTCGGCAATGGGATGAGGTGTAAGGTGCGGAACAGGCCAAATGGCTCAGGTCGGAAAATGCATACCCCTGCGAATTGTAAACGCCCACGCCTCAACGGGGTCAGTTCCATCGATAATCTGATGCGTTGGTTGGGTGGCAAATCGGGTAAAGGCCGCTCGACGATACTGGCCCCGCGCTTGCTCCGCATCAGGTTTTGCCAACGGTGAAAGCCTACATAGCGGTCAAATGGATTGCGACGGGTGGAGTCGGTGGTCGCGGCAAATTCATCCCAATTGGGGAAGTTGACAGCCAGTTGGTCCATCATGCTCAAACCGCGCTCGGTTCGCTTGCCAGTGTTGCGTAGCGTAATTTGATAGCGCATAGGTTCGTCCACCGTCCCGTGCAAGGGAATCAAACGCTCCATGGACAATGTCAAACGGGACTTTCGCCCAATAAAACTCCACAACAACCCCATGCTAAACAGGCCAGCCAATAGCGCGGCCAATTGATAGGTGGTGGCAGCGCGTGTGTTGGCGCCAAATGCGGCAGACACCATCAACAAGCCCAACAGGAAGTGGCCTAGTGGGCTAAAGTGGCGGCTGAACCAAACGCTGATTCGGTAAACAAGGCCGAACTGATGGAACAACAGCCGACGGAGCATGGTTTTTAAGCCGGCACGGGTGTCTGGGCGAGTATCGCCTCCACCACCGATGTCGCACATTGACCGCCAAACCTTGCTTGATGGTCAAGGCTAATGCGGTGAACGATGGCAGGAACGGCAATCTCTTGGATGGCATCGGGGGTGACGAAATCAAAGCCATTCAGCAAAGCCAAGCTTTGGGCGCATTTCATCAATGTCAATGCAGCACGGGGGCTGGCACCTAGGCGAACGCCCTCAGCCTCGCGGGTGGCCCGGACTAGGCTTACAATATAACGCTTTAGCTCATCTGATACCGTGACGGTTTGGACAGTGGCTTGCAAATGACGAATGGCGTCGAGATCGACACAGGCTTGAAGTTGTTGCAGGGGGTGGGACAATTGTTGATCCGAAATAATCGACACCTCCAATTCCTCACTCACATAACCTAAGCTTAAACGCAGGGCAAAGCGATCCAATTCAGCTTCGGGCAAGGGGTAGGTTCCATGGAACTCCACGGGATTTTGTGTCGCGACGACAAAGAAGGGCGATTCTAGTTTATATTTTTGTCGCTCAATGCTGACTTGGGATTCTGCCATGGCTTCCAATAAGGCAGATTGGGTGCGCGGCGAAGCCCGATTGATTTCATCAGCCAATAAGATGTGGCAAAAGATTGGCCCTGACACAAAACGGAATTCCCGGCTGCTTGGGTCCAATACCGAAACGCCCAAGATGTCACTGGGTAAAAGATCCGGTGTAAATTGCACTCTTTGAAAATCGGCCCGGCAAGATAGCGCCAATGCCTTGGCAAGCGTGGTCTTGCCCGTACCCGGCACATCTTCAAGCAACACATGCCCGCCACTGGCAAATGCCGCCAGCAAATGGCGGATGGCAATTTCTTGGCCCTTCATCACCCGGCATAGGTTATCGGCTAGGCTTTGCAGGGTAATTCTAGCTCGCTGAAAATCTTCGTTCACAGAAAAGTCGTTAAGTCCCTGATTTGTGGAAAAGGCTAAGGCTATGGGGTTTTAGTCTCAGCCGATAAAGCCAAGGCATTGATGAGTCGGTTGGTGGCAACAGCCCGCATAAATTGCCAAGCACACAGTATAAACATCCCTAAAAAGCACAGGCCGACCCAAAAGGGCATACTCAGGCCAAGGAAACTCCAAACGACTTCCGTACAATCGCCCGTACCCGTCAAAAATTGCCGGACGATATCGGCCAACGGGTAATGCTCCAAAATATAAGACGCACCAGGGCCGCAGCTTGATAGCTCATCATGAGGCAGTATTTGAATCGCAAAATGGTAAGCTGCCACGGACGTTCCTGCCAAGGAGACAAATGCGGCCAGTCCCGCATAATTGCGTACCCCCGCAGGACCTGGATTGTGCAAAGCTCCGCTGAGGAAAATCAGGGCCAAGCTAATCAAAATCAAGCGTTGGGTGATGCAAAGCGGGCAGGGTTCGAGCAATAGTACAAATTGAAAATACATAGCCGCCAGTTCCAAGGCTATGCAGAATAAAAAGCCGAAAAAAAACCATGTTCGGGCAGGCAGTTCTCTTGCCCTTTGATAAAGTCTATGAATGTTGTTCATGATGAATTCCAGTGAGAATGTTGCTTGACTGACATTCTGAAGGGATATTGAGTCAGTCTTTGTTGGATAGTAAGGCCATGGGACTCGCACCTCAATTCCTCATTATTATAAATAGTGTAAACAGTGTATTTTTGCGGCTGCCATCACCCCTATCACTCCAAAGTGATCTAGCGTCATATTGACTGTAAGGGCGTGAGGGATGGAACATTCAGCACAACCCATTTTCGCTTAGTCAACTGTGTTCATGTTAGCACCAAGATGGGCTGTTAGTCTTTCTCAAAAACACGACCTTACCACCCCGCCATCTACTCGTAGCGCTGCGCCAGTGATGGCTGAGGCAAGTGGGCTGCATACAAAAGCCACCAAGTTGGCAACTTCCTCGGCGGTGGCGAAGCGTTGAATCAGGGAACTGGGTCTAGCACTGGCAATGAAATCTTTTTCAAACGCTTGGAACGACTGGCCTCCGCTGAGTTGCATGACAAATTCCTCCACACCTTCTGTGCGCGTCGGTCCTGGCAGGACGGCATTCACCGTGACCCCGGTTCCCGCGCAATGCTCCGCCAATCCGCGTGAGACCGCAAGTTGGGCCGTCTTGGTTGTGCCATAGTGAATCATCTCGACGGGGATTTGAATGCCGCTTTCGCTGCTAATGAACACGATCCGCCCCCAATTTTGCTGTTTCATACCCGCGAGATAAGCCCGACTGAGGCGCACACCGCTTAACACATTGATCTCGAAGAATCGCCGCCAATCCTCGTCGGTAATTTCCTCGAAGGGCTTGGGTTCAAAAATCCCTAAGCTGTTGACCAGAATGTCCAAGGCTGGAAAGCGCTTGAGTAATGTCTCAACTGCTTCTTGGGTGGACAAATCTCCGGCAAATCCGTCCAACTTGGCTTCAGGCATTGATTGGCGAATCTGTTCCAAGGCAGTGGCGACGGCATGATCGGAACGGCCATTTACAATGACATGCGCACCTTCTGCGGCAAGCTGTTGGGCAATGGCAAATCCGATGCCTTTGGTGGATCCGGAAACGAGAGCAGTTTTATCAGTTAGTTGTAGATTCATGGTGTTGTCATAAAATTTTAATGAAAGCTTATACATACAACAAGTTACTATGGATTTGTTCGGTTAACTTGAGAAGTAAACAGGAATGATGTGATAGTAGCAATTACTGTTCTTCGTATTCACCGAGTGCATGCCTTAATCCATCTTATAGTGCATTAATATTTTGGATTACCGAGTTTAGTAATCTTTGACATTATTTGCATAAAATCGAGCATACTGTTCATTTCAGATTCGCCCCAACTTGGTTCATATTCAGGCGGATGATATTTAATATGTTGTTTTAAAAATTCCCGCTCAAAGTAAATGCATTGCTCAATTGTAAGATTTCCTTTTATTAATAGTTCATAGTACATTCTTCTAAAATTTAATGAAATATCGTTATCTGGTATGAACATAATTAACTTATTTTCCAGCATTGATAGAAACTCGATAATTAAGTCAAATAAAAGAATTAATCTATGAGCATCAGCAGGACGGTAAAATGGTTCTGGGGCCATTCCATGAAGAATAAAATGCCTATTTAGAAATGATAGCGAAAAATCTGCCGTGGAGGTATTTTGATAAACCCATCGCTCAAGAAATATTGCTAAAGTATCTCTGTACATCACACATTCTTTCTGAAGTGGTAGCTGAAGGCTACTTAAATCCGCATTTCTTATTTTTTCGATAATATTTTTTGATGTTGGCTTTTTTTGTGTACTTCCAAATGTCCATCCCGAGAATGATAAAAGAACTCCCTCTAATACTGGAAGTAAGGTTGTAATAGACACTAAGTATTGCTTTTTGTAATAAGAAAAAATTGCTGATTCATATATATGAGAATAATATTTTAGATTGTTCAAATCTAGTGATCTAGAAACGGAAAAAGCTCTATAGTTTGGATGAAAAGC
>CAIYXP010000138.1 GCA_903930145.1 uncultured Methylococcaceae bacterium
AATCTTGGCGATTCCCATAAATACGGCGAGCTTCATTCATCGCCACTGGATCAAATGCGCGCACTGTGGCTCCGTCGGCCCATAAGGCTTCCATTAACACCCTACTGGGTGCATCACGCATATCATCGGTGTTCGGTTTGAACGCCAAGCCCCAAAGGGCGATGGTTTTTCCCTGCAACTTGCCGCCAAAATAATCCTTCACCTTGTCGAATAAATGTATTTTCTGCCGGTTGTTTACGGCTTCCACTGCTTTCAATAATTCAGCGGAGTAACCCACATCCCTTGCCGTGCGTTCCAAAGCTTTGACATCCTTAGGAAAGCAGGAGCCACCATAACCACAACCCGGATAAATGAAATGATAGCCAATCCGGGGGTCCGAACCTATGCCGATACGCACTTTCTCAATGTCGGCCCCTAATCTCTCTGCGAGATTGGCGAGTTCGTTCATAAAACTAATTTTGGTGGCGAGCATGGCATTGGCGGCATATTTAGTCAGCTCGGCAGAACGAATATCGATGCAAATCATGCGATCATGGTTGCGGTTGAATGGAGCATAAAGTGCCCGCAATAACTCTGTCGTCCTAGGATTGTCAGTGCCCACCACAATGCGGTCGGGTTTCATGAAATCATCGATGGCAGCCCCTTCCTTGAGAAACTCTGGGTTTGAAACAACATCAAATTCAGTGGCGGAACCCTGTTCCTTTTGCATTGACAGAATGGCCTCCCGAACCCTGTCGGCAGTGCCCACCGGAACTGTAGATTTGTTGACAACAACCCGGTATTCCTTCAAACGTTGACCAATGCTTCGAGCAACCGCCAGCACATATTGCAAATCGGCTGACCCGTCTTCGTCAGGGGGGGTGCCGACAGCGATGAACTGGAACAAGCCATGCTCAACCGCTTTGTCAATATCGGTGGTGAATTGCAGCCGCTTGGAAGCCATATTACGTTGAATAATGGCATCCAAGCCGGGTTCATGAATCGGCACTTCGCCTCGATTCAGTCGGTCAATCTTGTTGGCATCCACATCAATGCAAAGGACGTCATTGCCCACTTCGGCCAGACAGGCACCCGTGACCAAGCCCACATAACCAGACCCAAATATTGTAACTTTCATGTTTTTCACCCAATTAATTAATATAGTTGAAATAGTGTTGTCGAAATTAACGGAAAACCCGCAGTAAGTCGCTTGTAATATCCTCAATATCTTCCAATCCCACCGCAATGCGAACTAAACCGTCACTGATGCCGGCTGCTATACGCTCTTGATCCGTGAGTCGACCATGCGTGGTTGTAGCTGGATGGGTGATTGTCGTCTTAGTGTCGCCTAAATTGGCGGTAATCGACAACATTTGTGTCGAATCGATCAAACGCCAAGCGGCCTCTTTGCCACCTTTCACTTCAAAGCTAACGATGCCGCCCCCGGATTGTTGTTGCCTTTGAGCCAGTTCATGCTGGGGATGGGAAGGCAAGCCAGGATAATAAACTTTATCAACCCAAGCTTGAGTTTCCAGCCAATGCGCCAGACTCAAAAGCATTTTCGCCATGGGCCCGCATCCTTATCCCTAGCGTTTCCAAACCCTTAAGAAAGACCCAAGCATTGAAAGGACTCATGGTCGGGCCACCTGTGCGTAGATAAGGATATATCTCCTTATCCAGCAAATCCAGTTTACCGACAATTGCCCCGCCCACGCAACGACCCTGCCCGTCCAAATATTTGGTGGCGGAATGGATGACGATGTCCGCGCCCAAGGCCAAAGGTTTTTGCAATGCCGGGGTTAAAAAGCAGTTATCCACCACTAACAGAACCCCTAAATTATGGGCTATGTCGGCCAAGCGGCAAATATCGGCAATCTGAGTCAATGGATTGGAAGGGGTTTCCACGAACAGAAAACGGGTTTCAGGCCGAATCGCATGTTGCCAAGCCTCGTAATCGGTCAAATCGACAAAGGTCGTAGACACACCAAACTTGGCGAAATAGTTTTGAAACAATATCACGGTATTGCCGAACACGCCCCGCGAACACACCACATGGTCGCCGGATTTGAGCAAGCCGAAGCCGACCGAGGCGATTGCCGCCATGCCCGACGCGACCGCAATACAACGTTCGCCGCCTTCCATCGCCGCCAAGCGTTGCTCGAAGGTTCGAACGGTGGGATTGGTGAAGCGTGAATAGATATTGCCGGGTTCCTTGCCGGAAAACCGGGCGGCTGCTTCGGCAGCGCTGTTGAAGACATAGCTTGACGTGAGGAAAATCGGGTCGCTATGTTCTTGTTCATGGGTACGCCGTTGCCCGGCGCGGATGGCCTGGGTTTCCGGGCCGTAGTCGTTCCAATTGGGTTCGTTCATGGTGGTTTTGATTTATCTTATAATAGGTTCTTAGATTTATTAATAAGCAGAATTATTTGTCAGTGCATGATGTAAAGATTTGACAGTTCCGATGGAGAGTTTATATGACATGAAATTTTTAATATATACTGAATCTGTCAAGTATAAACTTTCTTCAACCAGTCTAGAAACTGCTTAGCTTGGCCAGTCGTAAAATCAAGTAACTTCCCACCAACGACACC
>CAIYXP010000139.1 GCA_903930145.1 uncultured Methylococcaceae bacterium
CGGCGCGAAGGAACCCAAAACCATCAACGCCATATCGGGAAGCATCAGCACTGTCTGTCATCTCTCGTAAGCCATCACCAGCCGGGTATTGTGCTACGAGAACGGTTCCCCTGCTTCACTGAAAAAGGCCAAAGTCGAGTTTTAAATACTACTTGCATTAGGCTTCGATAATTTTTTCCCGGGAGGATTTACCATGCAATAATTCCAGCCCATCCCAAAGCTTGAGGCTAACGCCATTGGGAGCCGGGCATGAGTCGGGATAGCCGTCCAACAAGCGCGAATGGCATAATCCAGCCGGTCTTGGGTTTGCCTCCAAAAAAACCGGCATGATCTTACCGTCCAAATCCACATCCAGCAACACGTCAATACCGACTAGCATAAGCCCTCGAAACAGGCTTGCAGCCCATACCGCCTGATCGCAAATGCGCATCCAGTCTTGGGCCTCCATACTGAAAATTGGACAGGCCGGATTAGTGCGTGAAACCAAGTTATCAAGGATTTCCAACGGGGAAACGATACGCCCACCTTGGCTGCTTGCGGCAGGATGCCCCGTATCCTTGGCTAACTGTGCATAGCCACTATCAACCCGATAGCAATTGCCATCAAAAGATAGGTTTAATCGTAAAACTAGGTTATGTTGCTTACCGGATTGGGTGTCCCTGAATATCAAACCATCGCGCCGCTCTTGAATGATCGCATCGCCATGTATCCAACAGTTCTCGAGGTGATTGGCAAATTCTATCTTGAAACTCTTCTGACCGACTTTGAAGTAAGCAACCCTGTCTCCTTCGGTGGATTTATTGGGTTTGACCACGATTTCCCGGTAGGCTTCCACGAACCGCCACGCACTTTCAAAATCGCCCTCGGCAAGCTTCATAAATGCGGGAATCTCCACCCCCATGTTTCCCCAAGCCATCAATGTGGCGGCCTTGTCATCCGCCAGTGATGATTGGGCATAAGGATTGACTTGAGGGCAGGAAAACGCCGCAGACCACTGCTGATGCAATTTCTGTTCATTTTTTCCCAGACTGTGAAACTGAACGCTATCAGGAAAAAGCGGGAATGTTAGGTCTACTTCCCGTAAACAGTTATATTCCACATCTAAAAACACTATCCGCTTGAGCATTCCGTCCGGGAAAATCCAATCGACATGGACACCCAACACATTGGTTCGTGCGTCATCAAAACCCTGTGAATCGCGCACATAGGCATCCACCGCCAAGGGATAGAATTCGTGATGGAACATGATCGCATCGGCAAAGACCAAGGCATGGTTGCGGGAGCCCTGAAGTGTGGCTTTCAATTCTCTGGGGGACCATGCTTCGGTTTCCAAGCAAAGTTCCGGCGCTAGGTTTTCGCTAAACAATGTAGCCAGCGCAAGATCAATAAGGCGTTTTTGGTAAATCTTGGAGGAATGCATCGCCTGCCATGCTTGCTGGGTATCAACTCCCAAATTCACAGTGAAATCATTTTCCAAACGGAGTGCGAAACGCAATGCGGCCAACCTAAACTGCAATTGATCCCTCAGCGATGTCAACGTTGGTTTGCTGCCTAATACAGTATCGTCATTTTTCAGCCCCTGTAGCAACATGTGTTTTAAAAAAACACTGATCATATAACCGCTTGCCGGGGCATCTTGTGCGAGATTCAAGGCATCCTGCGTCGCATGCCAAGCACGAATTGCTTGAGCTTGGTTAGGAAAGGGGGTCATGGCATATTCCAAGCGCTTGTAGATATTCTTCACCGGCACGGTGCAGGTCTTTGATGACGATGCGGGCATTCTCGCCTACGCGATCCCAACTTGGCGTCCTTCCCTCGGTTTTGGCCATTTCAAGTTCCTCGAATTCTTCCCGCAAGGCAACCCTATCCCATAGGCCCACGCCGATATTGGGTTCTATGAGCACCACACGCCAATCGATCACATGGCCTGGAAATTGATGAGAGCCATCTTGCAAAATAAAAATTGTGTAGGTTTTTCCACTCTCCGGGCTCATTTCCGTTCGCACTTCGACGAGGCTACCGGTTTCGGCAAATGTTGGGGTGATGAGGAAATCCAACATCATATAGCGGGGATTGACAAAAGAAACATTCAGCAAATCAGTACCGATTTCACAACCCGTTTCTTGTTCATACATGCTACCGGCCTCGGATTCATAGGCGCTTAGGGCTTGCATGACTTTCCGTCCGGCATCGGCGAGTTTTGTTAATATGGCATCGCGATGTTCGGGGCGTATAATCTCCGGCCGCAACAAATCCAATGTCCCACCCCTGCCGATATTGGTGATCAATTGTTTGCTGTTTAGGGTTATCCAATGGGAGACGTGCCATTTCCTTGAAATATCGGGTTCATTGGGTGAGTCGGTAGACATGATGATGCGGTGTGAACCGAAAATAGGGGTTTTCGGCTCCCTACGGCGATTGACTGGGCTACCCCACTCAACGATTTGACGGTGCGTAAAGTTGCACATGAACTCCTCGGTAGCCCAATGTTCCGGCGAACTCTGCACTACTTCCTGAATGGCGACATTGTGCCTAAGGGAAAGCTGATAAATAAAATCCGTTGCACGGGCAAGCTGAATTGAATCTGGCTGGCCATCTTGGGTGAACAATTGGAAGGCTTGCGCACCGCGCCCGCCGGATTCGGCTGCATCTTTGATCATGACTAGCGGATGGTGGCTTGCAAAATTCATCAAACCTTCATAGGCCGTGCTAGCTAAACCGTCGCGGATTGACTGTTTGCAGAGTGATTCATTTCCAATCTGTGCCGTGTAGCTTGCCAGCCAATCCATCTCGGCTGGCATGTCAACGCCAGTATTCTTGAATATGTCTGGATACTTGGCTTTGTCATAAGTCGTCCAAGTATGGAACCTTGATTGAACCGTATAAGGCAGCCCACAAGCTTCCAATTGGCCGGACTCATAAACAGCATCCCCATGGAAGGGATAAACCAAGGCCGCCAGCACGGGCCGGGTAAAACAAGCGGCTATCCGTACTCCCTTGGGGTGAATATTCGCGGCCAATTGATCAGCGGTTTCTGGCGCATATCCTTTACCCAAGACCAATGCAGACCGGTAAGCAGCTTGGTCAATGTAAAAATGACCGGTATGAATATGGATGACCGGGTGCGGATATTCCGGGTTGTCATATACCCGGACTTTGCGTGTGATGATCAGGTTGGCACCTAATCGTCCTTCCCCTTCCAATTGTTTAGCCAGTGTCGGTCCTTCGCGCAATGCTCTTGAAAAATGGGTACGACCCACGGGGGCGGCAATAATGTGGTTGACCCGTTGCCGGGCTTTAATCCAGTCGGGGTCAAAATCTGAGAAAACTTCCGGGAGTGGAAAACCGTCGTTGCGGACGAAAGCCAGTTCGCGCAGTTGTCCGTAACATCTCCAAAGCTTTTCCGACCGGCCTTCAGCCTCTCCACCTATCGCTTCCACCGAAAACCCATCTAAGCAATTACCCAACAACAGATTTTGCTCATCTAAGCTGAGTTCCCTTACTTCGGTGAAATGGGTAACGACAAAACGCAGATAGCGATAAAGCCATTGATGATGTTCAACTGCCAGTTCATAGAGGGACTCACCTTTGAAAGAACTAAAACCGGTACCACGGGAATAGACCCATGGCCGGTATTCGTAAGCGTGATCGTTGATGGTTTTCGCGAAGAAATCGGCCAGGCTACGCCACAAGGAAAGGGGTTCATAGGACTCGGGACTCTGGGCAGTGAATGGAAGTGTGCTTTCAACACTTAAGATAATATAGAAAAGTTCAGCCCCCCCCGCGATGCGGCGCAACTTCCCTGCTTGGCATTCTTGGTTTAGGTTTGCGAGATTGATCTCACCTATCACATGCTGTGCAAGTCGCCCAAATTCGCCAATATCCTCATACCCGCCTGCGATGGTGTCCCATGCTGTTAAGTCAGTCTTACGCCCGTCAATCAGTTGATCGACCAACCTCAAGAATACCCCGGCTTGATCTTGATAGTTTGCCTGTTCCAATACTAGCTGCCGTAAGGCATTCCGGGCATGACCAAGGAATGCGCCGAACACAGATTCCTTGATTGGCCTGTCATCGAATTTGATGGTTTCCATTGCCTTGCGATAGTTTTCCTCAAAGTCACCGGCATCCGATTCGACCGTTAAAAACGCAGCTTTTCTTTCGTTTAGCGAACGGGCTTGGGCAATCCGGTTGGCTAGCCGTTGCCGTGTTTGCAGGGCGACGACTGCGCTATCCTCCGTGGCTTTGTTGGAGCTTTCAAAACCCTGCCCCTGCCGAAACTCACCGGTAACAATTTCCCCGTCCGATTCCAGTAGCCCTGCATAGGCATGATGGTCTCGCAAGGGAACTCCACCCAAATATTCCATGCCGTTCCAGTAAGTCTCAGCGGCTGCATGAATCTCATTAGGTCTGATACCATTGAAATGAAAAATGCCACCTAGGCTTAAAAAATCCTCAAAGGCCAATTCACTGAGCCGTAACCCGCAGCTAATGCGGGCAAGGCATCGGCTGATGATCTGGTCGCGTTCGCGATCACGGCCAATTCTTCTTAGCTTGTCAAATTCTGCAAGGGCAACATGGGCTTCCTGATTCTTGCGCACCTCTTCAACTATATCGTTATAGAGACTATTCGCCCGGTTGGCATCTTGGTCTGACAAAGCTTGAAAAAGTCGGTTAGCCCGATCCCTTTGAACCATCATCGCTTTACGCCAACTTTCCACGGTTTCTGCACCCAAGCCAATGCCGAGGTAAACCGACTGCCGCCCAACCGACAAGCCAGCGGCAAACCACAGCATTGCGTCCAAGCGATTCATGGCCCTATGTCTGGCTCCCGACGCACCATCGACGATGACCAGCGCGCTATGTGGATTGCCTTCCAACATCAGGCGGCATAATCGTGCAGGACTGCCGATCAGCTTGAGCAATTCGCGATGGGGAATGCCTGTATCCAATACGTCGGCCCCGCTCAAGGCGTTGTCGTAACTGTGTTCCGGGCCTGTCACTTGCAGGGCCAAAGCGTACAAGCCACCAGCAAGACGTTTTTTGAGCATGGCCCGTTCGGTTAGGTTTAGCTTTATCCGAAGGCTCCAGTCAGTCAGCCTTGGACCCCAGCTAAGCAGATTGGCATCGATTTCCTTGCTGTTTATCCCTAAGGATTCCAGTTCATTGCGAGTTTGATGGGCAATCTGTTCGAGTTGGGTATCACTGGTGTAATTTAGAATATCTTGGGCAGCGAGACCAGTTGTCGAGACCAGGCGAATTTCTGCCGGAGCGGAATAGCCCGGAAACAGGTTTCTAAGTTTTTCACTGTGAGGATTTTCGCTTGCATCAATACCCATAAATGCCAACAGACTGCCATGCTTCCCTAAGGCTTCCAACTCGGCAAAACCGCCTTCCATCAACCATGCCAAATCCTGCCCCTCCATGTCCAAAGACTGTTTCAGGAAGTCACCCGTGCCGGTCAGAATTTCAAATTTACGCATACCAGCGGCAAATCGGCCATCTTGGGTATCCGGCTTGTATTCAGCCGTCAGCACGACGACCGAATTTTCAAGCGCTATGGATGCATCTGAGTTTCTGCAGGCCGATTCGATGATTCCCTGTCGTATGAGCCAGACTTTGTAAAAAGGCATGAAGCGGTTAACCTGTTCGCCCCCCGTCACCATTTTATGCAATCCCCAACGGGCGACTAGGCCGCACATCAGCCGGTAAGGGTCACGCAACTCAGGTTGCCCGAAGCTGTCCAGCACTTGGGCAACCCGGGTGGATTGGAATACTTGCAATCCTGCGGATTGAGATGCGTCCAACCCCAAGCCTTCCTGTAACTCCAACTGGCGGGCCGCCCATTGCTGCCATTCCACGTCAGTGTCAAATTGATGACGGCTATCCAAGAGTCGATGGGCATGTTCGGACAATGTCCCATGCAAAGCATCAGGAATGCCAATTTGTCTCAATTTTTCCTCACGGCTTAAACTCAGCACGAACTCTAGGAACAAACCATCCTTGGGAACGCAATATCCCCCATAACCCTCGCCAGCCGGATGAACAAGCCGGTCCCGTCGGCTATTCATATTGTCGCTCATGGTTTCAAAATCTCCATGCTGGGCGGCTGAAACCATCAGTGACAACGAATTGGAGAAGCCAAAGTGAGCGGTCATGGAGGCGTTTTCACCCGTTTTTAGTATTTCCGGCTCGGTCAGGCTCTCAAATACGCGGACATCTTTGTTAATCAGGCTAAAAAGCTCCCGGCCCACTGTTGCCGCCGCCGCATCCGCCCCGCCAACCCATTGTGACCAGCTTTCCACCGATTCCCGTTCACGCTGCCCCAGATCGACCCGGCTGGGCGTATACAGCAAGTGATAACGCTTACTGCCGCCTGTGGCTTGAACGTAATAAAATGGATGGAGGCTAAGATGGTTCAGCTTCCGCTCCGCTATGATTTGTTTGCGTGCCGTGGTTTTTGCGAGGCTTTGGAATCGTCGAAAAAAGGTTTTTCCAAGTTCCTTTAAAAACAAGTGCGGGTATTCGGCATCCAGCCTTGATAATGCTTGGCGGCGTGCCGCGAAGCGAGTATAGGTGGCAATATCTTCACGGTAGGCTACATCTGCCAATATACTCTCGCGCACAGCATTCAATTGGCAAAGCGGCCCGGATGTTAAAACCGAATCGGTCTTGACCAAATCATTTAAGGCATCGGCATTGCGTAGCCGCACCTGCTCCAATGCCCACTCCTGATGAACCGCGTCAAGCGAATGCCAGCAAACGTCCAAAGACACTGGCTCGGCGGATGAGTCGCCTGAACTTTGGCCTGTCGTCAGTTCCACATATTCGAACAATGCGCCTAAAACCGACAACTCGTCTTGAACAGCCTTGTTTTGGCGGATGACCTGACGGAGTGCCGTTGCTTCGGAAAACTGGCCACTGATGCATAACTCCTCCACTTCCACCCAGATTCCCAGTTCCCGGATGATTCTCTCGCCCAAGTAAAGTAGGCGCTCGGCGAATAGGGCTTGGCGTTGGGTGACTGCTTCGTGCAAGCCCAAATCGTCGATGATATTGAATAGGGCCATGGATTCTTCCAACCATGTCCTGATGTACCCGTCTGTCATGCCGGCTGACTGTGTCGTCAGGACATGCAAAGCGGGCAATTGACGACGGGGTTTCAATGCAATGACTTTGTAGCGATCCAGTTCCTGTTCGAAATCTCGCAGACAATCGGCTTCCAGCAGCACCTTTTTTGATGCGACACACCAAGAAACTTGGTTTTGAACATGCCCCAAGGTTTTTTGATAGAGTTCAGAATCCGGCAAAATCCGTTTTAACGCATCGAATGGCGGGAGGTTTTCATATTCAACGAGACGATGGATGTCGCCCACCTTCTGGCGATAAATTTCACCCGACAAAACGCCAAGGGCGGCAACATCGCTGACATTGGTCGATTCCCCCAAGCCTTGACTAAGCCCATCCCCGCCATTTTCTCCAAATAACGGGTTGCCGATGCATTCCCTTGCCAAAGACAGAAACTCGCTTTCCAGTACATTACGAATGTTCCTTGCCCATTGGTCAGCCATTTCCTCACGGAAGGATTCTTCCATCGCGGCAATGTCAACGAAGGTCTTAGTGCTCTCAACCCCGTTATCCAGCGACACCTGCTCCTTGATGAACAAGGGAATGGCCTCAATCCAATGGTCAGCCACTTCCAACCATCCATAGTCGGGGCTGCTGTACATGCGATCGCCGGACAGGCGTGCGAGTTTCAGCAGGTTTTCCGATTTCCCCAGATAGGGTTCCTGCAATTCATTGATTTTAATGAGAAGATGGGAACCTGTGGGCGATGGCCTTTGACTAATCACCACAAATGCGGCTGGCCGTGTTTCGGCGGAAGGCAGGGATTGGCGAATCCGTCCGATTAACTGAAGCCGTTGCAGGGTTAGGGCCATAAATGCCTCCTTGTCCGAATTAGACGAAGGCGGCGGGTTGCCTTCCCCGCATTCCCTCTCTTCGCGAAGCCCCGTCAATAACAAGCATTTCTGCTCTTCCACCACTGCCTCTTCGAGGCGTTCGCAAACACCTTCCAATTGGGTTAGCGGAATTTCAACCGTGCTGGTTAGAAGTAACTGTAAGTCACCCGCAAAGGTCTGCAAACTCGGGCTGGCATCCAACCAAAGAGATAGATCATCAGCAATCGTCTGCCATTCCGGCAATGGAATCACCAGCTTTGAGTCTGCAAAAAGACTTGCCTGATTGTGGAATGCCCGAGACATCCGCCCGAAAATCAATTGCTGGCCGGCACTGCAGACCTCATTGGAAAGCCGAGTGATGTTGGCCTTTTCCACCATGCGGTCATAACCCCGCAACAACTCATAAAGTTTGATTCGCTTCGTGTCTGTGTCAATATCGTCTGCCAGAATGGCCAGTGCTTTTTGGCGGCTATAAGGCAGGTCTATTTTTTCTTGTCCAAGCAGCCAAGTGACTTGCAAATCCACCCAATGCATGGCGGATGCACTTTGCCCATTGTAAGAAGCTTGGTAACTCGCTCGCTCTAAGAAAAGCGAAAAAAGATTGCCATTGTCGACATATGGACTTTTCAATACCATATGGATGCCATCTTGTTCTGCTTTGGTCAATGACTTGTATAGACGAACTGTTTCATGAAGAGCTTGTCGAGAAGTTCGACCCAATAGGACACTCAATATAAAAAAGTGTCCCAAGGCTAATATAAGTTCGAAACCTAGTAAGGTGTCGAAATGTGCTGTGCATTGTCCTGCTTGCAAACCTGCTGAACTTAAACCCAATGAATAGAAAATATCGCTGGAAACTAAAAAACTAGGATTGTCCCTATTAAACTCAAGTAAATATTCATGGTTTTCCAGAAAATAAACAGGAAACTCGGATGTCAACCTATCGCCATAGGTAAAGTTAGTTTTAGCAATATTTTTGAAATAAACTAATGCCCGCCGTAGGGCGGACTGGACTATCGCCGCAGTGGATAAAATGTATTGGACGGAATTGACCGGAACGACAAGCTTTGCTTCGCTGGAAATTCTTGTATCGAAATGATAAAAACCTTCAGCAATGACAATGCCGCAACCGCGCCGACCAATTGAAACATCGGACTCAATGTCAAAATTTTGAATAAGTCGGATGGGAAAGCAAATTCTATCCAAAAATAACTCGTTTTTTTAAATTCTTATGGTGAGATTTCAGCAACATTAATGGCGTTTCACCAATGAATGACTAAAAAGAAATCTGTGCTTTATTAATCTTGTTAACCGAGTATAGTAGCTTGCCTTTATTACCATTTGAATACAACTCGGTTACAATAATCTTAACAAGTGAAAAAATCGAAGGTATCGAAGAACAAAAATTAGCCCCAAAAATAGTTTGTGTATTGC
>CAIYXP010000140.1 GCA_903930145.1 uncultured Methylococcaceae bacterium
AAACTCGGTCGACCCGTAAATAAACTTTCTTTCGGCAAATTATTATTCAAAGCCCTTGTGGGGGGTGTTTTGCTGATGGTCGGACTCATCCTCGCCTTACGCTGGATTCCGCCCCCCACCAGTGCATTTATGTTAAGGGCAGAGTTTGAAGCTTGGCGTGAAGGCAGGCAAGACTTCACACTTCGCCAGCAATGGGTCGGCATGTCATCGATTTCACCTGCCGCAGGGCTTGCAGTTCTTGCCGCAGAAGACCAGTCTTTCGTTCACCATCATGGCTTTAATTTTGAAGCCATGGTCCAAGCCTTCAAGCGCAATCAACACAGTAAGCGCATCCGCGGTGGTAGCACCATCAGCCAGCAAACGGCGAAAAACCTTTTCCTTTATCCGCAACGCAATTTGTTTCGCAAGGGATTGGAGGCGATTTTGACTGTTTTACTGGAGTTATTGTGGTCAAAGAACAGGTTATTGGAAGTCTATCTCAACATTGTCCAGTTTGGGGACGGCATTTATGGAGTCGAAGCGGCGAGCCAAGCCTACTTTGGCAAGCCTGCCATCCGGCTTCAACCCGGCGAAGCGGCATTGTTGGCTGCCGTGCTTCCCAATCCGCTAAAACTTAAAGTGGACAAGCCATCTTCCTATGTGCTCAAACGGAGGGATTGGATATTGAAGCAGATGCGTCAGTTGGGGGACGAATATTATCCCCGAGAACTACAATCCCATGCCGGCAAACCGGAAGGCTGGACTTGACTCGCCCTGAGCGAAGCCGAACTTGCCCTGAACGAAGCCGAAGTGGGGGTCGGGCTTGAACCTTCCCTGTTTCCGTCCTGCCTGCGTCCAAGAATGTAATTATATTCCCATGTTACTCAAGGTCATCATGACTTCGTTGAGGATGCCCGTGATGCTAGGATGCTCCACTTCAAAATGGACTATGGCTTCTTTCACATCTTCGACCAAATCCTGATGTTCCTCGCTAACCCCTGAATAATCCACATACTGTTCAATGTTATCGACCAGATTGGTTAAACGTTGTTTGGACTCAGGGTTGTCAAGACGATCCCCTTCTTCGCGCAATGCGCCTATTGCTTCGTTGATTTTTTGTTCGCTCATGGCATTCGCTAACTCATTAAGTGAAAGATTTCATCAATCCGCGTATCGTATCATGATTTGAAGAACGAAAAAGGCTTTGCGTTTGCCGGGTATAATTAAATGTGATGCAGGAGTCCAAGTCTTGCCTAACAAGGGCGTGTTCAGGCAGGGCAAGACCCGCATTTACATCGTCACCCCCATTGTCCATGCAAATAACTATTTCGTGGAAAGTCAAAGCAACATTGGCGAGAAAGGCTGGTCAATACTATAATTCTACGGTCTGCTGAAAAGCGGCGGAATTTCCTTAAAGAGCCAGTAACAGTTCGCAGGAAGCGACCAACCTGGCACGAGGAACCTATTAAACCAAGCTTATGAAATTTAAAAGAGGAAAAACAATGAAGAAGAATTTTTCTGTAGTCGGAACCATCATCGCTGGTGCATTTCTAGCAGGTTTTGCTCAATCGGCATTGGCGGAAGTTGATATCGCCGCTGGCGAGAAAATTTATCAGCGTCAACGCTGTGAAACCTGTCATGGCGGAAACTTGCAGGGTTCGGCTGCGTTTCCAAACTTGCTGACCAGCCCAAAAACCGCCACTCTGGAAGAGTTCAAAAAGATCGTATTGGAAGGCAAAAGCGCAATGCCTGCCTTTGCGGCCAATAAGACTGTCGCGGAAGGCATAGATAACTTGTATGCTTTCGTTGTCAGCAAGAAACCTAAGTAAAACTGTTTATTTTTGAACCCTCGGCCCAAACTGGACCGGGGGTTTTTTTATGCCACTACCTTTCCAGTCTTTATTCCAACGACAGGATAAAATCCCACATTGCCTCATCCACTGGCATGACCGAGAGGCGATTTCCCTTTCTAACCAAGGCTAAACCGGACAGTTCCGGCTTGCCTTTGAGTTCAGCCAATGCAATGGAGCGTGTCAACTTGCGCACAAATTGAACATCCACCATGTACCAGCGGGGATTGTCCAACTGACTGGACGAATCAAAGTGTTTGTGTTGAGGGTCGAAAGCGGTAGGGTCGGGATAAGCTTCCCTGGCAATGCGGGCTATGCCTACGATGGAGGGCATTTCACAGTTGGAGTGGTAAATGAAAACCCAATCGTTGGTTTTCATCTCATCCCTAATCATGTTGCGGGCTTGATAATTTCGCACCCCATCCCAAGGTTCGGTCTGATTAGGGCGGCTAGCCAAGTCATCAATTCCGAACTCACCCGGTTCTGTCTTCATTAACCAGTGTTTCATGTTGGTGCTTCTTTGTTTGAAGTGGGGGTGCTCTCCGCCTGCGCCGTGGCTCGCTTTCGCCCTTGAACCGTAGGTTCAGGTGGGAGGTGCAGGCCAAGAATCAGGCTTCCCGCTTATAGCGGACATGCTCACATCATTGGCCTTTACTATCCCGGGGTTAGGAATTAGGCTCAAGAAAAAACCCAGCGTGCCTCGAACGCCGCAGGGAACACCCATGACTATTCTACTTGGTTGTCAGTGTATCGCAACAGCGCCAAGCAAATTATTCTGAACCCACTGTGGCATCGGTCTTTTCGTGGGGGGTGGGAATTCGCTCGCTCATGCCTGCTGATAGCAGTCTGTTTTGCTGTTGCAATTGGATAAATTCGTGCGCGATGTTTAATGCAGCCATTACAGCAATACGCTCGGCACCGAAAACCCTACCAGTGTCGCGTATCTGTCGCATCTTATCATCCAAGTAACGTGCGGCAATCAAAAGCTCGTGCTCCTCGTCTTGTGGACAGACGATGGGATATTCTTTGCCGAGAAGATGGACTTTGATCGGCGATTTTGTTTCATTCATTACATGATCCCCATGTGGTTGCAAAGTTGTCTTTCGGCTAACCCAGCCGAAGTGGTAGCATAATTAAATAGTCAACGGTCCACAAGGCGGGAACCATGCAAAACTTATCTTATCATGTTGTCGAGGATGTCGTGAATAACAACGAGGCCACCGTGAGTGCAGCCGAGGCACATGGAATGCTCGCCGGCATGTTGTGTGTAAACAAAGACGTTGCCCCCGAGGATTGGCTGATCCAAGTCTTCGGTGATGACCGCAATGAACTGACGGCTGAGGAAGAAGAGACCATGAAAGATCTCTTTGAAGAAACTTGCAGGCTTATGCAAGCAGTTGATTTCTCCTTCAAACTTTTCCTTCCAGACGATGACGAGTTGTTAACCGAACGGGCTCGCGCACTGAGCGGCTGGTGCCAAGGTTTTCTGTATGGCATAGGCTTCGCTCATTCCCAAGATGCGTGGCCTGGGGATTGCGAAGAAGTCCTGCATGACCTCGCAGACATTTCAAGATTGGACGAGAACGCTTCCGGCGAGGAAGACGAATTGGCTTATGCCGAAATTAGCGAATTTGTGCGCATCAGCGTGCAATTGATTCGCGGAGACATGCAGCCACCCCCTGTGAAATCTTACCTTCATTAATCGAGTTGCCTGATGATTACTCCCGGAGAATTCAAACAGCGCCGCAAACATCTGATGCGGAATATGAAAAAAAACTCCATCGCCTTGTTGGCTAGCGCCCCGGCCGTGACCAGAAACCGGGATGTGGAATATCCCTATCGACAGGATAGTGATTTTCATTATTTGACCGGATTTGACGAACCAGAGTCCGTGGCGGTTTTTGCGCCGGGTCGGAAAAAGGGAGAATTCATCCTATTTTGCCGAAAATTTGACGAAACCAAAGCCATTTGGACGGGTAAACATGCGGGTTTGGAAGGTGCCAAGGATCAATTTGGAGCCGATGAAGCCATTCCTATCGAGGAATTCGCCCAAACCCTCCCTACCCTACTGGACGGCAAAAGTTTGGTCAACTATCCCATTGGGATGAACGCCGAACTGGATCAACAGGTGATGGCGGCGGTCAACACCCTGCGTGGAAAGGCAAGAACCGGGGCCAAGCCACCCGAAGAATTCGTGGCCTTGGATCGTATGCTGCATGAAATGCGTCTGCGCAAGAGCGCGGATGAGATCAATCTGATGCGCAAAGCGGTCGAGGTGTCCATTCATGCCCATAAGCGAGCGATGGCGATTTGCCGACCTGGAATGTATGAATATCAACTCGAAGCGGAAATTGCCCATGAGTGCATGCGTCACGGTTTGCGTCATGCCGCCTACCCCGCCATTGTCGCGGGGGGCCACAACGCCTGTGTGTTGCATTACACGGAAAATGCAGACCAATTGCGCGATGGCGATTTGTTGCTAATCGATGCGGGTGCTGAATATGGCAATTATGCTGCCGACATCACGCGGACTTTTCCGGTGAATGGCCGCTACAGCGAACCACAGCGATTGCTTTACGAATTGGTGCTGGAAGCCCAATTGGCTGCCATTTCCAAAATCAAACCTGGCAATCACTGGATCGAACCCCACGAAGCAGCGGTGAAAGTGTTGGTTCGGGGCTTGGTCAACTTAGGTTTGCTGCAAGGGCGGGTGAGCAAACTCATCAAGGACGAGGCATACAAGCCTTTTTTCATGCACCGGACGGGCCATTGGCTAGGCATGGATGTGCATGACGTGGGGGATTACAAGATCGATGATAAATGGCGGTCACTGGAACCGGGCATGGTGTTGACGGTAGAACCCGGCCTGTATGTCTCGCCAACCTGCAAGGAAGTCGATCCAAAATGGCGCGGCATCGGCATCAGGATTGAGGACGATGTGTTGGTGACCGAACAAGGCTGTGAGGTATTGAGCAGCGCCATGCCTAAATCGGTGGCCGACATTGAGGCATTCATGGAGGCAACACGATGACTTACGACTATGATGTGTTAATCGTCGGGGGAGGATTGGTTGGTGGCAGCTTGGCACTGGCCCTTGCCAAAACATCGCTACGGATTGCTGTGATCGAATCCATCCCTGCGGAAACCCGGCTGGCTTCGAGTGCGGGTGATCGTGCCTTGGCTTTGGCTTGGGGATCGTCTTTGATCCTCGATCAAATCGGCATTTGGCAAGAGGTAGTGAAGAAAGCCGCACCGATTCGGCATATTCATGTTTCGGATCGGAGTCACTTTGGAAAATTACGCATGGATGCGGAGCGTGAAGGCGTCCCGGCTTTGGGTTATGTCGCCACTGCCCGCAGCTTGGAGGAAGCAGTCGCCGAAAAGCTTAGCCTTAGCCCCGTGACAATGATTTGTCCTGCGAATGTCGTAGGACTTAAGGCCAGCGAGGATGCCGTCCATGTCAGCCTCAGAGAAGGCACTGAAAGCACTAATCTGACCGCCCGCTTGCTGGTTGCCGCTGACGGCGGCAATTCCACAACACGCAAATTGTTGGAAATTGGTCAGACCGTCAGGGATTATCGGCAAACCGCCATCGTCACCGAGGTCAACACCAGCAAAAGCAGCGATTTCACGGCTTACGAACGATTCACCCCGGTTGGCCCTTTGGCGTTTCTTCCCATAGCCAAGCGACGCTACTCGGTGGTGTGGACGCAGCAAACCGACGACGCGGCTGACCTGATGGGCATTTCCGAAACCGAATTTGTCCGGCAATTGCAATCTGCATTTGGCTATTGGCTGGGCAAGCTCAGCTTGGCTTCCCGTTGGCAGGGGTTTCCACTCAAGCTGATCCGGGCCGAACGCATGACTGACCAGCGGGTGGTGTTGGTGGGCAACGCCATGCATCAACTCCATCCCGTGGCGGGTCAGGGACTTAATCTCGGGCTAAGGGACATCGGATTGTTGGCCGACATGCTGATTTCCCGCTTGGATTTTGGCGAGGACATCGGCGAAAGGCGATTCTTGGAACGCTACGCCCAGGCTAGGCAGGAAGATTTGAATCGGGTCATCGGTTTTACCGATAGCACGGTCAGGATTTTCTCCACAGAATTCTTCCCCATGGCATGGGGCAGAAACCTTGGCTTGCTGGCTTTGGACCGATTCCCGCCGGGCAAGCGCTTATTGGCTAGATATGCCATGGGTTTGGGCGATAGGATTCCAAGGTTTGGCTAATGGCATTTTTCAATGCTTGCCGATCTTTTTTTCACTGCGTCCACCCGAAATCTCGACGATTTTGACGAAGCGATTGTTTCTTTTTTTGAACATACATTATTTTATATGCAGAAACATAAAATTGATGCGGCTATCCAAAGCCTAGCAATCTAGGGGGTTAGCCGTTATTACATATAGCTTGGCCTGTAAAGTGCATGTAACTTTGCGGCAATAAAATGTTGCCAAAAAGGGTGTTTAGTCGGTAAAGTAAGGCTTATCGTCACTGGGGCTGTCCTGGAGGCCCTAAGCTGTAGCTATTGAGCAGCAACATAACCAGCGAGGTTTTACTGCATGAATTTGAATCGTTTAAAAGGCCATCATGGTCAACCAGCCACTGGCGGCATTAGCCGTCGGGCCTTTCTAACCCGAGTCGGAGCCGCTGCCGCTGCTTCCCTGCTTATCCCATCAGCCGAGGCATTTGCCAGTTCCTTGGGTAGGGAACGCAAAATCAGCATGTTCAACACCCATACCAAGGAAGAATGGGGGTTTATCTGCTCCCCCCAGCAGAACTATGACGAAGAACTGCTCTCCAGTTTCAGCCATTTCCTGCGCGACCACCATGCTGAGGTGTCACGCCCCATGGACCCGGCCTTGTTAGACCTGCTTTATGCGGTCACTGTGTTAACGGGCGGTCGGGGCGAATACAACATCGTATCCGGCTACCGTTCCCCTGAAACTAACCAATGGCTGCGCAAAATCGGTCATGGCGTTGCCGAGCACAGTATGCATATCGAAGGCAAAGCCATCGACTTACGCTCAGATGATGTTGGCATCCGATCCATCCAACAAGTGGCCCTTGCCCTGCAACAAGGCGGTGTTGGCTACTATGGTTCCGCCGATTTTGTCCATCTCGACACGGGCGAAATTCGCTCTTGGTAAACGTCAGGCGGCCTTAGTGCCGCCTTAATTGTGTGACACACGGGTGCCATTTTTTTCCTAGCGTTATAGGAACATGATAGCAAGCTTTGACCCGGGAGCGTCAAAGCTTGCTTTGACTACAGAATTGGAAATGGGGGTTTGCTTCGCCTATCTGAGCAAGCTTTGAATCACCCATCTTGGACTGCTGCATTACATCAGTTTGAATACACGGGACGGTAAATCTTGCCCTTGCTCCATTCGACACTTTCCTCCTACAATCCCCAATTCGGGGAACAGCCTATTGAGCCGGTTGTATTGCCCTGTTTTCCGTTTTTTCGCTCTCCACGTCAATTTAATCTATTCAAGCTTCGGAGTCTCTCATGATTGATGACGCCAATGCCCCGATCAATAAAACCGAGGGTGACGTGACCATTGCCTCTTTTGCTGAATTGCACAACATCACTTTAGCCATGACCGGAACGGCCAAACGGCAATTGGACATCATTAGCCGATCACTGGAACCTGTGGTTTATGACACCAAGGATTTTCTCGATTCTGTCAAAAATATGATTTTGACTCACCGGGGCAAAGTACGAATTGTCGTCATCGATCCAGCAACATTGATTTCCCGCAACGACCACCGACTGGTGGAAATGGCCATGCGCTTGAGCAGTTTCATGGAAATACGAAAACCAGGCGAACATCATGCAGAATTTAATGAAGCCATGTTGATTGCCGACCGCAAAATGGTGATTTATCAGAAGCACTCTGACCGCTATGAAAGCGTGGCCAATTTCAATGCGCCTAGAATGGCGGCTTCCTTGAGCGACAATTTTGATATTATCTGGCAACATACCGTAACAATACCTGATTTTCGCCGATTGATGTTGTAATATCATCATCGTGTTGAATAAGCCTGTTTTATGAAGACGGTTGAATCCTCCAATATGTTGCGAGTCCGGCTGGCCTTTCCCGCCGCGCTTGTCTTCATGGTAACCGTGGTGGGAACCGTGGGTTATATGTGGCTGGGGCGGGATCAGGGTGCGACTTGGTTGGATGCCTTGTTCATGACAGTCACCACCATCTCCACTATCGGCTACGGCGAAATCATCCACCTGACTAGCGTGGGTCGGATATTCACCATGTTCATCGCCATCTTCGGAATCGCCAGCCTGTTTTACAGCCTGACGATTGTGATGGATTACTTGGTCAGCCGTCGCATCAGCGATCCTCTGGGAGCAAAAAAAGTGCAACGTGAAATTGACAAACTCAAGTCCCATATCATCATTGCCGGCCTAGGCCGCGTAGGCAAGCAGGCCGCCGCAGAGCTTTATGAATCCCGTATTCCCTTCGTCATTGTCGACCCCGGAACTGATTCACAACATTATGCCCATCAGCATGGTTATCTTCATTTCCTAGGCGATGCCAGCGATGACGAGGTGTTAATCAAGGCGGGCATCACTAGGGCCAATGGCTTGATCGTGACCACGGGTGACGATGCCAACAATCTTTACATCGTGCTATCGGCGAGGGTGTTGAAATCCGACTTGTACATTGTGTCCCGTGCCGTGGACGATGCCAGCATACCCAAGCTTGAACGAGCCGGTGCCAACCGGGCGATAAGCCCTTACGCCATTGGGGGTCGCCGTCTGGCCCATTTGATCCTTAGCCCCGCTGTGGTGGACTTTTTCGACACCGTCATTAAAAGGGACGAACAAAGCTTGAACTTGGAAGGCATTAAAGTTCCTACTGAGGCCAAGGTGATCGGTCAAAGCCTCGCCTCTTTGGACGCCTTAGGCAAGTCCGGGGCAAGCATCCTCGTCATATTGAGGGACAAAAACGTCATCCCCAACCCTGACCCTGAGACGATTCTGTGTGCGGATGACCAATTATTGGCCTTGGGGACGGTCGAGGAATTGGATGTGTTGGAAACAATGATTTCGGCCTGAAACAATCACGCATGATCCGATGAGAACCGAGCCTAAATTGGTCGTGGCGATTTCATCCAGGGCGCTATTTGACTTGGACGATTCCCATAGCATCTTTGAACACGAAGGCAAAGATGCCTTTTGCCGCCATCAAGTGGAGCATGAGGAGGAAATCCTCGCCCCCGGTGTTGCTTTTCCAATGGTGCAAAAGCTACTTGCCATCAACAATGCCTTGCCGCAACCGCAAATTGAAGTCATCTTGCTTTCGCGCAATAGTGCAGACACCGGATTGCGCATTTTCAATTCCATCGCCCATTACCGATTGGACATTTGTCGCGCCGCTTTCACCAGTGGGCAGTCCCCGTTTGGGTATATTGCCGCTTTTGGCGCACATTTATTTTTATCCGCCAATGCGGAAGACGTGGTCAAGGCACTGAACGCGGGTTATGCGGCGGCCACTATTTATGCCTCCCATTCCAGCGACAATCAATCCGAACAACTGCGCATTGCATTTGACGGCGATGCGGTGCTGTTCTCGGACGAGTCCGAACAAATTTTCAAAACCCAAGGCTTGGAAGCCTTCACCGAAAACGAAAAAGCCGCCGCCCACGAACCGATGACTGGCGGACCGTTCAAGGATTTTCTTGCCGCTTTGCACCACATCCAACAGCAATTCGATGCCGAGAAATCCCCGATCCGCACCGCCCTCGTCACCGCACGGGGCGCACCCGCCCACGAGCGCGTCGTCCGCACCTTACGCGCTTGGAACATCCGCATCGACGAAGCGCTGTTCCTCGGCGGCTTACCCAAGGGCCAATTCCTGAGGGCGTTTGGCGCGGATATCTTCTTTGACGACCAGAAAGGCCATTGCGAATCCGCCAGTCAGCATGTCCCAACCGGGCATGTGCCGCATGGAGTGGCGAACCGGTAGTATAGAAGCTACTGGAACCATTCGTTCGTAGTCCCGCCTTTAGGCGGCAAACTGGCCGGAAACAACCGGCTGAAGACGGGACTACAAACAGTCTTTGACATTTGCAAAATCCTTAACTTAATGGCTGTGAAACTAGAGCTAGGGGACGAGCAAATGATAGAATAGCCGCAAAAGCACCACGGGGAAACCACAATGACCGACAACGTAGAAAATCTAGTCCTAGAGCATTTACGGGCTTTACGCGCCGGACAGGATCGCATAGAGCTAAAGCTTTCCGAGCTATCCAGCAGGATTACCAGTTTAGAAACCACAACGACACGGGCACGGGCGGACAACCTATCAACACAGGAAGACGTATACCGGCAACAAGCCACGCTGGACCGCTTTAACGAACGACTCGAACGGGTGGAAAAACGGCTAGAGTTGATCTAAAACATACCCAAAACCCGCCCCATCAATAGACTTCTATTCCGTCCGGGCTTAATTTTATTGCTCCCTTGCTGAGAATAACCCCCAACTTTTTGAATTGCCTCGCTGAAAATAAGAGGAAACGGCTACAATCGTTCAAGAAGCCCGATCACAAAGAAAATTAGCCGAAAAAATCACTTACGGGTTCCACAAAGTGATATTGCAAGCCACCAAACTGTTTCCTCCGGCGCCCTGACAAACTTTCTCAGCTCGTAAACTTTGCCAGGTGACCGCCAGACAAACTTTCTCAGCTCGTAATCTTTGTCAGGTGACCGCCAGACAAACTTTCTCAGCTCGTAAACTTTGTCAGGTGACCGCCAGACAAACATTCTCAGCTCGTAAACTTTGTCAGGTGACCGCCAGACAAACATTCTCAGCTCGTAAACTTTGTCAGGTGACCGCCAGAC
>CAIYXP010000141.1 GCA_903930145.1 uncultured Methylococcaceae bacterium
CTTATAAATGCCACCACTGGTTGCCGCATATATTAAATTGTCGGTATTCTTGGCAAAAGCCAAGGTGCTAACCGTACTATTCAGGCTACTAGAAACGATGCTCCAATTGACACCGCCATCCGTGCTCTTAATGATGACTCCAGAACGGATGGCATATAAATTCAGGGAATTAAAAGGGTCTACCTCGATAAAGGAGATTGAAGAGTTTAATGAAAAATTGAGCTTCTGCCAAGTAATACCGCCATCACCACTGAAGAGAAGTATTTTGTCACCAGATATGGCATAAAGCGTGGATGTATTTTTACTATCGATAATTAAATTTGCTATATTATAAGCTTCAAGACCAGAATAAAGATATTGCCATGTTTTTCCACCATTTGTTGTTTTGAATAAGGGGCCAATTCCAAATGTGGGATTACCAAAATTACCATAGTCTGCATATATCATAGTTCCAGTATATAAAGTATTATTATTTTGGGGGTCAGATTTTAAAAATGTTATATGGGGACTACTTGGGAAATGATAATTATATAAGCCACTAAAATAACCTGGATTATCGGGAATGCCAGCACCGAAAACATTCCAGTTTACACCGTTGTCAACGCTCTTAAAAATACCTAGATAGGAAGCGGCGTAGAGAGTGTTATTATTTTTTGGATCCAAAACAATAGAATAAGTATTAATTTTATTTAAAGGGGTAATAGCCCAAGTCTGCCCAGCATCAGATGACTTAAAAGAATAAGGAAGGTCAACAAAATCAGGATAGTAACGAGAGAAATAAGTTGTTATATAGATATTTTGCGTATTTTTTTGATCAATGGTGATTGACTTAAAAAACTTAAAGCCCATTAAAAATGTTGGTTTCAAATCTGACCAATGTGCGCCACCATCTATGCTTTTCAAAAGTATGCTAAAAACCTCATCACTGCTTCCTATATATATAATGGATGGTGTTATGGGGTCAATTGAAATTACATTTATATTTCGATAAGATTTATATCCAGTGAAGATGATTGATAACCAATTCACACCACCGTCATTACTCTTGAAAAGACCCCCACCGTTTGTACCCGCATAGAGCGTAGAGGGTGTTTGAGGATTAATCGCCATACTGAGTAGGTTAGTGTTGCTCAGTCCGGTATTGACCGCCACCCAGTTGGCTCCGCCATCAATACTTTTGAAAACTCCAACATTCGTACCCGCATAAAGCGTAGAGGTTGTCTGGGGGTTGATGACGAGGACAGTCACCGAAGCAAAATACAAATCGGCATTGCCACTGCCAACCGCCGACCAGTTGGCTCCGCCATCGGTAGTTTTATAAACCCCACCTTGTGACGTGCCTGCATACAAGGTGGTTGGCGTGATTGGGTCAATTGCGATGACCGAGATCGAAACATTGTTCAACCCGTTATTGACCGAACTCCAATTCTCTCCGCCATTGATACTTTTATAAACCTTGGCCCGAGAAATAGCATAGAGCGTCGTGGTGGTGACCGGATCGATGACTAGGGAATCCACACTGTAAGTTCCCGGCCCAATCGGTGTCCATTGGTTTAGCCCCGCCACCGCAACACCCGGCAGAACTGAACCAAGACAAACTAATACAATGAGACAGCGCAAAAACCGGAAGGGAAATTGGCCGAAAATTTTCAAGATTGGATTGACTGGTAACATGATCAATATCCTCTTTAATCGCACTGTAATAGGGTAAATCGGTACTAGAATGCAAGTGATTCCTCTAGGCCGAAAAAAACCGGATTGACATGAGTTACCCCAGCAAAAGAGGCACTCTTGGCAATCCGGCTTTCCCCTCGTCTATTCTGGCCTACTCAGGGACCCGTGACTTTCCGTCTCCGCCTTACGAACGGGTTTGGCTTTTACCTTACTGTACTCCCGTCTTTTTTAGCTTGTCAACAATTACGTTTTGCTTTGTGTTTAGCAAAGCCAGCAAAGAAGAACAAGAAAGGCTAACGGAAACCGGATTTAGTGGCCTTTTTGCCCATGACTGTGGTCTGTAAGCTGTTTCGCAGCGAAAAATGCTAGAACAGATCAGAATCAGGATTTTTTTATATAGGTAGTTACCGCACTTTGACCTATCATTTGTCAAATTGTATCTTTCCCCATATTGACTTATAAGCGAAAACATCCATGGATTATGAAAGCAGCGTTTTCGACTGGCTCAACTACCCCAAACCTCGTCCAAGCTGTTGGCATCAAGAACCCGCTCGCCCCAAACCAACAAGGTTTCGGCATCGGCAGTGGCGATGCGTTGACGGGCAGACTCCGGCAGTGGGGGGAACTTGCGTTCCAGCAAACGGAGTAATAAAGCGGCTTCGCCTTCGACGCGGCCTTCGCCGAATACATCTTGATAGAATCGAGTTTACTTCAAGCTAACATCGTTAAAATTGAGCATTTGCTGAATCTCCTCTCGTGTGAATGTAGTTAGTTGATAGACCACACGGTTGCCAGCAATTCCAGCCAGATTCGGATTTGCTTGACTTTCCTGTTAATTGTTACTACGTTTTGCCTATGATTAGCTACGACGAAACTAAACGTCAAGCCAACATTAAGAAGCATGGGATGGATTTCGTTGGCTGCGTGGCGAAGTGGTTCACGTGACCTACACCGATAGCGGCGACAAGCCCCAGTCATAAGCCTGAGAAAAGCGACACGCCATGAAGCCAGAAAATACTTTGCCGAAACCTACCCTTAGTCCTGAAGAAATCGCTGCCGCCATCGCCACCGCCCCGGAATGGGTTGATGACCCTGACTGCCCGTACAACCCCAACGACCCTTCGGCAATAGAAGCCTTCTGGGAAGGTTCGGTTATTCGTGTTGACGGGCGTGATATCGGCACGGTCAGACGGCGTGGGCCTCAAAAAATACCGGCCTAAGTTTTCCACGACGGTAAGTTTTTGGATGGTTCCCAAGCCCCAGCTTGGGAACCTTGCCTTGCAAGCTCTGGCTTGCAGCGGTCTAGGAAGCTGGAGCCTATAGGGCAGCGTCCCCAAGCCGGAGCTTTGGGACTAGATCATCTAAACTATGGGAACCAGCAAAATCTTTCACTGAATCCAAGTATAGCCAGCGTAGCCAGGATGGAGCGCAGCGGAATCCGGGATAATTGAGGCACGGAATACTTTTCGCGGTTTATTCCAGTGCCTAGCTCGGTTGATAATTCCGGTTATAAACTTGGATCACAACTTCACCTACCCTCATTGGCCCATTCAAGTACATATTTTAAAGTTGGCGGATCAATGCGAAAACCGTTTTGCACCAATTGCTTGACCAGTGGTGCAAGTAAGGGAATTTGGTTATTTTTCTTTGCTCGCATGAGTATGCCGAGCGTACCTGTCATCGGGATGCCAAGCGTTTGCGCACATCTTCGTGCCGCACCATCGTCTAATATGGCTTCAAAGCCGGGGTTCGACAAGCACCAAGAAAGAACTTGGGTTTCCCCCGCGCCCAAATCCCATGCAGAGACAATATTCGCTATTGGAACATCTGGGCGGATAAAATCTCGACCCGCTGAAACCAACCAAAGTTTTGCCGGATCATGGTCGGGACCATCCTTTATTTCGGCTGCAACAGATTGAGGAATCACGAGCTGCGCACACAAAGCCGAAAGTAAATTAAGCTGCTGAATTTTACCAAGCAGAATAGTGGGCGATGAATTGACGACCCACGCTTTAGTCACGCTCGATTTCCTTTTGCAATTCCTCCGGTGTGGTTTGAAATGGCGAGACATTGAACCGACTTAACGCCAACAAAAAGTCATGACGGCTCAAACCAGCAATTTCAGCAGCCTTGGCTTGGGAAACCAATTGCATTTCGTACCATTTAACAGCCGCCGTGACCCGCATTTCAGAAACAAATTCATCAGGGGTTTTGCGAAGTGCGGAAAAAATGGTATCAGGTAATTGTAAATTAACTTGAATATTCATGTCGTAATCTCTCAATTTTGGAAATCACCGCTTTACAGTGCCGTAGGGTGCGGTGAGGTACGAACCGCATCAATCGCGAACTGCTTATTATGGTTCCCACACTCCAGTGTGGGAAACCGATTTGACTGCTCTGAGGTCCTGTGGCGTGGGAGTGCCGCCGTCAGCATTCCCACGCGGGAGCGTGGAAGCTAGAACAATTGAAGTTTGGGAATTGGGAAAATCTTTCACTGAATCCAAGTATAGTGTATCGGGGCAAATATCCTGCTCATGAGGCCATGCCACCGTTCCATCAAGAACGATAACCCGCTTAAAATAGGCAATGTCTTTTAATTCTTGAAACACGCCAAAATCGAGCAAATCTGAGCAATCGTAAATTCCTGACTCACCATTGGTAAAAACCAGCTTCAATTGATAATTGTCGGTTGGAATGACTTCACGAATTCTAGGATTCATCTTGTTTACCTCAACGGCTCAATTTTATAATGCTGCTGACCCTCTACCGCAAGCTGCCAGTCAGCCATAAGCTCATCCTTGTGTAATTCAATCCATGCCCGCAATAATTTCATTTTGCCTATTCCCCTACCCATATGGGTTCGCTCATTCGGCGCATTTCTCCAAGCCCAATTCTCGTGCCAAACTGTCATCATCCACCACAAACACATCCATGTTTTCATGCGCCAGGGCACGGATAAAATCACGCCGATTGAGTCCAGCCAATTCGGCAGCCCTTTCTTGAGACATGATCCCTTGCTGATACCAATGCATCGCAGCCGCTAGCTTCATTTCACGAGCAAATTCTGTGGGAGAACGTCGCAAAGCAGAGAACGAAGAATCAGGAACCGTTATGTTTAAAGCAGCCATATTTGACTCTTAATGGTGGGTGGTAAATTGACGACCTAGGTTTTAGTCACGCTGGATTATAACTTAACAAAGGTTCCCAAACTTATGCTTGAGAACCCACCAAGAGACGATGACAAAACTATTATGGGCTGCGCGTGACCGACACTTTTGGAAATACGTCCAATATTGAGGGCAGAGAACTCCCCCCACTCATCAACGGTACTCCGTAACCGGCTGGCACTAAATAGGCCGCTATTTCCGTTGCCGATGCATCTTGGCTTATTTGCGAAACATCCATCGATTAAGGAAGCAGAGGTTTCGACTGGCTCAACGACCCCCAAACGTCTTCCAAGCTGCTGGCATCCAGAATCTGCTCGCCCCAAACCAACAAGGTTTCGGCATCGGCGGTGGCGATGCGTTGACGGGCAGACTCCGGCAGTGGGGGAAACTTGCGTTCTAATTGACGCAGTAGTAAGGCCGCTTCGCCTTCCACGCGGCCTTCGCCGAATACATCTTGATAAAACCGGGTTTGCTTCAAACTTACATCGTTAAAATTGAGCATTTGCTGAATCTCCTCGCGAGTGAATGTCGGTAGTTTATAGACCAATACGGTTTCCAGCAATTCCAGCCAGTCGATGCCGTCGGTGGGTTGATTTTCTGAATGGGCCTGGACTTTCCGCACAATAGGGGCAATATTGGCAATATCTGCTAGGATCAATGCGATGAGCCAAAGTTTTGGGATGGATTTCGTTGGCCCCGAAGAGGTGTTCGACGGCCCAGTAAACATTAAAGATTGGCATGGTCATGCTGCGCGGTTCTCATAAGCTTGATACCCTGCATGGTCATGGGCTTTTGTCAAATTGATCGTTCCCTCCAAACGAAACCTTTCTCAAGCGTGTTCCAAGCCGTTATACTTTGCGCATGGACACTATCTCAATCCGTGGGGCTCGCACCCACAATCTCAAAAATATCGACCTAGACCTACCGCGTGACAAGCTGATTGTCATTACCGGCTTGTCGGGCTCGGGAAAATCGTCGTTGGCATTCGACACCATTTACGCCGAAGGCCAAAGGCGTTATGTAGAGTCGCTGTCAGCCTATGCCCGGCAATTCCTGTCGGTGATGGAAAAGCCTGACGTGGACCACATCGAAGGCTTGTCACCGGCCATTTCGATAGAACAGAAATCCACCTCCCATAATCCCCGTTCAACCGTAGGCACTATCACCGAAATTTACGATTATTTGCGCTTGCTTTATGCACGTGCCGGTACGCCGCGTTGCCCGGAGCATGGCGTTTCCTTGGAGGCGCAAACCATCAGCCAGATGGTGGACACGGTGTTGGCGTTGTCCGAGGATTCCCGTTGGATGCTGCTTGCCCCGGTCATCAACGAACGCAAGGGTGAGCATGTGCAGGTATTGGAGGAGTTGCGTGGGCAGGGGTTCATCCGCGCTCGCATTGATGGCGAAGTCTACGAGTTGGACGAACCGCCCAAACTGGATTTAAAGAAAAAGCACACGATTGAAGTCATTGTTGACCGCTTCAAAATTCGCAACGACTTGGGGCTTAGATTGGCTGAATCCTTCGAGACTACCTTGCGTCTGGCTGAAGGTTTGGCTTTGGTGGTTTCGATAGACGAGCCTAAGCAAAGTCTAGTGTTTTCTGACAAATATGCCTGTCCGCATTGCGGCTATTCCTTGAGCGAATTGGAACCGCGCATTTTCTCATTTAACAATCCGAAAGGCGCCTGCCAAAAATGTGATGGGCTGGGCGTAAAACTATACTTTGACCCCCGTTTGGTCGTCCACAGCCCACAACTCAGCCTAGCCGGCGGAGCGGTGCGCGGCTGGGACCGGCGCAATGCCTACTATTTCCAGATCATCAACTCTTTGGCGGATCATTACGGTTTTGACCTTGAACTACCATTTGAACAGCTTTCGCAGTCGGTCAGGGACATGATTTTATTCGGCAGCGGCAAGGAAGAAATTCCGTTTAAGCACATAAATGCACGGGGTGGTTTTGACATTCGTTTTCATCCTTTTGAAGGGGTTGTGCATAACATGGAAAGGCGGTATCGGGAAACTGATTCCAGCTTGGTGAGGGATGATTTGACCAAGTATATGAGTAGCAAGCCTTGTCCCGATTGTGGCGGAACCCGCTTAAACAAAGGCGCCCGTCATGTGTTTGTGGCCGAACGCGCCTTGCCGGAATTGACTGGCCTGCCGGTTAACCGGGGTCTGGAGTTCTTTGATGGCTTGCAATTACCCGGACAGCGCGGTGAAGTGGCTGCGAAGATCGTCAAGGAAATCCGCGAGCGGATGAGGTTTCTGGTCAATGTGGGCTTGGATTATTTGACGCTGGACCGCAGTGCCGACACCTTGTCCGGCGGCGAGGCACAGCGCATCCGTCTAGCCAGCCAAGTCGGTGCCGGGCTGGTGGGCGTGATGTATGTGTTGGATGAGCCGTCCATCGGCTTGCATCAGCGGGACAACGAACGCTTGTTGAAAACTTTGATTCGCTTGCGCGACTTAGGTAACACCGTGATTGTCGTTGAACACGACGAAGAAGCCATCATGATTGCTGATCATGTGGTGGACATCGGACCCGGTGCGGGGGTGCATGGTGGACAGATTGTTGCGGAAGGGACGCCTAAGCAAATTCTGGAACATCCCGATTCGTTGACCGGGCAATATTTGTCAGGCCGCTTGGAGATTGAGATTCCAACCCGAAGAAGCCATGGCACGGATGGCAAAGTATTGCGTCTGGTCAATGCCACTGGCAATAACTTGAAAGGGGTGGATGCGTCTTTTCCGGTAGGGTTGTTCACCTGCGTGACGGGGGTGTCGGGTTCGGGTAAATCCACTTTGGTCAATGACACTTTGCACAAGTTCGCCGCCCGTGAATTGAATGGTGCGAGCGCAGCTCCCGCGCCTTGTGAAAAAATCGAAGGCTTGGGGCTATTCGACAAAGTGGTGGATATTGACCAAAGCCCCATCGGGCGCACGCCACGCTCTAACCCGGCGACCTATACCGGGTTGTTCACGCCCATTCGGGAATTGTTCGCCGCGACCCCGGAAGCCCGTTCACGCGGTTATACCCCGGGGCGCTTTAGTTTTAATGTCAAAGGTGGCCGTTGTGAAGCCTGTGCGGGTGACGGCGTCATTAAAGTCGAAATGCATTTTTTGCCTGACATCTTTGTCCATTGCGACATCTGCAAGGGTAAGCGTTACAACCGCGAAACCTTGGAAATCCGTTATCGCGGCAAGACTATTGATGAAGTTTTAGGAATGACGGTCGAGGAAGCTTGTGCATTCTTCTCGGCCATCCCCAATGTTCATCGCAAGCTGCAAACCCTGATGGAGGTTGGCTTAAGCTACATCACCCTAGGGCAAAATGCCGTCACCCTTTCTGGCGGCGAGGCTCAACGTGTGAAGCTCGCCAAAGAGTTATCCAAGCGCGATACTGGCAACACCTTGTATATTCTTGACGAACCGACGACGGGATTGCATTTTCACGACATTAAACAGTTGTTAACCGTGCTTCACCAATTGCGCGACCATGGCAACACGGTGGTCGTCATTGAACACAATCTGGATGTCATCAAAACAGCCGATTGGATTATTGATTTAGGACCAGAGGGGGGCGATGGCGGTGGAAGAATCATTGCCACTGGCACACCTGAACATGTAGCGGCAAATCCCAACTCACATACTGGGCGGTTTTTGGCTAAAGCCTTGGAAAAAAACCAGCCAAATTAGAGCCCAAACAGAAGAAATCAAACGCATCGTTTTGATTGTTTATCCACCGCCACCTGTCAACGGAGTCTTGACATTGAAAGTTTACAGCCATTTCAAGAGTTTACTTTTTTGTGAACGATTAAAGCATTAAATATCAATGACATAAATAATGGCAGATGTGAAAATCGGTTGACGTAAGAGATATTCACAGCCCAATGAGTAACCTGCATAGGGATCGTCAATTTGAAAAAACTCACAAACTTATCCACAGCTTTTTCCACTACTTTTCTGGATGATCCAGACATGATTCACTCGAAAATACAAGCTTGAAGCTTTTGAAATTGGGATGTTTTGCTGTGTATGTCGGGTTTTGTCCTTAGCTTAAATGAAATGATTGATATGGTTTCCGAAAATCGAGTTTTGATAATAGGCTGTGGCGACATAGGCATTCGCGTTGCTGGTTTGGAACAATCGGCGGGTAAGCAGGTTGCCGCGTTGTCCCGTTCGGATACATCGTCGAAAAAGTTATTAACACATGGCATAAATCCCATTTTTGGCGATCTTGATGAAGCTAATACTTTGGATGGGCTAAAAGGCGATGTGGCAGTCATTTATTATTTTGCCCCGCCCCCTTCAGAAGGCCATGGCGACCCAAGAATAGTGGCTTTGCTAAACACATTGAATGGATCAGCATTACCCAATCGACTGGTTTATATCAGCACTAGCGGCGTGTATGGCGATTGTGGTGGGGCTTGGGTCACTGAAGACTGGCCGGTGAATCCTCGGTCTGACCGCGCAAGGCGTAGGGTTTCGGCGGAACAGCGGTTGACGGAATGGTCCTTGTTGAACGGCGTGGAGACGGTCATTCTCCGCGTCCCCGGCATTTACGGACCCGGAAGATTGCCGGTCGAGCGCATCCGGCGAGGCACACCCGTCGTTTGTGAGGACGAGTCGCCGTGGAGCAACCGCATCCATGCGGAGGATCTGGCGCAAGCCTGTTTCCTCGCCGCACGAGTTGACCAGCCAGAGCAGCTCTACAATATCAGCGATGGCAATCCAACGACCATGAGTGATTATTTTAATCGAGTCGCTGATTTGCTAAGGCTTCCTCGCCCACCGGTCATTTCCATGGAAGAAGCAAGGCGGTCACTGGGCCCAAGCATTTTATCGTTTTTGGAGGAGTCCAAGCGTTTAGACAATCGTCGAATGCTTGACGGGTTGGGTGTGGTGTTGCGCTATCCTGACCTTTCCAGCGGACTGCCAACCTGCCTAGAGTAAAGCCGATTGGTCTTAGAAATAGCCTAGCTTGACCACTCGGGTCTATAATGTTCCGATTGGCAAAAGGCTCTTAAACGCTCTCTTTCTGTTGCAAGCAAGCAAGGGTTGGAAAAGATGAAAGTGAAAAATGAAGTCCAGCTTCTTAAAAAGGCTCTGGAGGTCGCTGAAAAATACGCAAAAAACCGTGGATTTACTCCGTTTCCCGCCACGACCACAGCCAACGAAAAAGTCGAATGCAGTTATCGGCTATTGGTTAACGACAAACTGATTACACCGCTTGCCATCGACCAAGAAAACATTCCCAATATGAAGCATAAACTGGCAATCTGGATTTCCCGCCAATTGCCCAAAGACCATCCCCTTTTGAAATAACCCAGTTCTGTGAGTGAATCGACTTTTTGGAAATACGGATGAGAAAAAGCATTGGCTTGTGCATGATCGTTAAAAACGAGGCAAAGGTCATCCAGCGTTGTCTGGACAGTGTCATACCGCTCATTGACTATGTTTGTATTGTAGATACCGGCTCCACGGACGGGACGCAGGCATTAGTCAAACAGTATCTAAAGGAAAAGAAACTGGCTGGCGAGGTTGTCGAAGAGCCTTGGCGGAATTTTGCGTATAACCGTAGTTTTGCTTTGGCAAGATTAAGGGAGAAAAGGGACATTGATTATGCACTCATGATTGATGCCGACAGTATCCTAACCTATGCGAAACATTTTAATGCCCACCAATTCAAGAATGGATTGGTGGCCGATGTTTACGATGTCGCCTTGCGTTTAGGCAGTATCATTTATCGCTTGCCACTATTGATTAGCAACCGGCATGAATTTTTTTACAAGGGTGTGTTGCATGAGTATTTGGAACTCGGTGAAGGTAAGACCCGGGCGAATGCCGACGGTTTTTTCAACGACCATATTCAAGATAGCGCTAGAAACACTAACCCAATGAAATACTTGGATGATGCTCTCGTATTGGAGGAAGCCCTAAAATCCGAAACTGACCCATTCCTGATTTCCCGTTACACGTTTTATCTAGCCCAAAGTTATCGGGATTGTGGTGAAAAGCTCAAATCATTGGAGGCTTATCAGCGTCGGTCCACCATGGGATATTGGGATCAAGAAATATTTTACAGTCTCTACCAAATAGGCAAGCTCAAGGAGGATTTAGGCCATGGCGAAGGGGAAGTCATTCAAGCTTATCTTGCGGCTTATGAGGTTTTTCCGGCTAGGGCGGAGTCTTTGCATGGGGCGATACGATTCTGCCGGCTGCATAATAAATTCCACCAAGGCTATATATTGGGCAAACACGCCCTAAGTATACCTAATCAAAAGGATGGGTTGTTCGTCGAGCAATGGATTTATCAGTATGGCTTGCTGGATGAGTTTTCCATTGTGGCATACTGGGCCGGATATTACCGTGAGTCGTTTGACGCTTGCCTGAAATTGCTCAGGGATGACAAAGCGCCTTTGAATGAACGGGGCAGGATTCGCAAAAATGCCGAATTCGCCATTCAAAAATTGAACAATCCCGCTTTGAGCAACTTACTGCCTCTATAAAAAAGCCGGGTTCTGGCTAGAACCCGGCTTTTTTTGTAAAGGTCTGTGGGCCTTAAACCATGATCTGCTGTAGCAGATTGTTTAGTTTGTGGACAAAAGCGGCTGGATCGTCAATTTGTCCGCCTTCGCTTAGCACGGCTTGGTCGAAAAGTATCAGGGTCAAATCGGCGAAGCGGCTTTCATCGGTTTCATTTTTCAGCTTACCAATCAAGGCATGATTAGGGTTGATCTCGAACACAGGCTTGCTGCTGGGCACGGTTTGACCCACCTCTTTGAGTATCTTTTCCATGGTGCGATTCATGCCGTAAGCTTCGCTGACCAAACAAGCCGGGGAAGCGGTCAAACGATGGCTCAGTTTGACATCGGCCACTTTGCCATCCAAGGTTTTCTTGATTTTAGCCACTAAATCGTCGAAATCCTTGCTGATGTTGTTTAGTTCCTCTTTCTCCTTCTCGTCCTCCAGCTTGCCCAAATCCAAATCGCCTCGTGCGATAGACTGTAAATGCTTGCCTTCATAATCGCTGAGGTGGTCAGCCAGCCAAGAGTCGATGCGGTCGCCGAGCAACAACACTTCCACACCCTTCTTGCGGAAAATTTCCAAGTGTGGGCTATTCTTTGCCGCTGACAAACTATCGCCGGTGATGTAATAAATCTTGTCCTGGCCTTCTTTCATCCGTGAAATGTAGTCGTCCAAGGAAACCTCTTGGGCATCATTTTCAGTGGAAGAGAAGCGCAACAGTTTGGCGATGCGGTCTTTGTTCTTGTAATCGTCGATAACGCCTTCTTTGAGTACTTGACCGAATTCCTTCCAAAATGCCTTGAATTTATCCGGCTCATTTTTCGCCAAATCTTCAAACAGCCCCAACAGCTTCTTCACCGCGCCGGAGCGGATTTTTTCCAGCAACTGGTTTTCTTGCAGCAATTCACGGGAAATGTTGAGCGGCAGGGAGTCGGAGTCAATCACACCACGAATGAAACGCAAATAACGCGGCATCAGCTTGTCGGCATCGTCAGTGATGAACACCTTTTTCACATACAGCTTCACCCCATGCTTAGGGTCACGCTCCCATAAGTCAAACGGTGCGTGTGAAGGAACGTAAAGCAGCATAGTGTATTCGTTGGTGCCTTCCACGCGGCTGTGCAACCGGGCCAAGGGCTCCTTGAAGTCATGGGAGACATGCTTGAAGAATTCGTTGTATTGCTCTTCGGTTATTTCATCCTTGGATTTTGTCCACAATGCCGATGCACTGTTGACGATCTCGTATTCCACTGGCTTTTCTTCCCCTTCTTCGCCGTGAGTTTCCTTCTTCATCTCGATGGGGATGGAGATGTGATCGGAGAATTTGCGAATGATGCTGCGAAGCTTCCAGCCTTCGAGGAATTCGTCCTCACCCTCGCGCAAGTGCAGCGTGATTTTGGTTCCCCGGTCATCTTTTTGAATGGTCTCAAGGCTGAATTCGCCTTCCCCATTCGACTCCCAACGCACACCCTCTTCAGGGTCGCCACCCGCTTCGCGGGTTTCCAGCGTCACACGGTCAGCGACAATGAAAGAAGAGTAGAAGCCCACGCCAAATTGTCCAATCAACTGGCTGTCTTTGGCTTCGTCGCCTGTTAGAGATTCAAAGAAATGACGGGTGCCTGAACGGGCAATCGTGCCGATATTCTCACGCACTTCATCGCGGTTCATGCCGATGCCGTTGTCCGAAATCGTGATGGTCCGCAGTTCTTTGTCATAATCCAAGCGGATTTTCAACTGGCTGTCGCCTTCGTAGAGGCTTTCATTGCTCAGCGCACTGAAGCGCAGCTTGTCGGCAGCATCCGAGGCGTTGGAGATCAATTCACGTAGAAAAATTTCCTTGTTGCTGTACAAGGAGTGAATCATCAGGTGAAGCAGTTGTTTGACTTCCGCTTCAAACCCTAGGGTGACTTTGTTTTCTGCAACAGTCATAGTGTATGCAAATCCTCGTGACTTAAGTTAGATTGGATGAGACCAGTATAGGCCAATTATTCAACAGCTTGTGATGGTGACAGCAAAAAAGTCACATCAACATATAAACGATTACCGACATTATTGGGATGTTTTGATTTTTTTCAAGCTCACAAGCTTAAAAAGTTGCTTAAATGTTGTAAGACAATCCCTTGACTAGGGGCGATAGGATTGCCGATGGCGTTGATTGTTTACATTATAATAGGCAAAATTAGTTTTTTTGAAGCTGATTCGCTCCAAAGAGAGAATAGCTCGCTCACTTAATGTAAGCCATTCTTTCACTCGCAAATAGTGGTATCATTGGCAAAAAGGTTAACCGGATTCCAACCAATCCCCGCAGTGGGAAGCCGTCGGCTCGGGCTGTTGAAAGAAGGGCTTGCATCCCAAGGACTACCCATGATAATCGCCATACTCAATCAAAAAGGCGGGGTCGGCAAAACCACGCTATCCGTGAACTTGGCAGCCGCACTGGCCTTGTCGGGCAAGCGCACCTTATTAGTCGATGCCGACCCGCAAGCCAGCGCATTGGACTGGCAGGCGGCGAGGAAAGGCGAAAGCCTGTTCCCAGTGGTGGGCATCGCCAAGCCGACCTTGCACAAGGACATTCCCGGTCTTTCAGGCGGCTATGAACATGTCGTCATAGACGGCCCGCCTAGGGCCAACGACTTGGCGAAGTCGGCAATCATGGCGGCCGACTTGATCGTCATCCCGGTTCAACCTTCGCCCTACGATGTCTGGGCCGCCGAGGAAATCATCAAGCTCTACCAAGAAGCCAGCCTGTTCAAGGAAAACCTCAAGGCTGTCTTCGCCATCAACCGAAAGATTGGCAACACCGCCATAGGTCGGGATGTGGGGGCAGCCTTGAAGAGCTATCCGTTCCCGTTGGCGGTTTCCTTCATCAGCCAGCGGGTGGTGTTTGCCGAGAGCGCAGCCAGTGGCCTGTCCGTGTTGGAAGCCGAACCCAAAGGGCCGGCCGCCAAAGAAATCCGATCCCTCATGCAAGAATTGTTGGAGTTTTAACCCATGGCAAAGAAAACCATTACCATATCCCGCAAGCCCACCGCCGATACCTCCGCCCCGGTGGAGAGTGAGCCACCTGTCACTTCGTCAGCCTTGGCATTGAATTGGGAACCACCCTCCAAAGCGTTGCCAGAAAGTCCAGAGGCTCAGGTGGCAACCACCCCATTCGCTTACACACCCTTTGATCTGGCGGTTTATGCCCCGGCGTTTTACCTGTCCTACGGCCTGGCGTTCAGCACGATCATGATGAGCGCATTCATCCCCGGTAGCGGTTTGATCCGTCAAGGCATTCATGACGGTGTCCATGCGGCACAACGGGGCTTTAAGCCCTAGAGTCCCACAAACTGTTTAAGGCAGCTAAAGCTGGTTGGGGCTCGCAACCCCGACCGGAACGTTTGAAGATCACACTGATGCACCCAACACAAGCGACAGAATGACAAACCCCGTCGCGCTTCGTTTGGAGCGTCAAAGCTTGCTTTGACAGGCAAAGCAAGCCTTGACGCGCCGTTTTCCCATCCGTGCGTAATATTAGTCATTTCAACGGCAGCGATGCTAGGCCGTCGTTCCCTGTTCTGTTTTGGCCTTGGTGCGGACTGGCTCATGTGACAAGTTATAGCCGGTGCTAATTTTAGGTATGAGCGAAGTCGATTGGGTATTGACGGGGGTAGGAGAGCCTTCCTACGGGAGTAGGACAGCCTTCATACGGGCATGGGAGATGGTTCCTACGGGTGTAAGGCGGCCTTCCTACGGGAATAGGAGAGGGTTCTTACGGGTGTAAGACAGCCTTCTTACGGGAATAGGAGAGGGTTCCTACGGGTGTAAGTCAGCCTTCTTACGGGAATAGGAGATGGTTCCCACGGGTGTAGGATAGCCTTTGACGGAAGTGGGAGAGGGTTCCTACGGGTGTAGGACAGCCTTCCTACGGGAATAGGAGAGAGTTCCTATAGGTGTAGGATAGCGTTCCGCTGGTTCCCAAGTTCCTGCTTGCCATGGCGATTGAAGCAGAGCTTCGAGGTCAGCGTTCCCAAGCTGGAGCTCTCTTCGTTATACACAAGTTCAGCCAAGCCAGAAAAGTCGTCATTTCGGCAGGGATGCCGAAATCCAGGCCATGGACGGTAACTAGTCGGTTGTGCAAGTGCTTGATTGATGAGACTTGCCAAGCAATAATTTACGGTCTGTGGATACAAGGGTATCGGTCGTGACCCACAGTTTGCCATCCTTGGACGATGGATTCCGGCATCCCTGACCGGAATAACGGGTCTCCAACACTTGTGTATAACGACGAGAGCTGGAGGTTGGGAACGAGTAAATGTAGCCCGTATGAAGCGAAGCGGAATACGGGGTTACGAGCCACGAACATCCCGGATTACGCCGCTGAGCGGCTACATCCGGGCTACAGCTTTTGCCTTGCCTTAGGCAGTGACGCGGAGCGTGGAACGATGGGTTTACAGCTTTTCGAGCAGCAGGAGGATTTCGGCGGCCATGGTAATGTCCAAATCTGGGGCGTGGGCGAGTTGTGGGTCGCGGCTGCCGGCGACGATGGCTTGTAGGGCGGGGATGAAGCTAGGGTAGCCGGCGGTCTGAAAGCGGGATACTTGTTGTTGCAGCAGTCCGGCGGCGGCGGTTTTGTCCCCGGCTTGAAAAGCTTGCGTCACGGCTAGGGCAATACGACCAGAACCGCTATGGTTCTCGCCGCCGTCGCGACGGTAGGCGTGATAGCAGTCTAAGGCTTTGGCCCTTGCCTCGGCGGCTGCTGTAGGGTTGTCGTCGTCGGTTTCGATGTCGGCGAGGATGCCCCAAGATGTCCAAGGTGAGGACGTATGACCGAATGGTGCTTTGCATTCAATCGCCCAGTGGATTTCCTGCCGGGCTTCGGCTAGACGATGGAGCTTTCTCAAACGCATGGCGAGGTTGTTCCGTGCCATCCCTTCCTTAGCCTTGTCACCGATTTCAACATACTTATCGGCGGCTTGTCGGAAGAAACTGATGGCTTCTTCGGTGCGGCCTAATTCATCGTCATACAAGATTCCCAGTTGATTCAAGGTTTTCGCCTGTCCGGCGACATCGCCTAGCCGCACGTCGATTGCCAGTGATTCACGGTAGGCATCCTCCGCCGCCTCTGGCTGTCCTGTATCTTTGTAGGCCATACCGGTCTGATGCCAACTGACAGCCACCATACCCGGTTCGTCCAGTCGCATGAACTGCTCGCGGGCTTGCTGATAAGCTTTCAGTGCCTCTGGGTAGCGGCGTTGATTCTTGCGAACCGTGCCAAGCTGAGCTTTGCTAACGGCGACATCACGCTCAGCGCCGCGTTTCTCATCAAGACGAATAGCTTCTTCATAAGCTGTTGCCGCTTCGTCCAAGCGGCCCAAGAACATCAGACAATCGCCGCGTTCGGTCAAACAAGCGGACGCCATCCCTGCTGCGGCTTGGCTGTTGTGTTCCTTGGCGATGGCTTCAAAGCCTTGCAGCGCCTCATCCAATAAGGGCAAAGCCGGTTCCGACCCGCCCGCCGTCTTCAACACCCGCGCCAGTAGGAAACAGGCTACTGCCAGATCATAATCGGCTCCCGCATACGCCTTATCACCGGCTGTCCTAGCCTGTTGTAGCAAGGCATTAGCCCCCTCATCGGCTTCAGGCAATCGCCCACTGCCTAACTGCTGTTCGATCCGGGTCCGTTGCGCCTCAAATCGCGCATGGTTCCACACATCGCCTAATGCCGTCGCCGCCGCATCGCGCACCCGTCCCACCTGTTCCAGCAAGCGCGGCTTGCCGAGTCCTTGCAGCAAGCTATACAGGGATGTGGTCAAGCCTATCGTCGCTTCCGGCTCACCCGCTTTGTTGACTAAATCAAGTAACGCAAATAAATTCGGCAGTTCCAGCACGGTCAGCGTCGCGGCAAGCTCGGTATTCTGGCTATGCTGCTGTCTAATAAATTCGACATAGCTGCGCATGGTCTCGACCCAACGTATAGTCAGCGACTCCTTTTCCGCGTCGTCCAACTGGTTAATCAGATAAGGGCAGAGCGCAGGTTTCAGGCTCAGATGATTATAGGGGTTGGGTGTCGCCAATCCGGTGGTAATCAATTCCTCAGCCAGCGATGCCACGTCTGCTTGTTCCCATTCCATCATGAATTGGAGAATAGCCAGATTGACTCCGCCATGAAACACCCCCAACACTTTTACCTTGTCTTGGTTGGCGGGTGACAAGCGGCGCAGCGAGAGTTCCACACTGGCATAGACCGATTGCTCGCGGTTGCCGGGGTAACGCCGTTCCATCTCCGCCATCAGTTTCACCAGATCGGCATGGGTGCGTTCCACGCCTAGGCTGCGGATGGACGGGGCCAGCAGCGCCAAGGTACGGGCGTGGCAGTGGACGGCTTCGACGAGTTGGATGATGGATTCGGTGGTGGTGTCTTCGCTTATCTTGTTTGTAGGGGCGAATTCATTCGCCTGGCCAATGGATGGTAGGATTTGTGGGAGAATGAATTCGCCCCTACAGGATTCGTCATGAACATTCAACGCCCGCTCGACCAACTTCACCGCATCGTCTTGGGCGAGTTGGTGTAATTCGATGCGGTTGCGGGCTGCGGCGAAGGGTTCTGGCAGGGATTCGCGGCTGGTGAAGATGATCCGTAAGACCGACTCGGTTTTCAAAACCGAGTCGGTCTTTGGGCCAAGCAATCGCGCTAACAGCTTAAGGATTTCCCCCAACTCCCGATGCGCTTCTTCGGTCAAGATGGCCGAGCTTTGCAAATAAGGTGGCATCAGGATGCTTTCCATATTGTCGATCACCAACAAGGTGGACTGTTCTTTCAAGGCGCGTTCAACTGGCAGGATGGCCTGTTCCACGTCGGCAAAGCTGGCGACGGAGTAAGCCGGTACTAGTTGGCGGCCAATGGCATCCAACACGGCAGAGGTCGTGCTGTGCAACTCCACCGACACAAACGCCACCCGGCGGGTTTGCTGCGAGCGGACCATCCAACGGGCTAACTCGGCGGCGAGCGCGGTCTTGCCTTCGCCGCCCTGTCCGCGTATCACCGCATAGCGTTCCTGTTTCAATAGCCGTTGCAAGGCCAACAGTTCACGGCTGCGACCGATGAAGCCGGTCTCCGGTTCTGCCGGGGTTTTACCTAAACGAGTTTGCAACGCGGTTTTCGCATCGGCCAGCGTCTGCGTGGAGGGCATAGCACGGAATAGCTGCGGGTCGTCCTTTTCTTGGAACAGCACCGGCACGAACCAATCCTCCAAGCGGAACTCGCCTAGCCCAAAGACTTTGCCCCGGAAGTTGTCGTCTTTCAAGGTTCGCTGCCCTGCCAGCATCGCATCGCCGACCCGCGCACCTCGCGCCAAGGCCGCATAAAACGCCTCGACAAAACGACGGGCGGTTTCCACCAGCACGGAATGGCTCATCGCGACGACCGAGGCCACACCGACTTTCAACAATTCCGAGGCGACGGACTCTGAGGCTTGCTCGGCGAGCGCGGTTTGACAGGCTTCGAGGAACACCAGCGGGATGCGGTGTTCGTTCAACAACGGCCCAAGTTCGTCGGTGTACACCGTGGCATGGCGGCGGCGTTCCAGCTTGGCGATGTCTTGCGGTTCCTCAAAGCATAGCCCACCCAAGCCAACCCGTCGGTCGTACACGCCATGACCGTCGAAATGCACTACATGATAAGGCTGGCGTTGCCGGCGGACGCGGTCCAGTTCTTCCCTTAAAGAAGGTAGTGTCGGCGGGTCTAGCACCGTCAAGCGCACCAAACCGGGCAAGGCTTCCATCGCAGCCACCAGCGGCAAGGCGCTGGCGCGGTGGTCGATGTAAGCGCAGGACTCGTCTTCCGGGCGGGCGGTGACGAGTAAAATACGGATCGGCGGGGCGACCACCGGCACATCCAGCGACTTGATGCCGGGCAGGCGGCGGCGGACGCGGACGGGCTTCGCGCCTTGGAACAAGAAACTATTGCCGTCATGCAGCAGTTCCCACGGCAGGCCAAGCAGCAAGGTGGCGGCTGCTTGCGCGGTGTCTTCTTCTTCCTTGCTGGCTCCGTCTTCCAGTTCCTTATCGACATGCACCGAGAATCGCCTTCCGGCTTGGTCGTCGATTTTCGCCCAGGCTTGCAGCACGTTGTGGGTGTGTTCGACTGGCAATGCGGCTTGATACAGCAGCTTGCCCCATGCGATCAGGTTGGCCTTGACTTGCTTGACGCGGTCATTGAAAAAATTGCTAGGCCAGATGGCGTATTTTTCCAGATACCAGCGCAGTTCCTCCGCTTCTATCGGCCCTATCGGAGCGATGAACCGCCAGTTTTTCAGGCTGTGTACATGGGGCTGTAGCGGATTGGCGGGTTCGTAGACCAAGCGGGCCTTGCCGGTTGCGCGGCGCAAGCCTTCCTCGGCATAGATTTTCAGATCGGTCAATTCAAGGACGAGTTCTTCCAGCGGCTCGGCCTTGGTTTGTTTCGTGGGTGTTGAGTCAGTGGGGAGCCGTTTGCCTAAGGCGACAAGGATGGCATCCAGCGCCGCTTCGATGCCGCCCGCTTCACTGCTGATGGGGATGTAAATCGGTTCTTCGCTGAAAAACTCTTCCAACACCCCAAGCTTGGTGTTGTCCAGCGACAGCGGGATAACCGGGAACTGATCCTTGCCGCGCCGTTCCTGTTCCAGCAGGGCGTGGCGCAGTTCCTTGCCCACCCATTTGGATTGGAAGGCAGCGGGGCTGACCAGCACGGCATAGGCCGAGGCTTCGTTGATGGCTTTCTTGATCTCCGTCTCAAGCGGGTTGCCGCCACGCAGTTCGCGGGAGTCAACCCACACGTCTTGATCTAAGTCGCCTAGTGCGTGTTGGAGTTCGCGGACGAGCTTGTCGTCCTGCGAACTGTGGGAGATGAAGAGCTTGCCAGTGTTTGGCATTGGTAATCCAGTGTCCTATGGGGATATTGACTGGCAGATTGCCATTGACCCTTGTGCTTGTCAACAAAGCCCATTCCAGAATCCGCAATATGAACTGCTGTGTCCACCCAACGCAAGCAGTCAAGGCAGCTTTTCTCTGGTATGATTCTGTCATCTGAAATCAGCAGTGTGACGTTATGGCACTTACCGAAACACCCGTGTGTGAGTTTGGGCTAAAAGCCCCCGATTTTTCCTTGCCAGGTGTCGATGGCAAAATTTGGACTTTGGCAGATTGCCTAGGTGAAAACGGGCTTATGGTCATGTTCATCTGCAACCACTGCCCCTATGTCAAAGCGGTGCAAGATCGCTTGGTTCGCGATGCGCGGGAATTGCTGACCTTGGGCATTAACTGCGTCGCCATCCAACCGAACGACCCTACCGTTTATCCCGAAGACTCTTTTGCCAATATGAAGCGGGTCGCCGAGCTTCTCGCTTTCCCTTTTCCTTATCTGGTTGACGAAACCCAAGCCGTAGCCAAGGCTTATAGGGCGGTCTGCACACCAGACTTTTTCGGCTACAACCGCAAACTCGAATTGCAATACCGTGGCCGGCTGGATGAAAGCCGCAAAGAGACCGCCCCGCCTGATGTCCGCCGGGATTTGTTCGAAGCCATGAAACAAGTGGCATTGACTGGCAAAGGGCCGGATATGCAAATACCAAGCATGGGTTGTTCCATCAAATGGCGCGACCAATAATTTTTATCCATATTAATCTATTAGGAGACTTTTATGACTTTCCTGCATGTGAAAGATTTAGATATCAAGGGCAAGCGAGTATTGATTCGTGCCGACTTGAACGTGCCTGTCAAAGAGGGCAAGGTGACTTCTGACGCTCGCATCGCCGCGTCCATGAAAACCATCAACCACTGCATAGCCGCCGGGGCTAAGGTCATGGTCACTTCGCATTTGGGGCGTCCGACCGAAGGCGAATGGTCCGAAGAGGTTTCCTTGAAACCTGTTGCGGAAAACATTGCGGGTCGCATAGGCAAGCCGGTTCGCTTGATTAAGGATTGGGTCGATGGCGGATTTGAAGTGGCCGACGGCGAATTAGTATTGCTGGAAAATTGCCGCGTCAACAAGGGCGAGAAGAAAAATGTCGATGAGACCGCCAAGAAATATGCGGCTTTGTGTGACGTGTTTGTCATGGATGCCTTTGGCACGGCTCACCGTGCGGAAGCTTCCACTCATGGTGTGGCAAAATATGCCCCGGTTGCCTGTGCAGGTTACCTGGTGGCTGATGAGCTGACCGCTTTGGGCAAGGCGCTGGCTAATCCGGCCCGTCCGTTGGTTGCCATTGTCGGCGGCAGCAAGGTTTCCACCAAGCTGACGGTGTTGAAATCCTTGGCGAATAAATGCGAGCAATTGGTGGTTGGCGGCGGCATCGCCAATACTTTCCTAAAGGCTGTCGGCAATAATGTCGGCAAATCCTTGTGCGAAGACGATTTGGTTCCCGATGCCTTGGCTTTGATTGATGTCATGAAAGCGCGTGGCGCAAGCGTACCCATTGCAGTGGATGTGGTGGTTGGCAAGAATTTTGATGCCAAAGAACCTGCCGTGCTGAAAGCCGCCTCAGAGGTTGCCGACGACGAAATGATTTTGGACATCGGGCCGAAATCCGCCCAAGAATTGGCAGACATTATCATGAAAGCCGGCACAGTAGTTTGGAACGGCCCGGTTGGGGTGTTTGAAATCGACCAATTTGCCGAAGGCACCAAGACGATTGCCAATGCCATCGCCACCACCAAAGCCTTCACCTTGGCTGGCGGCGGTGACACCATTGCGGCGATTCAGAAATATGACATTTATGACAAAGTGTCTTACATTTCCACCGCAGGCGGCGCATTCCTTGAATATTTGGAAGGCAAAGTGTTGCCCGCCGTGGCGATGCTGGAAGAACGGGCCAAAGGCTAAAACCTATTGGCTCGATTTCCAAGATTCACATCTTCGATTTTAGCTGAAACCTGTCCCTTAACCCGGATTTTGCCAAACGAAATCCGGGTCACTTTTTAGCCCATATTAAGCCTCGCTTGATACGGGCTTTTTTCGTTATGACTCCCAAAGTGGGTTCGATTCTCCTCTTCTCCAGTACAATATAAATAAACTGGAGAAACTGCCATGAACAAACCGCAAATCATAAGAGTGTATAGCACCACCCGTGATACGGATCATCGATTGACTGAACTGGACCCCGTTAAATTCTTAGCCGCAACAGACTCTACGGAAGCCTCGCTGTTCGTCGATACTGCCGTGAAATATCAGCAAATCATTGGGTTTGGCGGAGCTTTCACTGAAGCGGCTGCGGTGACCTTGGACACAATGCCTCTCGCTCTGCGCAAACAAATCATGGAGGCTTATTTCTCGCAAGAAACTGGGAATGCCTACACAGTTTGCCGAACGCATATTAATAGTTGCGATTTCTCTAAAGGGAATTACGCCTACACCGAAGTGGATGGCGATGTGGAACTTAAACACTTTACTATAGCCCGTGACCGACATTCGCTGATTCCGATGATACAAGAAGCCATAGACTTATCTGGCGGCAAGCTCAAGCTGTTTTCTTCGCCTTGGAGCCCTCCAGCATGGATGAAAACCAATGGGCAGATGAACAGGGGGGGGAAACTCCGAACTGAATATCGACAGGCTTGGGCAAACTATTACGTCCGTTATATCCGAGAATATGCGCAAGTAGGCATCCCTATTTGGGGGTTGACGGTGCAGAATGAACCGGAAGCCACTCAAAGCTGGGATTCCTGTATCTACTCCGCAGAGGAGGAGCGCGATTTCGTCAGGGATTTCTTAGGCCCTGCCCTGCACCAAGCCGGTCTAGGCCATATCAAGCTCATCATCTGGGACCACAACCGCGACCGCCTGTACGAACGTGCTAAGATTGTCTTGGATGACCCGCAAGCCGCGCACTATGTTTGGGGTGTCGGTTTTCATTGGTATTGCGGGGATAATTTTGACAATGTGCAACTGACGCATGATGCCTATCCCGACAAACAGCTTATATTCACCGAAGGTTGTCAGGAGTCTGGGCCGCATAACGGTTCTTGGGATACTGGGGAGCGTTATGCCCGTTCAATGATCCAAGACCTTAACCACTGGACGGTTGCCTGGGTGGATTGGAATCTTGTGCTGGATGAAATGGGCGGGCCCAACCATGTGGGTAACTATTGTAGTGCGCCCATCATCGCCGACACCCAAACCTCAGAAGTTCTTTACCAAAGTTCTTATTACTATATCGGCCATTTCTCGCGCTTCATCCGCCCCGGAGCGAGGCGGGTGGCCTGTGCCAAATCCTTGGATGTGCTGGAAGCAACTGCTTTCCAGAATGTCGATGGGACTATTGCCGTGGTTGCCATGAACCGTAGCGAACAGCCCATCGACTTTCTTCTAAAAATTCAAGGATTGCAAGCACCAACCTCCATTCCGGCGCATGGGATCAGGACGTTTTTGTTTTGAATGAACCGGCAAAAAGGAGCGTCAAAGCGTGCTTTGACCGCCAGTCGCAACAAGCAGGCAGGGGCAAGGCAAGCCTTGACGCTCCAAGTCGGGGGTCACTCCTGAATCCCGCCTTCGGTCAATTTGGCAGGGTCCAACAACCGCTCCAATTCTTCCTTAGACATGCCGGTCATTTCCATCGCCACTTCGATGACAGGCCGCTTGGTTTTATAAGCATTCTTGGCAATTTCCGCCGCCTTGGCATAACCGATGATCGGGTTCAGGGCGGTGACCAAAATCGGATTCAGCGCCAATGCCTTGTTCAGGTTGTCTTCGCGCACGTTAAAGCCTGCGATGGCCTTGTCTGCCAACAAACGTGAAACATTCGTTAACAATTCGATGCTTTGCAGAAGATTGTAGGCAACTACTGGCAGCATTACATTCAATTGGAAATTGCCGGACTGACCGGCTAGGGTAATCGTAGCATCATTGCCGATGACTTGGGCGGCCACCATGGCAGTGGCTTCCGGGATGACCGGGTTGACCTTGCCGGGCATGATGCTGGAACCGGGTTGCAAGGCGGGCAGTTCGATTTCGCCCAAACCAGCCAGCGGGCCGGAATTCATCCAACGCAAATCATTGGCGATTTTCATCAAGCTGACGGCAATCGTCTTCAACTGGCCGGACAATTCCACCGCCGCATCTTGGCTACTCAAACTCTCAAAAAAGCTCGCATTCGGGGTGAACGGCAAGCCTGTTTCCTCAGACAGGACAGCGGCAATGCGGTCGGCGAACTCCGGGTGGGCATTGATGCCGGTTCCGACCGCCGTTCCGCCTTGGGCCAGCCGGTAAATGCGGGGCAGACTGGAACGTAGACGTTCCACACCGTTGCCGATCTGTTGCGCCCAACCATCCAGTTCTTGGCTAATGCGGATGGGCATGGCATCCATCAAATGGGTGCGGCCAGTCTTGACCACGTCCTCCAATGCACGGGCCTTGTAGACGATAGTGGATTGAAGGTGTTCCAGCGCAGGAATCAGGTCTTCATGGGTGGCTAGGGCGGCGCTGACATGAATCGCCGACGGGATGGTGTCATTGCTGCTTTGGCTCATGTTGACATGATCGTTGGCACTGACGGCTTGTCCGCAATGCCGCGAGGCCAAGGTGGCAATGACCTCGTTGGCGTTCATGTTGGTGCTGGTTCCTGACCCTGTTTGGAAAACGTCAATCGGGAAATGCTCAAGATGGACCCCGTCGATGATTTCTTGAGCCGCATTAATAATCGCCTCGCCGAGGGCTCCATCCAACAAACCCAGTTCCATGTTGACTTTGGCAGCGCTTTGTTTCACTAGCGCGACGGCGCGAATGAATGCGCCGGGCAGGGGAATGCCGGATACGGGGAAATTTTCAACAGCGCGTTGGGTTTGCGCGGCATACAGGGCGTTGGCGGGGACTTGCAACTCGCCCATGCTATCTTTTTCGATGCGGTAATTGGATGTGGTCATGGTATGTCCTTAATTGATTGGATTGTCAATGATGCGAACCATAGCGCATGTCTGCTCCTTTATCAAAGCAGGATTTGGTGAAAAGTGAATTGTGTCAATGGCATCAGTCCATTCGTCAAGGGTTAACATAGGCTGTGATAGTGGTAAAATTATTCTCATCTGATAAATCTCTGGTAAATTGCCCTAGGTAAGTTGCCAAGTGTATGATGCAGAGTGGTTTCTATCCCATCAAGCAAGGTTGATCCATAGATTTTTTCAGGTGTTCAATTTCGGTAAAATTTCTGTATGAATTGGTGATCAATGAGTAATGATGTGCGTAGCATACTGATTATCGACGATAGCCCGGAAGACCGGTATTTGATGCGGCAAATGTTGTTGAAGGGGTCGAAAAAGGGTTATCAGTTCATTGAGGCAGAAAACGGCGAAGAAGGGCTACATCTCTGCTTGAAGAATGGGGGAAGCCCACCTGATTGTGTATTGCTCGACTACCACCTGCCAGACAACGACGCCCCGGAACTGCTGACTGCGATGGGTGGGCCGGACTCTCCTCGATGCCCGGTGGTGGTGGTGACCGGAGGCAGCGGCTCCATCGACAGCGGCACTCTTCTCAGATTAGGCGCACAGGACTTCATTGGCAAAAATTGGATGAACCCGGAAAGCCTATCCCGGTCCATTGAGAACGCCATAGAGCGTTTCGGGATGATCCAAACGCTACGCGAGCGTGAAGAGCGGCTCAAGTTGGCCTTTCAGGTCAGCAAAACGTTTGCTTTTGAATGGAATCCAATCACCGACCAAGTCATTGCCTCTGATAACTGTGGTGCAGTTCTTGGCTTGCCGCTTGGTGAAGTGGAATTCGACACAGGGCAGAATTTCTTTCAACGGCTGCATCCTGATGATCGTCCACGCTTTAGGGCCATACTGAATGATTTGAAACCGGGGGCGGATAGTTACCAAACCGAATACCGCTGGTTTGACAATGACGGCAATGTGATTACACTTGCAGAGTCGGGGCGGGCATTTTTTGACGAGGCAGGGAATTTTACCCGTCTAGTCGGTGCGACTACCAATATCACCGAGCGCAAGCGAGCAGAGGAAGCGTTGAGAAAAAGTGAAGAGCGCCTAAGCCTAGCACAATCGGCAGCTCACATCGGCATTTGGGATTGGAATTTACCGAGCAACAGCACCTCGTTCAATTCCGACTACTACCAGATGTACGGCCTTTCCGAGGGCATCCCGCACGGCTATGAAGAGTTTCTCGCGCTGGTTCTTCCCGAGGATCGCGCGCGGGTGGAAGCCGCCATGTCGGCGGCACTGGCGAACCAGAGCCCTGATTACAACATTGAATACCGCATTGTGCGAGCCGACGACGCTGCCGTGCGCTGGATGTCCGCCAAAGGTCAGGTTGCTTTTGACGACGATGGCCGACCGCTCCGCGCCCTAGGTGTGGTTTATGACATCACCGAGCGCCGAGAAGCCGAGGCGCTGTTGCGCAAGAGCGAGGAATTAACCCGCCAGAGGGTGGAAGAATTGGAAACGCTGATGGAATCGGCACCTATTGGCATCTTTATCTCGCGCGACCCGGAATGTCGTGAAATTGTTTGTAATCGGCTGGCAAGCCAACTTTATGAGGCCGAACCCAACAGAAATATTTCCGCCGGTCCTTGCTTAGGTGAGCCAGTGGATAGCACCCGTAAATTCTACAAGGATGGTCGCGAACTTAGCCCCAGTGAGTTGCCGATGCAAATGGCAGTGAGGGAAGGAAGGGAGATAATCAACGAAGAAATTGATGTAGTCCTTCCCAGCCAAAACAAGATTACCCTGCTGGGAAGTGCCAACCCATTATTCGACAGTGACAACCGGGTGCGTGGTTGCATAGGGGCATTCACCGACATTACCTATCGTCGCATGGCCGAAGCGGAGCTGATCGACAGTCAAGAGCGCCTCAAGCTGGCTTTGGCAGTCAGTAACACCTACGCGTTCGAATGGGAACCTTCTACTGACCTCATTAAGCGCACGGCCAGTTTCGGCAAGGTCATGGGCATTCCCGTCGAAGATGCGGGCACTGATACTGGACAAGCTTACTTTCAGCGGGTCCATCCCGATGACCGTCTACATTTCCTATCCCTGTCGGACGGTTTGAAGCCGAACAATGACACTTACCAAACCGAGTACCGCCTACTCCGCCCAGATGGTCGGGAAGTGACTATCGCGGAGGCTGCTCGGGGTTTTTTTGATGCAGAAGGCAGATTGCAGCGGTTGGTGGGTGCCTCTACGGATATCACTAGCCGTAAACAAGCTGAAAAGTCCTTGCTTAAAAGTGAAGTACGCTTCCGCACCTTGTTCGAGTCGTCTGGGAATGCCATTGTATTGCTGAGCAACCAAGGAATTATCGATTGCAATGAAGCTGCCTTGCGGTTGTTAGGGGTAGATTCAATCGAGAGTTTAGTCGGTAAGCACCCCCCCCTGTTTTCACCGCCCACCCAACCCTGCGGGGAAAGCTCAAAGATTCTGATGGAAAAGCATTTCGCCACGGCTTTGCAAAATGGCAAACATCAATTCGAATGGTTATGCCGCCTTACTGACGGCACGGAGTTCCAAGCTGATATACTGTTAACGCCGATGGAGTTGCAAGATAAGCAGATCATCCACGCCAGTATACGCGACATCACCGAACGTAAGCGTATGGAACAATCCTTGCGCGAAAGCGAAACCCGCTTTCGTAGACTGTTCGATTTCTCACCCGACTTTCTCGCCCTGGACGGCGAGCAGGGATTTGTTGACTGTAACGAGGCGGGCCTGAGGCAGTTAGGTTATGCCAAGCGGGAGGATTTGTTCGGGAAATTCCCCTACGATATTTCACCGCCCACCCAGCCAAACGGTCGAGAGTCCAAGGCTTTGGTCAAAGAACTTCAAGAAGAAACGTTCAAAAAGGGCAAGCATCAGTTCGAATGGCAATTCCGTCGTCTTGACGGCACTGAATTTCCCGCCGAGATTTTGCTGACCGTCGTGGAATTGCAAGGAAAGCCGATGATTTTTTCTACCATCCGAGACATCTCCGAACGCAAGGCGAACCTAACAGCCCTAGCCCAGGCCAAGGAATCCGCCGAGCTGGCCAACCAATCCAAATCTTTGTTCTTAGCCAACATGAGCCATGAGATTCGCACCCCCATGAACGCCATCATGGGAATGGCGGAATTGTGTTTGGCAACCAACCCGAATGATCGCCAAAGAAACTATTTGGTCAAGATCAGAAATGCCTCTAACTCTTTGATAACCATCATCAACGATATATTAGACTTTTCCAAGATTGAGGCCGACAAGTTGGATTTAGCCTCTGAGGCTTTCAACCTGACAGGCGTGTTCAACAGTATAAGTTCGTTGCTGAAAGATAGAGCAGAAGGCAAGGGGCTGAAATTGGCAATCCAACTGCACCCTGATTTGGCGAGAATCTCATTTTTAGGAGATTCCCACCGCATCGGCCAAGTATTGATCAATTTAGTGGGCAACGCCATCAAATTCACCAAACAGGGTCAAGTGTTAATCAGTGTAGTCGAAGAATCCCAAAGTGAGGGTTTATCCACCCTGCACTTCATGGTGCGCGACGAAGGCATAGGCATATCACCCGAGCAACAAGCCCGTTTATTTCAACCATTCAACCAAGCCGATACCTCGACCACCCGAAACTACGGCGGCACTGGATTGGGGCTGGCCATCAGTCGTAGATTAGTGGAGATGATGGGTGGGGAAATCTGGGTGGATAGTGCCCTCGGCTTAGGCAGCACCTTCCACTTTACGATTCCACTCGCCATTACCGACCAAGCTGTTGAAGATTACGCTCCGAACGATAAAGGCCGTATTGATCGAGTCAGTCTTGCCCGAATTAAGGGTGCGGAAATTTTGGTGGTTGAAGACGGCGAACTCAACCAAGAAGTGATAGGCGACTTTTTAAAACAGGCTGGCTTTCAGGTACGCTTTGCTGAAAACGGCGAGGAAGCACTGCGCACTTTGGCAAAGACCATGCCCAATTGTGTGCTGATGGATTGCCAGATGCCAGTGATGGACGGATTTGAAGCTACCCGTCAATTGCGAACTCAAGAGCGCTACCGGGAACTTCCCATCATTGCACTAACCGCCAACGCCATGGAAAGTGACCGGGAGCAATGCTTAGCGGCGGGAATGAACGATTTCCTGTCCAAGCCAGTCAGCTTGGCGGATTTGTTGACATTGTTGATGCGATGGATAAAGCCTAGGCAAGTGCCTGTTCAGGCACAACCTCCCACGCCCATCGATGAACCCGCATTGGAATTAAACCATCTGCCATCTCTGCCTGGCATCGATACAGCCAAGGGACTTGACCTTACTGGCGGAAGGCTGTCTTTCTACATAAAATTGCTGAAAAAATTCAGGAATGACCGGGCCACCGATTTCCAAACTCAGCTTTGCTCGGCGCAAGAGTTGGGGGATTGGGTCACAGCCACTCGATTGGCACATACGCTTAAAAGCACGGCCAACACCTTAGGTGCAATTGCCTTGGGAAGCTGCGCCGCACAGTTGGAGGACAATGCCCGGCATGGCAACACCGAAGCCTTCGCGGAAAATATGAAAATCCTAAGCCAAGAACTCAGCCAGATACTGACCGGGCTTGCCCAATTGAGTGAAACAGAGCCAAAGCCCCAAGCCGACTTCGTTCCGCCTGACGAAATCCTGCACAACTTATACAGTCTGCTGGAAGATCAAGACACTGGTGCGCTGGACTATGTCATATTATTCGAACAGGCCATGGCCGATAGTGCGCATCAAGCAGAGGCAACCGAAATTAGTCAGGCTGTCGCACGATATGATTTCAAGCAAGCGCTGGAGAAACTCCGTCACTTGGCAATGTTGCTTAATATTTCCATCGCAGGGTAAGGCCCGTAATCATCATCTATGGACACTATCCCGCGAAGTACCCTACTGATCGTCGATGACTCCATTGAAGTCATCGACATACTTGGTGAAATCCTGCGACCCACCTATCGGGTCAAATTTGCCACCAACGGCGGAGATGCGCTAGCCCTTGCCCGGAAAGCCCCTCCCGATTTGATTCTGCTGGATGTCATGATGCCCGACAAAAATGGGCATGAAGTATGCCAACTGCTCAAGGCCGACCTGCGCACACGTGACATTCCGGTGATCTTCATCACTGCCAGCGGCGATGTCGAAGACGAGAAAAGGGGCTTGGAATTAGGGGCGGTGGACTATCTTCACAAACCGCTCAATCCTGCCTTGGTGCTTCAGCGGGTGCGCATCCATCTGGAATTGCATAACCAAAACCTAAGCTTGGAGGCTAAGGTGCGGGAACGCACTAGGCAATTGGATGAAACCCGAATCGAGATAGTGCGTCGACTCAGCATAGCCGGGGAATACCGCGACAACGAAACGGGCTTGCACATCATTCGTGTAAGCCACATAGTACGCTTATTGACGGTGGCCACGGTAGCGCCTGAAAGACAGGTCGAACTACTCTTTCAAGCCGCTCCCCTGCATGACCTTGGCAAGATTGGCATACCCGACCGCATTTTGCTCAAACCCGGCAAACTTGATCCAGACGAATTGGAAATCATGAAATCCCATACTTTGGTAGGGGCGCAGATCATCGGCAAACACGAATCTCCGTTATTGCAGATGGCCCGATCCATAGCCTTGAGCCACCATGAAAAATGGGATGGCACGGGCTATCTCTATGCACTGGTGGGCGAATCCATCCCCTTGGAAGGTCGGCTCACTGCCATCGCCGATGTCTACGATGCC
>CAIYXP010000142.1 GCA_903930145.1 uncultured Methylococcaceae bacterium
GCTTGGTAACGAGCTAAACGAGCTAAATCTTGGACATTCGCAGAAGAATTATTCAAAATCAAGCATCCTCACCTTTTTTCAAAGCCTCCACCTCTTGTAGTGGTAATTGGGTAAATGCCGCAACTTGAGAAGGAGCAAAGCCCGCCGACAGAAGCTCGGAGGCAATGGCTAGGGCTTTGGCATAAGCGCCTTTTTCCATGCCTTGCGCCATTCCTCTCTCGATCCCCCTTTCAATGCCCCTTTCGATGCCCTTCTCAATTCCCCTTTCAATGCCCTGTTCGATGCCCTGTTCGATGCCCTTCTCGATGCCCTTTTCGATTCCCCTCTCGATGCCTGTCTCGATTCCTTTCTGAATGCCTCTTCTTTCGCCAATTCGATAAGAGGGAAGCTTTTCTAATTCTATAGTTAACATTTCCAATTCTTCCTCTATGTTCAGGTTCAAATCACGATTAGTTGACAGTATTTCCAACATTTCGACATATTCACGCAAGCGTGGTGGAGCTTCGTGCAAGCGTTCCGTTAGCCGGGTGAGTATCTCATGGATAACAGTCCGTGGTGGACGATCATTAAAATCGCATAATACCGCCATCACCCAAGCGTCCGGGGAATCTTGCTTCAACAATTCTTGGCAATCGATTTGATGCATGTCAATCAAGCTATAGCGATAAGGCATTTGCTCCAAATCCAGCCCACTTGACATGCGCAAGGGTTCTTTGCCGATATACACCAAATATTGTTTGATCGGCGGCAACCCCGAATGCGCCAATAATATGTCAGCCAGATAGCGCAACATCCTTTTAGGCATTGTCGGATCGTTATCGTTCTGTATTTCGATATGCAACAGAAAAACCTGATTGTCCACGCCAGTGACACGGGCTACCAAGTCGGCACGACGATCTTCAATGCGGTGGTGCTCGGTTTCCAGTATCTCCACTTCTGTAACAGATAGATGAAACAAATAGGTCGCAAAGTCCCGCACCATTCGCTGAAATATTTCCTTTGAGATGATGTCTTTATCGCCCATGTTGTAAAATACTCTTCATTCTCTGGTTCCCAAGCTGGAGTTTGGTAAAGAGCACTGATTGGAGTGCAAGGCTTGCCTTGCTGATTATTACAAGAAGCTGCGACACTCCGCAAGGCAAGCCTTGCACTCCATCAGTACTTAATGGCACTGACACGGAGAGTGGAAAGGAATAAATTCCTCCTCACTGCGACTTTATAACCAACTCCTGCATCATCGAACTGCCTAAATAAATACCCTGCGCATCAAAGAATAGCGTCAGGGTTTTTTGGGCGCTTTTGTGGAGATAGTCGTCATAATTTGGGCTGAAATATTGCCAAGCTTCCTTGGAATCTTCGGGTATCTTGTTCAATGGAAAAGTGGCACCGCCCTGTTGCATGGCTAAAGCCGCTAGGGTAATGGTCGTGGGAAGCAAGGCTTTGCTGGTTGGGGTACCCAATAGCTGTTCGGCTTCTTGTTTTGTCGATTTACCCTTGACTAATTTGAAGCGTTCAGCCTCATCAACCCATTTTTGCGTCGGTTCGGAGGAATCATAGAAAGAATAAGCATTCAAAACACCCTTATTGAATTCGCAAGCCAGAAACTTCGCTTCAACCGGCGGTCCTTTGCTTTCATCACGGTCATAATAAAAATAAACCTCTGAATCAAAGGAATCAACCACCCGTTTGTTAATTTCATCGGGATTGCCAAAGCGTTTGATGATTTCATCCCTAGGGGTGGAACCTAAGCGGTCACTCGATAAGGGGGCTAATGGATTGGGCCGGTCATAAAATATCTCTTTTAACGTGGTGCAAGACGATAATGACAAGCCAATCAAGATTGGAAATAATAAAGCCGTCGATAATTGTTGCATGGTGTAATCCGGTGGAGGTTTTATCCCTTAAGACCGACTCGGTTTTGAAAACCGGGTCGGTCACATTCAAATTCATTCCCAAACATTTTCCCACCATTTCCCGCTTTTAGGACTTGGAGTTTTTTCGGGTTCGATTTTCATCTTGGAACGGATTTCGTTGATATCCCAACCCGTCAGGTTAGCCAAGGTAGTCGCTTCTTTTTCCTGCCGTTCACGCACTTGTTTCCGGTAAGTTTCCATGGCTGGACAAGAATCACTGCCTTGATAAGCATGTCTCAACACATAACGGCCTTGAAAATTGGTGCGGTCTGCGGTTTCTTGAAACATCAAATCTTCAGGGAAATGATCCAGATTGTAGCGTACATGCAAACGCGTCACGAAAACCTCGGAAGCACCCGGCATGGGCGGTCTTGGCTGGCGCATTACGGGCGGTATTGGAATATTGGTTTGATCCCCAACCCAAAACACACCGAGTTTCTTTAATTCTTCCTGCGTCAGCGGGTCCGCCGCGCAGGGGTCGCACCAATTCATATCCCAAGCATATTCCATGAAAACTGCATTACCATTTTCACGCTTCACTTGCTCGGTGAACATCGCTTGATAGAAACTGGGGAATTCATCTTTCACAAATATGGGTATATCCATGCCTTCGGGTAGTTTGACCGTGCGGTAATTGGTGGTTTCCACCCGCCCTTTTTTCGTCAACGTGAAAATGAATAATTCCTGATCGCCGTTCGCGTTTAAAGTGCCTAAGCGAATCGGCAACATGAATTTGGGGGATTCAAAAGCGACTTGCAGGGGTCGCAGATATTTGAACCCGAGCTTGGATTGTTCTTCCAAATTGACTTTTGCCACAAAAAAACGCATTTGTTGTTTGATATAACTACCCAATACCTCCTTAGCGCCATTGGGCAGCTTATAGCCATTCTCCTTTAACCAAACGGTGAGTCCATCACTTTCTTTGGCAGACAGTATCAGAATATCATATTCCCCCACCGTATATTCGGCCTCGATTTTAACCCCCAACTGATTGGCTCTTTGCTTAATGGCATCGCTCTTTCTCACCATGGGTGCAGGCATTGCCATTTCATACATGACAGGCGGCGAGCAGGGATTAGGGTCGAAATACTCCACCAATCGCGGGGAGGTATAAGCATCCAAATGATCGACTATCGCCGATTCTCCTATATGTATCTGTCCCTTTTCCAAAAACGTAGGCACGGGTATGACGATGGCAAATTCTTTAGGGTCCCCCTTGAAATCATTCGCCATGGTCAATACAGTCCGGTCACCGTCTCGAACCAGCACGACTTTGGAGGCTTGGTTGAAAATCTTGGTATCGGCTTTGGCGACATAAAAGCCGCAAAAGGCCAATACTGATTTAATTGGGATGAGTCCATAAAGGACAATGATGGCGATTGCTAGAATTAGAGTTCGTTTTATCATGGGGATTAATATTTAGAATGAATGGGTATTCCCAACAGTGGCTTATTTTGCGGGTTCTGCCTACGTCCTGTCCAGTCAAAGCCAGGCCCAACCCAAAAATAGTCGAAAACTGGCACGAAAATCGAACCCATCAACAAGGAATAGATCAAGGCATTCGGATTGTAGAATTTGAAACGCAAAATATAGGCGAGACAGGCAACCAATAGGGCAAATACAATGCGTCCAAGACGAGAGTTGGGGGTTGTTTTAGGGTCGGAAATCATGAAAAAAGTGAAGATGAGCAAAGCGCCGTTGCCAAGTTGATGGATAGGTATCGTCAATGGGTCGCCTAGCCAAATTGCACGAGCGAAAAAAAGCCCCGGATAGGCCAACAAAAACGCCAGCGTGACATCGCTACGTTCCGCCCGTTGCACGACCATGAGACCACAGCAGACGACAAACACCGCAATCAACAAACCCGAACCCCATTGACCGGGTGACACCCAAGCTTGACCCGTCAGCAGCACGGTGATGCCTATGCCAAAATTGGTAGGATTGAAAATATGCTTGCCATTGAAGCGCAGGAAAAATTTACTGCCTATGGTCAGTCCGCTCGCCAATAAGACCAAGCTCAGGGAATGGGTTCGTAATAGCAAGCACAAAGACAAGCCTGAAATCAAAGCACTTTTCAACTCATAGGAAGCAAGCCCAACGAACCGGGAGCAAGCCACTTGTAACAATAAAACCGAAGCAAGAGTGGCCGCTGCTTGCCAGCCAGACAGTTCGAAGTGCAAGCCAAGCAAGCCATAACCTAGCAAACAGCCAAGCACCCCGATTTGATACCAACGCGGATCTATCGAATTTTTTCCCCTAGGGTTCAGCAGGTTTGTCACCTTTCAAATCCTGCTCTGAAGGGGTGTCTTTAGCCCGCCTTGCTTCGGGCACTTTCAACAACACCTGTGAGAGACTGTTGCGGTGTTTTCGGCTCAAAGCACGTTGCAGCGTGGCGCGGTGTTCGGATTCAATCCGCCGACTTTTATTCAAGGCGCGTTCGATGACTTTGCGATGCTCTTTGGCCGCTCGAAGTTGCGTATTCAAAGCATGGTCGAATAAAGCCCGTTGCGCGGCTTCGCTGGCAATCTGGGTGTCCATGGCTTGCTCAAGGACCGCACGATGCCCCTCTTCGGCATTATGGTGCAGCATCGCCGAAAGTTGGTTTTGAGCTTCGATTAGTTGGCTTTCCTCTTTTTTAGCGGGAGGTTTGGCCATGGTGGTTACCCCTTAGTGTTATTTATACTTGCATAGTAATGCAAATTTGCCCAATGCAGCAAGGGACACCACTTATGTCATTTGTGAAACAAAATTAATGATTACCTTGAGTGTGCTGCCCAGCGACTATTAATGGTTGCATGGAATAATTATGGTATTCGCCAGATACTCTTCAAAGAGGGCATCATAGGTTACGATACGCATCGCTTCGCATCGGGCTTGAGCAATCAACCAGCGGTCAAAGGGTCTTTGTGATGTTGGGCCAATTTAAGTATCTCTTGGGCGTGATATGGCGTGACATTGAGCCAAGCGAACCCCTGTGCCTTGATGTCATCGGCAATATTCCGAGAGGGAAGTGGCATTTTGCCCAATACATGCTTGATCGCCATTTCCCACACGGACACGGCACTGACAAACGCCCCGGATTGTTCTATCAACTGGATGGTTGGCTTATGGGTCAGTTTATCCATCATCCAGTCGTAAACAATACAGGTGTCAAGCAGCCGCCGCATTGTCTTCACCGAGGAAAAGATGCTCAACCTCTGCCTCGGTCTTCTCCGAGTGCCATTCGGAAGAGTAGCTGACTAAATTCTTCCATGCACCCGGCGGGTTTACCTTCATCGGCTGATAAGGGATTATTTTGGCGACAGGCACACCGTTGCGGGCGATCAGCACCTCCTCTCCCCGCTCGGCTGCGACAATCAGGCTGGATAAACGGTTTTTGGCTTCCAACATATTCACTTGCATAGTCAACCTCTTATGTAGAGTTTGGCTGATCTTAACCAAGCTCGTTGTTAGATGTAACCTTGTGTTGTTATTCAGTAATACAGACATCACCACCCATATTATTCCTCCACGCTTGGCTTTCCTTCTCAAACAAGCGGTTGGATTCCTGCGGACCCCAAGTGCCAGCCGGATAAGTGGGTATGAAATCCCGCTCCACGGCCCAAACTTTGAGAATTGGATCGACGATGCGCCAAGCCCAATTGACCTCGTCTGATCGCAGGAATTGGGAATGGTCGCCCTCGATGACATCCAACAACAGAGCCTCGTAGGCATCTAGGTGATAACCGTCGGTGACATCACAAGTACTGGCATCCAAGATGGTTTTGCGGGTACGCATGCCAATACCCGGCTCTCGAACCTGCAATTCGGCGCGGATGAATTGTTCGGGCTGTATGCCAAGTAAAAGCCAGTTGGGGGCAATTTCTTGTATTTGGGTTTCCCGGAACAACTGCTGCGGTGGATGCCTGAAACGTATGCTAATCATCGAATGGCTTTCTGCCATGCGCTTGCCGGTGCGCAGATAAAACGGCACGTTGCGCCAACGCCAATTATCGATATAAAGTTTGACCGCCGCATAGGTTTCCGTCGTGCTTGTTTCGGGAATGCCTTTTTCTTCCAAATAACCGGGGACATTTTTATCGCCCAACCGTCCGCGACCGTACTGGGCGCGGTAAGCATGAGCATGGACGGCATTCTTGGGTATGGGGCGAATGGATTTAAGTACCTTGACTTTTTCGTCACGAATGGACTCCGCATCCAGATTGGGCGGCGGTTCCATCGCAACTAAGGTCAGCAGTTGCAACAAATGGCTCTGAATCATGTCGCGCAAGGCTCCGGCACTGTCATAGAACTCTGCCCTATCCTCAATCCCTGCGACCTCGCCGTGGGTAATCTGCACATGGTCTATGTAATTCCGGTTCCATAATGGCTCCAGCAACAAATTGGCAAAGCGGAATACAAAGACATTTTGTACAGTTTCCTTGCCTAAGTAATGGTCGATGCGGTACAACTGGTTTTCTGAAAAATCCAAGCGCAGACTATGATCCAAGCTGTTGGCATCTTCCAAGTCATAGCCAAAAGGTTTCTCGATCACCAGCCTACGCCAGCCGCCATCCTCTTTGTTGAGTCCATTGAGAGCCAAGCGATGGGCCACCATTTTATATTCGGCAGGTGGCAAAGAAAGATAAAATACGTAGTTGGTGGGAAACGCCGGGGTTTTTTCAAGATAGTCCTTGAGTAGGCCAAAAGTCTCCTCTTTTCCAATATCCCCAAGGAAATAAAACACTTTGCTCAAGAAACGCGCTAGACAATCGGCATCCAGACCGTCAACAATGCGTTCTTCAAGCCAGCGGGTTACCTCGGCACGCCAAGTTTCGTCATTCCATGGCCTGCGCCCCACACAGACAATGGCTACGCTTTCAGGTAGCCTATTCTCAGGAGTCCGAGTTGCTCGACGAGATCACGTCCCTGCTGGCGGAGCAACAGCCATGAGCCAGGATGAACAGGCGTTGCGGGTCCTGCTGCTGCCGGTGCCGTGCGACCCGGACCCATGGGACC
>CAIYXP010000143.1 GCA_903930145.1 uncultured Methylococcaceae bacterium
AAACGCGGTAAGGCGCAATAGCGGTACTCCGCGTATTGCGCCGAAAGGATAAAAGGAGCAAAATCCATGAAACCCCGGCATTGTCTCCGTGCCCACCCGCCTAACCCGCCGTTCCAGCCAACCCGCGTCATCTTTTGGCGCGTTCATTCTGGCCCCTTCCGCGCGGGCGGCTAAACGGGGGCGTTAGACGTTTCAATAATGCCACCATTGATATATTGCCGGAGTACCACAACAATGTGGACGGAATGTATGCCCATCCAGCAAACATAGATTCTATAATCTACGGGAGAACCCATAATGAAAGCACTGATACTCTTAATCCCTCTTGTGTTAGGTGCGACATCGGTAGAAGCTGTTGATACCGATACGCAAAAGAAAGGCTGCGAACATATTTCTTGCCCTCCACCCAATGATTCAGACCCCACATCATGGTCAATGCTTTTGCCAAACCCTTACAGTTGCGAATCCTACTGCCACTGCGACAATGGAAAGGCAATCTACATGCCCTGCCCAACAGGCACGCAGTTCAATGCTGGAATGACGGCACTACGTCTTGGCTGGACTTGTGTATAACGATGAGCGCTCCGCGTGGGAACGCCTACCCAGGCGCTCCTGCGCCATGACACCTACCACCGGAGCGTCCGTCAAAGCACGGGGTTCCCACGCCGGAGCGGGGGAACCATCACAAATATGCAAGTGGATAAGTAGCCAGCGTGGCCCGGATGCAGCCGCACTGCGGCGTAATCCGGGACGTACATGGCATGGAACCTGGAGAATACCGCTGTTTTGCTCGTGAGGTATGGTTTTGGGTATCTGGGTTTATTGTGGATTAAAAACCCATATTTAGCCGGTTATAAAGGGGATGGGGTCAGGTCTTGCCTTTTATCTGCTGTCAGGCAAAAGGCAAGACCTGACCCCTTCCCTTGTGTTTTTTTTTGATGAGTTGAGGTTGCAAAGAAAGTGCTACCATTGCTATTTTTATTAGGTAATCCATGTCTATCTTATCACGAAATCAATATCGCTCAGTACTAATAGTTTCAATATTAATTATTAGTATGTCAAGTTTGGCTGCTTCATTGTCAGGACAAGAAGTAGGTTTAAATCTTGACTTTAAAAATCTAGGTGATGAGAATCACGACGGATTACGGCATCTTTACATTGATACACATATATTTAATGCAGAGTCTGCTTATTTAAATTCTATTTCAACCAAATTATTGAATCTAATTAATCTAACTTCTAAATATCAATTTAAAAGTGCGAGCCCAGGCTTAAATGTAAAAGTAACAGTCGTGATTGATATGTCAATCAACGCAAACGGTTCTTTGCGCACTATCTCCGTTCGAGCATCTTCATTTTTTTCTAATAATGGGGAATTAGAAGAAGCAGTCATGAATGCGGTGAAAATGTCGGAACCTCTCCCTAAATTTACGGAATCCATTGCAAAGAAAGCAGATGTTGTACATATTCGCTTAGTCCTTAACCAATTATGATTGGGCGGTCAAGAAGTCCCGGCCTTGTCTCCCTTCCCAACCGCCTAACCCGCCGTTCCAGCCGACCCGCGTGGACGTTTGGCGCTTTCCTTCTGCGCGGGCGGTTGAACGGAGGCGTTAAGCAACACAATCTTTAGTAAGGATAATCAGCATGTCAATCAACACACTATCGCAATTGGAAAGACGCTGACCAACTCTCAACTTCGATAGTTATGATTTCCATAACATCTGGGCCGTAAGGTGGAATAGCGGTACTCCGCGTATTGCGCTGAATGTTTAACCTTGCCATGCGGCGCAATTACGGCTTACGCCTATTGCACCCAACGCGGGCTTCGTCACCCCGCCCAATTCCGATTTAAACCCATATCCCGGCTTTGCAGCTTGGACTGCCAGCGGCCTTCCATCGCCAGTATGTCATTCGTTGTTGCTGACGAGCCTGCAACCTCCAAAATCGACACTTGGTAATCGCTGGGTTCCCTGCTCTGCAACCCCACATTGCCACCGTGACCCGTGTCGATGTAATTCTGCCAACGGCCCCAAAAACCGCTTTCACCATAGGCCGAACCCACATACAATTCCTTGGTCTTCGGGCAGGTTAGCAAATAAACGCCACGAGAAGATTTCAATGCCACAACCCAACTTGCGGCCATATTGTTAAGTTTTGATAATGGTTGTATGAAATTCAAGAAACCGGGAAAATCGGGTTCTTTAAACTCGCTACGCAACTCTAAAACGAGCTTATCATTACGGTCGGCATATTGGACCCAAGCCAGCATCCCGGTTCCCCAGATGGAATTGAACATGATTGGCATAGTGGCTGAATTCCGTTGGATTGCGATATTAACGTGAATTATGCCAATAAACCGGCATGTCCACATCTCCTTATGGCAAGAATCCAGCCTTGTCGGGCAACGTCTTTTTGTTGCCCGAAGAAAAGGAATGACGGGTTATACATCAACGCTTTGCCTCATAATGAGAATTGCTGCTTTTCCCGAATCGCGCTTTACATTAATCATGTAGAGCGTTACTATTTTCAAATGCCCATTAAATCCTTCAAGTGCGCAGAGACTGAGAACCTATTTAAACGGCATCGCATAAAACGATTTACGGCTATCGAATCTGTGGCGCGACGAAAACTTGAGCAGCTTGACTGGGCAGGTGTTCTCGACGATCTTCGAGTACCCCCCGGTAATCGATTGGAAGCATTGAAACATGATCGCGCCGGACAACACAGCATTCGTATAAACGATCAATTCCGGGTGTGCTTTGTATGGACTAGCGAGGGGCCAAAAGATGTTGAGATTGTTGATTACCATTAATGGAGCCTTGCCATGAGCAAGACAAATAAGCTTCCGCCAGTAACTCCCGGTGAAATTCTTCTTGAAGAGTTCCTGAAACCAATGGGAATTTCTCAATATCGTCTAGCTAAGGAAATTGGCGTTCCCGCCCAACGAATTAGTGAAATCGTGGCTGGTCGTCGTGCCATTACGGCTGACACTGATTTAAGGTTGTGCCGCTTTTTTGGGCTATCCGAGGGATGGTGGCTACGCGGCCAAGCGCGTTATGACACCGAATGCGCCAAAGATGCTCTGGCAGCTACATTGTCCAAAATTAGGCCATGGACGGAAGTGGTCACCGATATCGCCGCCCAATCTTAACCCGCACTTGTGCCGCTTGCCGCGTATTGCGCCGCATGAATTATAAGGGCAAATAGCCACAGCCGAGAAACCCGGCATTGTCACCTTACCCGGCAGCCTAACCCCCTTCAAGCGGACACGGGTTAAGCTCTGCATAGCTTCGCCTAGGGCCGCATGAGCGACATATAAAGGTGAGCAATCAACTTTATCGTATGCCCACGCAGAATCTCCAAATTGGTTGGCAAACGCGGCGTAATCGGCGTAAGCCTTATTGTGCCAATCAGGTTTAAAATATAGAATTCAAATCAAGACAACTAAAAAATAGGAGCTGCTATGAGCGAAGTTGAAGCTATTGAAGCCCGCATTCGTGATCTGCCACCCCAAGAATTTGCTTCGTTGCGTGAGTGGTTCCACGAATTTGAAAACGAGTGCTGGGATCAACAAATTGCCTCAGATTTTAAATCTGGCAAGTTCAATCAATTGATCGAAAAAGCACGAGCCGAATTTGCTCAAGGTAAAGCCCGCGAACTTTGAAACACTACACATCTTCGGATTTTTGGGATTCATACAGAAAGTTGCCCACTGAAATCCGTGAATTGGCAGATAAAAACTATGAACTTTTGAAAGCGAACCCTCGCCATCCTTCGTTGCAACTGAAACGCATCGAAGATCTGTGGTCGGTACGAGTAGGACAACATTACCGTGCTGTTGGTATTGATGCACCGGGAGGTATTCAATGGATTTGGATCGGTAGCCACGCCTATTATGACAAATTTATAGCCTAGTGAAGAAAAAGCAAACAGCAAAAGCCATGCAATAAAGGCTTTCCCCCCTTGATCGACCGCCCAATCCGCCATTCAAGCGGACGCAGATTGTGTTATGTCGTGCTTCGTCTAGTCATCCGCACCGCTTAACGGATTCGTTAGTCTGCTATTAGCCGGATGGGGTTGCCGGCTACAATACCTCCCTTTATCCAAACTAAACCGCCATGTCTGTCGTAGAACTGCTCTCCCCCGCCGGTACTCTCAATAATATGCGCTACGCCTTCGCCTATGGGGCGGATGCCGTGTATGCCGGCCAACCCCGTTACAGCTTGCGGGTGCGTAACAATGATTTTTTGGAAATGAATCTAAGCCTAGGGATAGCCGAAGCACATGGATTGGGCAAAAAGTTTTATCTCGCCGTCAATGTCCTCCCTCATAACAGCAAAATCAAGACTTTCATCAAAGACATCGGCGCGATTGTCGCGATGGGCCCGGATGCGCTCATCATGGCCGACCCCGGACTGATTATGCTGGCACGGGAAAACTGGCCCCACATGCCGATCCATTTGTCCGTGCAAGCCAATACCATGAATTATGCCTCCGTGAAATTCTGGCAATCGGTGGGCATCAGCCGGATTATTTTATCGAGGGAATTATCCTTGGACGAAATCGCCGAGATTCGCCAGCAATGCCCGGACATGGAGTTGGAAACCTTTGTCCATGGTGCGTTGTGCATCGCCTATTCAGGCCGCTGTTTATTGTCCGGTTATTTCAACCATCGCGACCCCAACCAAGGCACTTGCACCAATTCTTGTCGCTGGAAATATGCAACGACCCCGGCGCAAGAAAATGCGGAAGGGGATTTTATCGCCGAGACCCTGGATATATCCCTGTCAGAATTGAATAAGGCCGATTGCGGCGGGGCCAACCGCCACCCTAAAGCCGACCAAGTTTATTTATTGGAAGAGGAAAACCGCCCCGGTGAATTCATGCCAGTGATGGAGGACGAACACGGCACTTATATCATGAACTCGAAAGATTTACGGGCGGTAGAACATGTACGCCGCTTGATAGAAATCGGCGTGAATAGTTTAAAAATCGAAGGCCGCACCAAATCGCATTATTATGTCGCCCGCACCGCCCAAGTCTATCGACAGGCCATCGACGATGCCTTGGCTGGACGGGATTTCAACCCGACACTACTCGGCGTGTTGGAAAACCTCGCGCAACGCGGATATACCGACGGCTTTTATCAGCGCCACCATACCCATGAACAACAAAACTATTTGCGCGGGTATTCACAAAGCCATAAACAGCAATTTGTCGGTGAAATTACTGGGTATGATACTGAAACTGGCCTAGCGGACATTCTCGCCAAAAACAAGTTTGCCGTGGGAGACCGCTTGGAATTGATACTGCCCAAAGGCAATCAAGATATTGTATTGGAAAGCATGATGGACAAGCATGGAAGCCCCCTGACCGAAGCACCGGGCGGCGGTTGGGAAGTCAAAATACCTTTGCCATTGGTCGAGGGGAAGGGCTTGTTGGCGAAATATCTGGCATGATGCCTGACGGGAATCTCGAAAAACCCCGCACTTCGACCAGATCAGTGCGAACGGTAATTTTGAAATTAATACAGTAATTTTGTACTCAATATGTTACGTTCGTGGTGAGCTTGTCGAACCATGATCGTAACCGGTTTTTCGAGGTTCCCTGAAGGCAATATATCCGCCCATGGTTTATTCATGACAAATTGTCATGAACAATCTCAGGATATGACTCCCCTCCTGCCATCCGACCTATTCATGCGGACAATCGTGTGTTTACATGCCAAATCGCACTTACTATCCCTTGATCGCCTCCGTCACAGCGCGAATGTCTGCCATGACCCAATCGGGCTGGTAGTCTGAGGTCTTCAAATCCTCTTCGCTAGAGACACCGGTCAATACCATCAAACTACGCATATTGGCACGGACCGCACCGAGGATGTCCGTTTCCAGCCGGTCACCGATAGCCATCGTCTCGGAGGGGTCCACGCCCAGTATGGAAATGGCTTGTTGATACATTAACGGTTCCGGCTTGCCAATGATGATAGGGGCAACCCCGGTGGCTGCTTGCAGGGCGGCAATAATGGCTCCATTGCCATGGGTGAAACCAAGTTCCGTGGGCAGCGAGGTATCGGGATTGGTCCCAATGAAGATTGCCCCATTGTTAATGTTCAATGCCGCCGTTGCCAGTTTGTGCCAAGTCAATTCCTTGTCCATGCCGCAAACGACATAGTCGGCTCCGACTTTTGGCCCGGTCTCGCCCGGTTTGTCCACTTCGTAAATCCCCGTCAAGGTAAAGCCCTGCTTGAGCAAAGGCTCCGTCGCGCCTTTCTCCCCGATGACGAAAACCCGGGTAGAGGAAGGGTCAGCCCGTTGGGCAAGGTATAGGGCTGTCGCCATCGCAGATGTCAAGATTTCACCGCTATCCACCGTGACGCCCATGCGGGCCAGTTTGTTGACATATTGCTCGGCTGTCTGGCTGGCATTATTGGTGGCTAGGATAAATCGAATTTGACGCTCGCGCAGGACTTGGAAAAATTCCACCAAACCCGGAATGGGCTGGTCGCCGTGCCATAAAACGCCGTCCATGTCGATGATGAGGGTGCTGATGTTGGTAAAAGGTCCCATGGATGATCACTCGCGCCGCTTAATAAATCGTTATTTTATTGGAAGTAGGTTTCGTTCAAGCCCACAAAGAAATGCCGACTTGTCAGGGTCGGCATGTTCGTGTGACTTCTATGCGTTCGACTGGAGCGCCTTAGTCGTAATGATAGTGCTTGCGCAAAGGCTTGACCACTTCCCATTGGGTGGACAATCCATCGGGGAAGACAACCAAATCACCGGGGACAATAGTGACTGGCTCTTCGCCTTCTGCCGTTACAATAAATTCGCCTTCCAGCACATAGGCCGTTTCCGTACCGTCGAAATCGATGGGGAATTTGGAGATTTCCTTTTCCCAAGTCGGCCATTTGGAGACACCCAATTCTTTCAATCTTTCTTCACTGGGGTTGTGTTCGATGATGATGCTGCTCATTGTGTTAAATCCTGTCAAAAGTTAGATGTTGCCTAGTCCGAAATTGAACAATTCAAGCCCGGACTTCTGTGCGTCGAAACTATACTATTTTTATTGATTCGATGCGAATGCTTGCGTGGAAACGCTGAAACTACGTTTGCACGTCCTTGCCTTTCTGGGTCTGGGCTTTTTGTATGGCATCCATGCGTTTGCGCAAATCTTCCATTTCCTTTTCCAGCTTGGGCATGATTTCCTTTTTCATCGCATAGCCCGCCTCATTTTGGGTTTTAGCTATTTCGTCCATCAGCTTGCGCCATTCCTCCTGCAACTGCTGGGCCTCGGCGGAATTCGGAAGTTTTTGGAATTCCTCCCGGAAACGCTCGACTTGACTGCGCAATTGGCCCAATGCCCCGCCAATTTCGCGCAATAACTCCCCAAACGGAAAAATCGAACCCAGAGGTCCGGGATACGAGCCGCGCACCTCATCCCCCTCGGCAATGGGCTTCCCGCCGGGTCCGGTCAACACAATTTCAATGCGTTTTTGCTTGGGATTATCAGGGTCCGGGGCAAGAATGAAGTTTGCCTCGCTAGTCGCCGATGCGGCTGACTCCAAGGGTATGGCCACTTCCACCAAATGTCCGCCATCTTTGGTTAGTTCCAAGGCGGTCACTTTACCTATCGTCTGCTCATCAAGTACGACTGGAGCGCCTTCAGACAATCCATCTATCTTGTCGTAGTTGATTTTGAAATGCAAATCCTGCCCGCAACCAGTCAGAACAAGCAACAGGAACGAAGTCAATACAAGCAGCCTAGGCATTGGGGTCCTCGTGAAGAAGGGTGAAGGTAAAGTGCATATTGTAACGCTTTGTCGATTTCTTGCTTAACAACTGATTTTTTCACTTGTCGGTGCGCCACGCGCTACAATTACGGTTTAACTACTTTACTAAGCGTGGAAAAATGATCAAAAAAATAGCAAAGTCGGTTTTACCCTTCCTACTGTTGGCATTGGCCTCTTGGCAGGCAATAGCAGAAACAGTCTCTGATTGCAAACCAAGATACGAAGCCTTGAACCTATTAACCGATGTCGTCATTGTAAGGCCCATGGGCTTAGTCGGAACACTGGCCGGTGGTGCGCTGTTTATTGGCTTGTCCCCATTTACCGCAATCGCCAATATTCCCGAACCGCATAATGCATTTGACAGGGTGGGAGAGGTATTGGTCGGCGCTCCCTATGCCTATACATTTGTCCGGCCATTGGGTTATTTCTCCGGCAGTTGCATCTGATCACCTGTTGGGTGTTTTGATACCGTATTTCCTGATGCGGTAACGCAGCGTCTCGCGCGATGTCCCCAAGGCGCGGGCGGCCGCCACGGTATTATGTCGGGTGCGCTCCAGCGTGGATTCAATGATATGACGGTCCATATCGTCCAAATTCATACTACCGTCCAACGGAATCGAAATCACATCGCGGGTTTCATCCTCTGATTGTTCAGGCGATCTGTTCTTGTGGCTGTGCAGTTGTAGCCATTGCCCGGGGAAATTTGGCCCATCCGAGAATAAAACACAGCGCTCAACCACATTGCGCAATTCTCGAACATTGCCCGGCCAGTCGTGCCTACGCAATTCTGCCCACACGTCCTCGCCGATGTGCCTGACCTGCTTGCCGGATTTGGCGTTGAATTCGGCCACCAACAGAGGGATGAGTTGTTCCAAGTCCTCCTTGATTTCCCTAAGCGGTGGTAGAGTCAGTCGAAACACGCTGAGCCTATGGTATAAGTCGGAGCGAAACTCCCCATCGCGTGACATCTTCTCCAAATCGCGGTTGCTGGCGGCGACGATTTGCACATCAACAGAGATTTCACGCTCGCTACCTAGCCTCCTTATTTTGCGGTCTTCTATGGCTTTAAGCAATTTGGCCTGCAAATCCAATGGCATTTCGCCGATTTCGTCTAAAAACAGCGTACCGCTATCGGCTTGTTCGATCAAGCCACGATGCCGTCCCGTTGCACCAGTGAAAGCCCCGGCTTCATGCCCAAACAACTCCGATTCCAACAATTCACGGGGTAGTGCCGCACAATTCAATTCAATCAACGGGTTCTGCGAACGCGGTCCGGCATAGTGCAAAATGCGTGTGACCAGCCCTTTGCCAGTGCCAGTCTCCCCGCCAATGACCAAGGCGCTAAACGGAACTTGGGTCAGTCGCTCCAACAGTGACCGAACGTTTTGGGCAGCCGCGCTTCGACCGACAAAGGCTTGGGGGGAATAACGCTTATGCCGCTGCTGGGCGTGTTCAATCAGTCGGCGCTGGGCGCTGGCGCTGCGTCCGGCACTCGCCACCACCATGTCCAAGCGCTCAAGATCGCAAGGTTTCTCCAAAAAATCATAGGCTCCCAAACGCAGCGCCCTCACTGAATCAGGGACGCTGCCATAACCCGTCAGGAATATCCATTCTGCGTAAGCCTGATTCAACCGCACAGCTTCCATCAAGTCCAGTGCGTTTCCGTCAGGAAGGTTCATATCCGACAGCACCAATAAGGGGTCGAAGCCTTCTCTGAGCAAGAGCTTTTTCGCCTGCTCAATGCTAGTGGCCCATTCAACTTCCCAACCACCTTTGCGGTAGTGGCGGCTAATTTCCGCACCGAGAAGCGGTTCGTCCTCAATCACTAACAAACATCCAGTATTCATAAAGATTTATGACAAGGAATAATCATACGTACACAGGCTCCTTGAGCTTGAAGATTAGTTAATTCGATTCGTCCGCCCAAATCACGGGCGAAGCGCTGCACCATTGCCAAACCCAAACCAGTGCCGCGAATGCGACTGGTGCTAAAGGCGCGGATGCCGTGATTCAGTATCTCTTCACTAAATCCAGGGCCATCGTCAGACACTTCGATAATCAGGTTGCTTTCGTCAAGACGGGCATCAATCTGCACCTTGCCGGAGGTTTTGTCCATGGCCTGTGCGGCATTGAGGACGAGGTTAAGCAATGCTTGCCGCAACCCCCCGTCGGGCAAACAACATTCAAGATCGGGGGGAATGTCATGAGACAGGCTAAGGTCGGGAGGTATCTGGTAACGGGTCAGTGCAAGTAATTCTTTGACCAAAGACGCTAGGTTAAACTGCGTCGAAGGGAGCGGCGTTTGCCTGCCTTGATCGAGCAACTCATTGAGCAAACGCGCCATCCGCTTGAGTTCCGCTCCGATGAGATCCAAGCGATCACGCTGGTCCTCGTCTTCGATTTCCTTGCGCAAGTTGGCGCAGCTCATTTGTATGCCAGCCAACGGGTTACGCAGTTCGTGGGCAAGGCTGGCCGCCAATTCGCCTACCACTGCCAACTTTTCGGCGATGGCCAAGCTACGTTGTTGCTCCAATAAGGCTTTAGTAGCCGAACGAACCTCGGCTTCCAAGGACTGTGCATGCATTCGCTTGGACTCCTCCAACTCGCGAAGATGGATGACCATGAAATTGTAGCTATTAAAGACTGGCAACAAGAGAGGGTCAATATGGTCAATGGCTATTGGGGTGTATTCTTCCTTGGCAAGCTTGAGCAGTAACTGTCGCAAATCATGCAAGGGGTTGAGGATGCGACGGCGCAGGAACAACCAAGTCAGCAGCAGGATCACCGGCAATATTAAAGTCGCCAACGCCAATTCAATTAATGCTTCGCGACTCACTTTCACCATCAACCTTTCCCGTTGATCGGTCTCGGTGTCCAGAATTTCGTGCATTTCGCGCAGAGCCTCGAACAACTCAGCCCTGCCACTATCAGGTGATTCCTCGTCCAGTTTGGCTAGTGATGCATTGACTCGACGAAGCATGGCTGGTGTATTGGGGGAAAGGTGCGCAACCTGCTTGGATAAGCTATGGATTTTTGTGGAAAGACTCTCCAACTGGGTTGGGCCTATGACGCCTCCAGACAACACATCCACCAAGGCTTGCTGGAGGCTCAAGCCAGCATCTTGGATTCGGTGTGAATAACCGACATAGACTTGCACCTTGTCCAAGCGGATATGGTTACGCCAAATCATGCCAACAAGTATAGCCACCATTAAGGACAGCAGTGCAAGCAGGGCCAGCGCACGCAGACGGGCCGGGCGATCCAGCAGGTTTTTTGCATTGCTTTCCGAGGGAACCGTCGACATACTTTATTGTATCCTTCATCACTTTAGAAAAAATCATCAACAACCGCTTTGGCATGTCGAAAACGGGTTTGACAATGAACAAGAAAAAACCACTTTCAATAACCTGTTAAATCCGCTAAGATTTTAGGCTTACCGGACTAACCGAACCGACCTTCTGACCAATATTGTTGAATTTAGGAATTTTCCGTTCGCCCTGAGCTTGTCGAAGGGTGAACGGAAAAACGCAACTTACGGGAACTTAAGCCATTCATGCTTCGACAGGCTCAGCACGAGCGGCTTAATTCAACAGAATTGGCCCTTCAGGCTCCCCTCTTCGCGGTGTTCAATGTCGCCTAGTGAAGCTTGGTGTTCTTTCGAGATGTCAAATCCATCCCTGTAAGATGATCTTTTGAGAAAAGTCGTTATGCTTATCTAATAACAGTATATTATCAATGAAGATTACACACATACTTTTAACACTCGGTATTATAGCAGGATGCACTGCTTCGAATATCCAAAATAAAACTTCTCCCACACAAGTCGATACCCCATTAATTGAAAAAAAAGAAACTGGTCAAACGCTTTTTCCACCAGAAACAGGTGAACCCGCCCTACATGCTATTCGTGACCAGCAACTTGAAGACCTCATGCTGCAAATTAATGGATTGGTATATCGCAAGATGCGCAATGAACTTAACCTAAAAAATGAAAAAAGACTTCATACGACTGAAATTGCTAAAATTGCCCACGAACTTGCAATAACGGTGGATTACTTGCGTGAGGCAATGCCAAGGCTGAATCTGCTTCCGAACGAACAAGGCACATTCTTAGCGTTGGCAGACAAATTAAAGTCTGATGCAAAGCAAATAGAAGAATTTGCCAAACGCGATGAAATCCAATACATACCAGATCAGATGCAGCAGATCATGGCAACCTGCACTTCATGCCATTCATTGTTTCGAAATAGCCGGAATCTGCTGGATCGTTGTAGAGACCCAAAAAACACCTGTTAGTGGCGCATCTTGAAGTATGCAGCACTTAGCAGGAATGGTTTTCCAAGCTGCCCCATTTTTTTAAACAATTTGTGAAACTCATAGACTTATAAGAATTATGAGAATCTTTCTTATCGTTTTTCTATACATTAATATTTCAGTGTCTGGTATGGTTTTGGCTGCTGATACGCATGTCGATCCCCATTGGACATACCACGAACAATATAAATGGAATTTACTAATTGACCGTCTTTACAGCCCACCCTATCCTTACGCGGAATGCGGTATAGGGCAAAAGCAATCTCCGATCAACATCGACTCAAACGATTTGGATTTCACTAATGACCTTGATGAAATTAAGATTGAATATGGTAAAGTTCCAATCAGTCTAACTAATAATGGACATACGGTTAGGGTCAATATTTCGCAAGGACTATTATATATTGGAAAATATAAATACCAACTCGTTCAAGTGCATTTTCATTCACCCAGCGAACACACCATCAATGGGAAACATTATCCAATCGAAGCCCATTTTATTAATGGCATTGATGACGGTGGACT
>CAIYXP010000144.1 GCA_903930145.1 uncultured Methylococcaceae bacterium
ATTGTCTTGGCTGACCATGCCTTCGCAAGGCAAGCCTTGCACTCCTGCATCATTTTTTATAGCAACCAAACGTGAGAAATAATGCTATTCGACGTTCAGCCTGTTTGCATTGCGTCCGCAAGACTCATGAACGACGTACACACTCTTTGCGACGCGTCCGCAAGACTAGTGAACGACGTTTAGTGTTTCTCCGGCGCGTCCAAAATAGTGCATGACGACGTACACACTCTTTGCGACGCGTCCGCAAGACTAGTGAACGACGTTTAGTGTTTCTTCGGCGCGTCCAAAAAAGTGCATCACGACGTAAACACTTTTTGCGACGAGTCCGCAAGACTTGTGTACGACGTTCAGTGTTTCTTCGGCGTGTCCAAAATAGTGCATGACGACGTGAAGCATGTTTGCGCTGAGTCTGCAAGACTCATGAACGACGTTCAGACCCCACTTTCAACCCCCATCTACCTAAACATTGGCGTTAAACTATGCACATCACCGCCGTTGGCGGACTTAACACTTCCCACACAAACCTGTCAGGAAACCTCATGGCTGGATTCACCGTACATTTTAAAAAACCCCAAGCTTGGGCGAACACTGTATTGATTCATTATTGGCAAGCCGGACCCAAAGCCGCCAGCACTTCATGGCCGGGCGTAGCCATGACCGCAGAAGAGGGGGGCTGGTATGCCTATCGCTTTGCCGAAACTGCCGCGCATTTCCTGTTCAATGACGGACAGGGCAAGCAAACCGTCGATTATCACCGGGGTGTCGATGGTTGGCTGGATGAAACTTGGCGTTGGCATGACAGCAAAGCGTCTGCCTTACAATCAGCCAAACCGCAGCCGACAGCCGTCAAAGCCAACCCCAAACCGCAAGCGCCTTTGAAACCCAAACCCATCCACGAGCGCACCGATTTCCGGGAGGAGACGATTTATTTCCTGCTTACCACACGCTTTTATGACGGCGACCCGTCGAATAATTTCTTTTGCCGTGACCGCATCCAATACAATGCGCAAGGCAAGGCGGTGGACCCACATTGGCGCGGCGATTTCAAAGGCTTGATGCAACGCTTGGACTATATAAAGGACTTGGGCTTTACCGCGATTTGGATCACTCCACCGGTGGAAAACCGCTCAGGGCTGGATTATCACGGTTATCATGCTTATGACTGGACCAAAATCGACCCGCGCTTGGAATCGCCGGATGCGACTTATCAAGATTTGATTGATGCCGCTCATGCAAAGGGCTTGAAGATCATCCAAGATGTAGTGGTCAATCATTCCTGCCAATACGGCATACGCGGCAAGGTGCATATCGACCATTTGCCGATCAAATATTACGTTCCGCAAGGCTCCGAGCAGGGCAAGGTGAATCATGGGCCTTATCAAGGCCATCTGGGCAATTATGCTTGGCCTAACCGCGACGACATCGACAACCCGGTTGCGCCGGATTGGTATAAGGAACGTTTTGCATCCGACCCGGAAGGTATCGTACCTTTGGTTGACCCCAAAACTGGCGAAACCATCCCCAAGCCCGGTTACAACCCCGGACGTTTCTTCGGCGTGGATGCCAATCAGTTGGACCCTGACTGGTATCATCAAGAAGGCTTTATTTGCGGCGGCGATTGGGAAAGCGCCCATCCTCTGCACGTCAAACATCTGGCTGGCGACTGCATAGACCTTGCCACCGAACGGCAGAATGTCAAAGATTATCTGATCGGTTCCATCAACCGCTATTTGGACATGGGCGTTGACGCGCTGCGCATCGACACGGTGAAGCATGTCGAACGGGACAATTTGTTGGAATATGTGAATGCTTGGAAAGCTCACAAGCCGGGCTTGTTCGTGTTTGGCGAGAATTTGGTCAAAGGCTATGGTTGGGGCGACATGGGCGGTGGCGACAACGGCCCTTCGCAGATTCGCCCTTGGTGGTACACGCGACTAGGCCACGACCCACGCGACCCGAACAGCGGCGGCGACTCTGGCTTTCCGCAATTGGATTTTGGGTTGTTCTCGACCTTCCGCGACACCGTCAGCAAAGGCACTTACGGCGGCACGGCGCAGGTGTTCAGCATGGATTGGATTTATGGCGATTTGACGCAACTGGTCACGTTTCTGCAAAACCATGATGTTGGCCCGGACAATGATTTCAAATTCCGCTTTAAGGGGGAACAATGGATGGCGGCAGCCGCATACAACCTGATTTGGACCGTGCGCGGCATTCCTTGTTTGTATTACGGTGAGGAAATCGAATTCATGAAAGGCGCACCCCAAGATGTGGAAGGGGAAAAGGACACGTTGAACCAAACCGGCAGGGCCTATTATGGCGACCATTTGACCGATGACCGCATAGCCGTCACCCAATCCCACCCTTTATATCGCCATATTCGCCGTTTAAACCAAATCAGGCAAGCCATCCCCGCCTTGCAAAAAGGCAAGATGGACAACATTGCCGAATGGGGTGGCGGCATGAGTTTCGTCCGTGATTTTTCCCCTGAAGGTAGTGTTGCGGTGATCGGTTTGGCAATGGGTGGAGACCAGCAGATTAATGTAGCGGGCGTTACCAATGGGGTTTATCGGGATGCGGTGACGGGTAATGAAATTCATGTCGACCATGGTGCCATTTCTTTCCATGTCAAAGGCAATTCGGCAGGCATCTATGTATTGAACGGGCCGGGGAAGATTGGCGAGGATGGGGACTATTTGAGATAAGCCTGTAGGCTAGTTGGATTGAAGTGGAATTCGGGAAAATCTCGGTTCGCCGCCCCGGATTCGGCTTCATTCCAACATGACTACTGGGTTTCATTCAAGCCTATTTTCCCCGCCCAATCCCTGGCAAATTGCCAAGCCACACGACCGCTACGAGACCCGCGCTCCAACGCAAACCGCAATGCCAATAACCTGACTGGCTCCCAGTCTTGCGGCAATACTTCCAGTTTTTCCAGCCAGTAACGGACGATCTCCAAATATTCGTCTTGGGTGAAGGGGTGGAATGAAAGCCACAAGCCAAACCGCTCGGAAAGGGAAATTTTCTCCTCCACGGTGTCGCCCTGGTGGATTTCACATTGCAAATCGTCACCCGCATAATACTTGGCCTCTTGGTTTTCACCTTGGTATTCCGGCAATAAATGGCGACGGTTGGAGGTGGCATAAACCAATACATTGCCGGCCAGCCCACTTAAGGAACCTTCCAGCGCGGCTTTCATGCGCTTATAACTCGCATCGTCAGCCTCGAAGGATAGATCATCACAGTAAAGGATGAATTTTTCCGGGCGGTTTTCCAATAATTCCAATATGTCAGGCAATTCGACCAAATGGTGACGATCCACTTCGATCAGGCGCAAACCCTCCCCGGCATATTCATTTAATAGGGCTTTGATTAATGAGGACTTGCCGGTTCCCCGCGAACCCCAGAGCAGTACATTGTTGGCAGGAAGCCCAAGCAAAAACTGCCGGGTGTTGCGGCTGATGATAGTTTTTTGCCGGTCTATGCAGCGAATGTCGGACAGCGAGAGGGTTTTGGGGTGGTTGATGGGGCGCAAACGTTCTGGCCTGTCCAAACCTCGCCAACGAAAGGCGATGGCGCTTTTCCAGTCTGGTGCTTTGGGGACTGGCGGAAGAATCTGTTCCAACCGTTGCAAGATCGTTTCGGCACGTTCCAGCAATGATTCAGATGTTTGGGTCATGAGGAGATTCTCTCAGACAAAAAGACGGACGGCCTTGCGACCGCCCGTCTTTGGGTCAATCAATCTTAAACCTTCGGGCTTATTTCTTGGCTTTGGTCATTTCCAAATGTTCCAAGGCTTTCTTGGCATGGACTACGCCGGATTCGGCGTTGTTGTTCTTGCCAGCTTCAATCGTTGCATTGATATGGTTCAAAGCTTCCTGCACATGAACATTGGGGGATTCTTTTTCTGCGGCTTGGGCATGGACTAGCGCAGTTTGGGCATGTTCCAGCAATATGCCAGCATGACCGGCTTCACCATGGGTAATGGCTAACTTAATATGTTCCTCGGCTTGGTCAATATGGCTGAGGGCTTTAGCTGGCTCGGCAGGCTTACCGGCCAATTGTAGGTGCTCCAATGCTTTTTTGGCATGTACCGTGCCATCGGTGGCATTGCCATTCTTGCCGGATTCAACCGCAGCGTTCAAATGGGAGATCGCTTCTTCGGTATGGACGCTGGGCTCGGCTTTCTGCGAGGCTTGGGCGTGAGTCAGGGCGGTTTGGGCATGTTCCAGTAACCCATCTGGCTTTCCTGCTTCGCCTTGAACGATGGCTTGTTTGGTGTGTTCGACGGCTGCCGGGTTGTGAACAGGTTCGGCAATGGCGATTGATCCGGCGAACAATAGGCCAATAGCGAGTGCGATGACTGATTTCTTCATAAGGTTTACCTCTTCAATGTGGGTGAGTGAGTGTTGGGTTTGCCCGTCTAAATGCGGACTTACCCAATCAGTATTTTGTGCCAGACAGATAATGTCAAGCTCATAACGGTTATTTGCTTATACTTTTTTATTGATTTTGCTAATCTCCGAACTCACTGGACTGTTGTTCAGATCGTCTTTTTGAGTGGAAATTCTCCATTTCGTTCCCACTGACTGAACCCTTTTCCCAATGAATGCCAGCATCTAGCTTATTTTATGGCAACTTGCAAACGTACAAATGGGGCTAATCTTGCTTTGAACCCATTCCAAGGCATGGCGAAGAAAGTTGTTTTGTGTCATATTCCCTTAAGTTGTATCAACTCCCCAAATTTAGACATTTAAGTCCTTCCAGAGCTTCGATTGATGAGTAAAACTATAGTCCTAACCGGCATCACCACCACAGGAACACCGCATTTGGGCAATTATGTGGGGGCCATCCGCCCTGCCATAGAGTCCAGCCATGACCACAACGTGTTGCCATTTTACTTTCTGGCCGATTACCACGCATTGATCAAATGCATTGAACCAGAACGAGTGGCGCAGTCCACACTGGAAATCGCCGCCACTTGGCTGGCCTTAGGGCTGGACACGGACAATGCCGTGTTTTACCGGCAATCGGACATTCCTGAAATTGCCGAATTGTCATGGATGCTCGGATGCGTGACGGCCAAGGGCTTGATGAACCGCGCCCATGCCTATAAAGCGGCAGTGCAAGCCAACGATGAATCCAACGAAGCCGACCCGGACAAAGGCATCAACATGGGCTTGTTCAATTATCCCATCCTAATGGCGGCGGACATTTTGTTGTTCAACGCCCATAAAGTGCCGGTGGGCAAAGACCAGATTCAACATATTGAAATGGCTAGGGACATCGGCGGTCGATTTAACCACATTTACGGGCCGCACTTTAATATCCCCGAAGCGGTGGTGAATGAAGACACTGCGATCCTCAGCGGGTTGGATGGTCGCAAAATGAGCAAAAGCTACGACAACACCATTCCTCTGTTCCTCCCGGAGAAACAATTCCGCAAGCTAATCATGAAAATCAAGACCAACTCGTTGGAACCGGGAGAGCCTAAAGACCCGGACACCTGCACCCTGTTCGGCATTTACAAGGCATTTGCGACCAAGGATGAAGTGGCAGCCGTTCGCAAGCGTTACCAAGAAGGCATCGCTTGGGGGGAAATGAAGCAATTTCTGTTTGAATATCTGAATGATCACCTCAAGTTGGCGCGGGAACGTTACGACGGGCTGATCCAATCGCCTGATAAAATTGAAGCCATATTGCTTGAAGGGGCAGAGAAAGCGAGGGTCTATAGTGTTCCCAGCATGAAAACGATTCGTGAAAGTGTAGGCATCCGAAGCTTGGCAAGAAAATTGTGAGCCACAAAAAGCCTGAACCGGCACGCTGAAAGGAGTGGAAACTGCCACTGAAGACGATGATTCGATTGCACGATATTATTTCCCATCTATCCCCATTGAAAATGGCTTGCGTTTTCCTGTTTGCAAGCATTGTCATGACGACCTTGGGATGCTCCAACGTAACACCGAAAAATGAGGGTACTCAGTCAAGCTCAAGCATAAAAAAACCCTCGAAAGCTTTATCATCTTCCGATGAGTCCGACACCGATTTCACTTTGGATTATTCTGGCAATTCGTCTTTGCAGCGGAATCTTCCATTATCCGGCACAACTTGGGAGTGGGAGGGGGGGTTTGACTCTGAAAACTTTGTCAAACTGGACAACCCGTCACTCTACAAAATTGAATTCAAATTCAACGGATGGTTTGATTTTCAAGCCGATTGCAAAAGAGGGTCGGGGATTTATGAAGTCAAAGGCGAACACATTGCATTGGCGGTGATTAAAGCCAGCCGCAAGACTTGCGCCAACGGATCAAAGGCCGATGAATTTCAAAGCTCCTTGGAGACCGTCAGAGGCTTTAGAGTGGATGAGACCAAACTTTTTTTCGATGTCAAACGGTCTGAAAAAACCTTGATTTTTCATCTTAAACCCTGAAACCACGGTCTGACTGACCATTCAGAGTGTTCGACAGGTATTGGCAAACTTAAATGGACTGAATATTTTTAATTTAAAATCATGTATTTGAAATTTATTTTACCAAGTTCCTAGGTAGGCGAGTAAAATCATTTATTCTCAACGCATGACAATGCATTGGTTAATTGAGTAGCATAGCTCATCTTGACGGCTGGCGAAGCTTGTAAGCCTACTAACGGGTTTATTATTGCGGAACCAACACAAGGTAACAACGGTCACTTGGGATGTTCAACTATCGACATTTCAGTCAGTAAAAATAAAAAACTGGAGAACTCTTTAAAATGAAAAAATTCAACAAGACTCTTGGAGTTGCTTTTGTGGCAGGTTTGCTGGCATTGGGGTCCGCTCCGGTTGCCCATTCAGCCGAAGATGCAGGTGGCGTGGTCAAATTCATAGGCTTGTCCTACGATTCGGCAAAGGCAGCGCTGGACGCCGCCAAAGCAGGCAAAAAGGACGAAACTTTGGCAAGCCTGAAGCAGGTTCGCCAATACTCTAAGGAAATTACCGGTGACGCTGCTGGCATGAAATTGCAGAAAGTCAATCAGGCGATCAAGCAGGCCGCCCTAGAAGCAGAAGCGGGCGACTTGGCCGCAGCGGCTAAGACGCTGGAACCAGCGGTAGCCAGCTTGGATGAAATTAAGAAGGCCCCAAAATAAATTTTCCTAGGGGCGTGGCATAGGTAGAACAGGTCGTTTTTGCCACGCCCTAAATCTGTTCCTGTCCCTTAACGGGATACAAATGGCGCGGTTTTCGCTTAGTGCATCATAAGCCCAGCGAAACCGCATCATGCCGTGCCAAAACATTCCGAGAGGAATCTGGCCGGTACGGTACGACCTGTGTCGTACATCGCAAGACTGAATCCATGCTAAGCGTGGACATTACAACAACATTTGAGGAGAACTCTGAAGTATGAAGAATATGAGCAAAACTATTTGCGCTGCCATGGTAACTGGCCTGTTGGCTATCGGAACCGTTCCTACCACGTCATTTGCTGCTGAAAACTCCGCTGGCGTGGCTGAATTCATCAATAAAACCGCTGATTCTGCCAAAAAAGCTTTGGAAGAACTGCAGGGTGGACGTGCTGAGGAAGCCGTCGTTGAGTTGAAGAATGTTCGTCAATATTCCAAAGAAATCACTGGTCAAGCCGCAAGCATTAAGCTGCAGAAAGCTAACCAAGCTGTCAAAGAAACGATGAGAATTCTGTCTGAAGAAAAAGACAATAAGAAAGCCATCGAAGCTCTGACTCCAGCCGTTAACAGCTTGAAAGAAATTCAAGAAGGAAAATACTAAGTCGTAAAGCTTAGTATTTCTTGGTGCGCGGTGCAGGCGGCGGTTTTTTTGCTGCCTGTGCCGCGCCCCGGTTTTATCGCAATTCAAAACTATTTCGCCACCGAAGATCAAGTATTCTTACGGTTACATGCCGATAGAATGCCCTTTCGCTTGGAAAAATAAGTTGTCCTCAGATTTATTTCCAGAGTTTGAACGGCCCGAATTGGTAGCCTTCCGGGATTTTCATCACATCCACCGATTCCGCAGACGGTACAAAGCGCTTCAAACTCAAACTACTGTGACTATTACTAGATAGGTCATGGATCTCAATCGGTACGCCAACAACTTCGTGCAAATTCAGATTAGGCAGATTAATGCCAAACTGTTTGGCCAGTCCTTGAGTTTTACTGGTGACGCGCTCCAAGAAATTGAGCAAAGATCGAATGGTGGCGTAGTCCATCACTGACAGTTCCAATTTGGCAGCGTCTGCCATGCAAAACTCCGCAGATTTGACCTTGCCTTGAAAAACCGCCATAGGCTGGCATTCAATACCCATCACTTTTCGCGCCTTGCCCGATTTGACTATTTTAACTGCTTGCGCAGGCTTTGCCGCTTCGGCAAGGTTATCGAGATCCACCTTCCCTCCCAGCATCGATTCCCATTTTGCCCGTTGTTTCGGGTCAAGCTTGCCTATTTGTTCGCCTATCCCTTGCAATAAGGGCTGGACTGTTTCCGTTTGTTTTGCAATCTTATTGACTTGACCTTCATCCAAGGCCATGACACTGCGCTTGCCATGATCCACGATGAATAAAATCTCGGGATTGGCAGAATAAATGAAATCCAGTTTCCCCCCGCCTCCCACATCCTTGATGAGAATCTTGCCGTCTTTGATGGTGACAGTTTGGACTTTGGCTGGTTGGGATTCTGACTCGATGACATCATATTCCAAGGTGCTGTCGGCATTTGCCGGGGACACGAGGCACAGACAGGCTATAAAAAAAGAGCGAAAACGGTAGTTCATGGCAACATTCTAGGTAAATTAGACCCTGCCATTATGCACCGTTTTCATGGGTTTGGAATGACTTAATCCACTTTAATCGAAGCTAATCCTGACCCCTGCCCAACCAGAGGCAGGAGTGCCTGGACCGACGAACCGCTCACCCTGACCGCCTGTGAAGAAGTTGCGGTTCATCACGCCAAAGGTTTGGAATGCAGTGTCAAATATATTGCGCCCCATGGCGAAAATCTCCACGTTCTTGGTGACTTTATAGCGGGTATTCAAATTCACGATGGCGTATTCGCGCACTTTCGGGTAGCGGTTGCTATCGTCGCCCCTGGACCATTGACTGGAGGCGTATTGCATGTCCCCACCAAAAAACCAGCCTTTGAGGATTTCATATTCCGCACCCAATTTTACCGATTGCTGAGGTATGCCGGGGATATAATCGCCCGCTTGCACATTAACCGGACCTAAAGCACTATTCAACACCTCATCCGACTGATAGGTGGCATCAATAAAGCTGTAATTGAAAAACCAATTGAGCGCTTCCCATTGCCCTCCCAACCCCAATTCGCCGCCTTGCCTTCGGGTAGTGCCCACGTTCTGAAAGTAGCCAGTTTGATTGGAGCCAGCGCTATTGATGAAAAGGATGTCATTGGTCAATTGGGAATGGTAAAGCGCAAAGTTCCATCGGAAGGCTTCACTGAATTTTCCACGCAAACCCGTTTCAAACGTTTGTGCGACGACCGGCTTGAGCGGCGGGTCGGCTACAAAGCTATTCGGCAGAGAACAAGGCGCTTCGGGGTCGGCACAACTCAGTTCGACCGGAGTCGGGGCGCGAAAACCCTCATTAAAATTACCGTAAAAGGTCAGTTCTTCCAGTGGCCCTTTGATTTCCAATGCTTGCAAGGGCTGGATGGTGAAACCGGCGGATGGGTTCCAGCGTTCAAAATTATGGTCTCCATTGAGGGCTGTGCCAATTCTATCCATTAGCTTTACATCGGCGCGGTTCCAACTGACGGAACTGTTGATTTGCATCCAAGGAAGTACCGAAAAAGTGTCCGTCAAAAAGGCATTGTAATAACTGTTTTCTGCGTTGACATCAGTGCGAAGCATGAAAGGCTCCACGCCGACGACAAGCCGCTGGTAGTCAAAAATACCTTCTTGGGCAAATTGGCTATAATGGGTATTGCCCCCGTTATAACCCGCCCCAACGGTGAATTGATTCTCGAAGTCTAAAATCGGGTGAGTCGAAGTCAATTGCAGATTGACCCCGGAACCGTCCTGAACATTCCGCCCGGTGACATTGGCGGCGGTATTTTCCTCAAGTTCGTGGCATTCCTCCAAAGAGTCGCATTCTTCGCTGGTATTGCTGTTAAGACTGTTGATGGTGTTGCCGCGATAATAGGAAGTACCAGCTAGTGTTAGCGTATCCGTAAACTTGTGACTGCCCTTCAGATTGAAGAAATACAAGGTGTTTTGGGTGCTGTCCCTCGCCGTATAAATAGAATCCTGATTGACTGTATAGAAACTATCTGGGGTCGGGCCCACACCGTTTAAGCTGTTTTGGGCATAATTAAAGCTCAAATCCAAATCGGTCGTATCATTTTCCCAACCGACTTTGCCGAAGGCTTGATAGACAGCGCTAGGCGAGAATGGCCGCCAACCGTTGTCCTCAATGATATTGCCAGCAAAAAACCAGTCAAACTCGCCCTTATGCCCCCCATATTCCGCTTGGTAGTTCTTGCGCCCAAAAGAGCCGCCATAGGCTTGGGCGCGGAACCCTGGATGACTAAAGCCGCTTTTGGTGCGGATGGAAATCGCTCCGCCTAGGGTGTTGAGTCCGAACAAAGGGTTGGAACCCGGAACCAAGTCCATGTTAGCGATGGCAAATTGAGGAATCAAATCCCAGTTCACCGTGTCGCCAAAGGGTTCGTTGACGCGAACACCATCCTGATACACTGACAAACCGATGGGCGTACCCAATAAAGGGGAGGCAAAATACCCGCGATAACTGATATTGGGTTGGAAAGGGTTGTTCTGGTCATCGTTCGCCGTCACACTCTCCAAGTTCCTGCGCATGAAATCCGTGATATTCAAGGGTTCATGGCGTTCAATATCTTCGTCTTCGACTGATTGGACGTTGCCCGACACTTTTTTCAACGGCAATCCAACTGCGCTGATAGGTGTAACACCCACCACTTTGACTTCAGGGAGTTCAAATGCATCCACAGGTTGTTTGATTTTTACTGCCGGGGTGTCAGCGGCTTGGGCTAGATTGGCCAGGCTTGCCAACAATAAAGCTAGGTTAGGTAATTTCATGGAAAATCTTATCCAATCGTGTTGAAAAGCGGGATTATTTCATGTACAAACCTCCATTGTGAACGGGAAAAATTCCCTTTCATGGCAGAAACCGACCTCGAAAATCATGGTCGGTATGTTGTTTACTTGACCAATCTGGTGATTATCGTGAACAAATTCAATCGAAACATTCTGTTACATCAATTTTTTCTTTATTGCGCAATGCCGGTTTTGCTGGCCGCAACAACGACTACCGCTCAAGCCGATGTTGAAAGTTGCATGAAGGCCGCATTGGAAAAGCAGCCCGGCATTGTCGTCAAACTTGAGAAAAAAGACGAACGTGGGGTTCTGCTCTACGAATTTGACATTGTGAGTACGGATGGCAAAGAGTGGGATATTGAATGTGATGCCGCCAATGGAAAAATAATCGAGGTTGAGCAGGAAGTGGCCAACCCTGACGACCCTCTGTTTAAAGCCAAGGCAAAAATTAGCTTGGAGCAGGCAAAGAAAATAGCGTTGGATGCATACCCTGGCGAAATCGTCGAAATCGAATATGAAATTGAAAGCAATGGCGACGCTTCCTATGAGTTCGACATTAAGATCAAGGACGGCAGTGAAGTAAAGCTGGAAGTTGATGCCACAACCGGAAAAATAACAGAGGATAAGGAAATCGAAATTTTCCAAATTGGCAGAGAATAGGCTTTTATTTCTTAAGTTTAGTATAAAATATTCACGGGGAATAAAAACACCACTCCTCATCGACAATCCGCGCTCCCACTTCGCTGGTCGCGGCAGTCAAATCTTACGCCTAAGGCTTAAGCTGACCTTGATTTCAAGCCCTGCCTAGGGTGTGAGTGCTTTGTGTCGTATCTTGTTATGAAAATCTAAGTTTTGGAGAACTTTAATGAAACAAATACTCATTGCGTGTTTTGCGTTTTTCATGCTCGTTTTCGCCGGCCTTGCGTCGGCAGTGGTTGACCTGAACGCAGCCACTCAGACCGAACTGGAAACGCTGAAAGGTGTTGGCCCCGCCAAGGCCAAAGCCATCATTGACTATCGGGACAAAAACGGCCCGTTCAAAAGCGTTGACGACCTTGACAATGTCAAAGGTTTTGGAAAAAAGAGCGTTGACAAATTACGCCCCGACATCACCGTCGGTGGTGCGGTAGCTCCGGCCCCTGCTCCCGCAGCCGCCCCTGCTCCCGCAGCAGCCCCTAAACCAGTGCCATTCCCTGCTGCCCCGGCACCCAAGCCACTTGCGCCGGCTCCACTTGCACCGGCTGCACCTGTGCCTGCCCCGCATTAAGCGATTGATCCTTGTTGGATGGATGCCGTCTTTTGTACGGCATCCATCCATCCAGTCAATCTGTTTCAGTGAAAGATTAAACGGTTCATTCGAAACCTTACATTAAAGCCATTCACTCACTCATGGCCCATTCCCATTCAGACCATCATCAACACCACGCCAGCACAGGCTTTCGGTTAGTGCTTGCAATGGCTTTGACAATCGCTTTTGTAGGGTTTGAAGCGGCCGCTGGGTGGTACGCCAACAGTCTCGCACTGCTCACAGACGCGGCCCACAATCTGACCGACGCACTAGCCCTAGGCTTAAGTTGGTATGCGCATAAGTTGGCAAGCCGCCCTTCCAATGCCGCTAAAACCTTCGGCTACCACCGGGCAGGGATTTTGGTGGCACTGCTCAACTCAACAACCCTGGCACTCATTGCCTTTGGCATATTCCACGAGGCATGGGGGCGCTTTGTCGACCCACCCGAAGTGGCCTCAGACTTGTTGATGTCGGTGGGTGTGGCGGCTTTAGTCTTCAACCTGCTGACTGCATGGCTGGTTAGCCACGGCAGCGAGCATGATCTAAATTTGCATAGCGCTTTCATGCACTTGCTTGGGGATGTGTTTTCAAGCTTTGGAGCCATCGCTGCTGGCATTGGCATCTGGCTGACTGGCAAGCTTTGGCTGGACCCTGCCGTCAGCGTACTGATCGGATTGTTGATTTTATGGAATGCCGGGGCCATTCTCCGTGAAACCATCACGATTTTGCTAGAATCCACCCCTGACGGTATTGATATGAGCCGGATGGTGCGTGACTTTCTTCAGGTTGAAGGGGTGTTAGGCGTACATGACCTTCACGTTTGGAGCATATCCCGCAGCCTGAAAATGCTTTCCGCGCATGTTCTCGTCAACGACATTCCTATCAGTCAAGCCAACCAGATTCAGCGACGCATCAGAGTCATCATGTGCGAGCAATACGGAATCAACCACTGCACATTGCAAATGGAATGCGAAGGTTGTGAGCCTGACGAACTGTATTGCGACATGGGCAACCATTCCCACCACCATCACCACGACTAACCGCCGAAACTGTCAGCAGAGATATTGTCACGCCAACTCTTGGCAAACTTGGCTTCAAGCTGACGATCCGCGTTCATGGGCGTTACCCCGCCAGCAGTGGCGACCAATTGCCTTTCCGTTCCCGAATACTCGTAGACCCCATTGATCGAAATGGCATAATCAGGCGCGAGAAAACTGTAGCAATGATTGATCAACGAGGGAGGGCCAGGTTGTCGGTCATTGAGCAAATCGACAATTGCCGCCGCACAAATCTTGGCTTGAGAGTTGGCCGAGAATGCAGATTTAGGCATCGGCGTGGCAATGCAAGCATCCCCAATGATGTGAATGTTAGGAATCAAAGTCGATTCGAAGCTGTGCGGGTCAACCGGACACCAGCGGGTGTGGTCGGCCAGTTCAGTCTTGCGTGCCAGCCAGCCGGCTTTTTGCGGCGGGATGACGTTTAGGACATCGGCCCGGTGTGAATTGAATTCAGTGACAACCATCAGCTTTGCCGGATTGATATGGTCGATTTGACCTTCTTTTGCGGAGGATACCCACTCAATCATGCCGGGATACAAATCCTGCCAACCTTTGAGGAAGAGTTCTTGCTTGGAAAATTGGGTTTTGGCATCAATGATGAGGATTTTTGACCTAGGCTTGGTTTGTTTCA
>CAIYXP010000145.1 GCA_903930145.1 uncultured Methylococcaceae bacterium
ACGGGAAGCCTGATTGCCCAACCATGTTTTCAGAACCCATAGGATGTATTCCTTTTCCTCCGGGGTGAGCGCCCTTCCCTTCTGGATCGAGTGCCATTTCTCCAAACAGCCACGACAACACGTTGCCGTTGCGTGTTGGGCGATGAACACGGGATGATGCCGGAAAGGGGTCTGCTTGCCGTCATTGGCCGGTTCCGCCGGGGCCAAACGCTGTTCGATGAACCCGGCTGCATGTTTGAGCACGGCATCCAGCCCTTTGCGGTGCAGATAACCCCGTTCCGGCTCCATTAAGCGAAAGCGCCGCCGAAACGCCGACAGGGACAGCCGGTCGAACAAAGCAGTCAAATCGGTTTTGTCAGCCATGGTTGTTGACATGTGCGGTCCAAGATTCGTCGCAGCGAGACTCTGTCTGTTGATGTTGATAATGGCACATCAAGGAATTTGCCCGGTGTTCGAACGTTTTCCTAATGATCTGATTGGTTGGCAGGACGTGTCAGGAACGCCAGGATCTCGCGCCAGACGGCACGGTGGGGACTATAGTCCAGCGTGTTGTGTCCGGCATTCGCTTCGACCCATAACCGCTTGATCCCCGGATAGCCGTCATAAAACGCCAGTCCCAAACCGGGGGGCGCAATAGTGTCTTGCCCTGCAACCAAGAACGCGACGGGGCCGGGGAATGCCGCAAGTGCTTCGTCAGCCCTAAAACGGTCGCGCAGGAACCAAGCCGGCACCCAAGGGTAATGCTGTTTTGCCAACACGGGCAGATTGGGGAATGGAGTGACCAAGAGCATTCCCTGCACGGCTTCAGGCTTGCGGGAACCGGCGATGGCGGCCACCACCGTGCCTAGCGACTCGCCGACCAGCAAAACAGGCTTGTGCGAGTCTTGTTGCAATTGCGTGATCGCCTCGTCTGCCGCCTGCAACAGGCTGGCCTCGGACGGGGAACCGGGGCGCGGCCCGAAACCGGGGTATTCGAGCAAGTAAACATCAAAACGGGCATTCAGCACAGCACTTTGGAACAAGTCGCGGAAATAGGTGCGGTGGATCGCCGTACCCGCATTGCCATGCAACACCAGCACCGACCCGGTGGCGTTCCCGTCAGGGTAGCGGGATTTCCAGCCGATGAATTGACCCTCGCGCAGCCAAGGCTCCAGCCCAAGCTGTTTGGCTTGAAGTTCCGCTTGGTGCAAATCTTGTTGGGTTGGGAAATAAATTAATTGCCGTTGAATGAAGTAAAGCGTCGCCGCCAAGCCGATGAGGATGATCAAGATGCCGAGCATGGGGGTTTTCCAAAGCATGTCAATAACCTAAGCGATGCAGACGCATTGACTTAAATGGGTTTGATCAGTAGAACCAAATCGGAATAAGGCACTAGCAAACCGTCGACCGTCAGGAAACGCGCCGGTAGCAACAAGGCTTGGGCTATCAGCAGCCTGTCGAAGGGATCCCTGTGATGATGGGGCAAATCGGCGACCCGTGCGGCGTGGTCAGCGGTAACCGGCAACTCGGTGAAACCGGTCCGCCTCGCGGCTTCGGCAACATCTTCCGGGCGATAGTCGAAATCAACCTTCTTCAGCGCCGATTTAACGGCTATTTCCCAAATGCTGGCGGCACTGAAATAAACCGCTTCGCTGCGATTGGCAAGCATGGCCCGGACATGCGCCGGAAGACGCTGCGGCGCGTCCATTGCCCATAATAGAATATGGGTGTCCAGCAACAGTGCCATTTATCGGTTGTCCCGCGTCAAGTCCGCATCGGATGGAAAGATGGGGCCATTGTAGAACAAGTCCAACAGGTCGTCTGGAAGCGGATCGTCGAAATGGTCAGGAACCTTAAGCTTTCCCGCCAACAAGCCCAACGTGCGTGGTGGCAATTCCTTCGATTCCAGCGAGACCAGCCTGGCTACCGGCTTGCCTGCCTTGGCGATGATGATTTCCTCACCGGCGGCGGCCTGCTCGACATAGCGGGAGAGATGGGTTTTCGCTTCGTGGATGTTGACAGTGGTCATGGTGCGCTCCTCATAGACTGGACTAAGTTTAGTCTTGTTCATGGTTTTGTGTCCAGCCTATTTTTCCCTATGGACTATTGGAAAGCAGAAGAAAGACAGGCGGAGTGTCTTATGTGGTTCGCAAAAAATCGACCATCTACGTTGATGTCCCACGGGTTGCAGCACACCTCGCAATCCTGCACCAGATTTCCCTCCACATCGGGTTCCAGATAAACCTCCACGGACTCGCCGCAGTAGGGACAGACGATAATAAACTGGTCTGTGATTGAGATGAACGGGTCTGGCATTGAAAGGTTACCAACCATCAATGCAAGCCCCGCAGCATTTGCCGCCGGATGTCGCCTTCTTGGGCGAGCGCATCCGGGTTCAACACGATCGAATTGGGCGCGTCGAGTTCGATGCTCATGAAACTTTCGTAGGACAACAGCCCTTTCCTGCGCAACCGTTCCAGCGTCACCAACATGCACAGCAGTTCTACATGCCTGCCGAGTTCGTCCTGCCGAAAGCTGACCTCCCCGACCCGGCGCTCGGCGGCGAGGGCGTGGAGGACCACCGACACCATGTCCTCCAAGGCGATGCCGATGGATTGCGGGTCGTGCAGGGCCGCCTCGGCAAGCTGCTGCAAATGCCCGAGCATGTCCCCGTCCAGGGACTGGAGCCAGTCGCCGATATGAAACCTGCGCCAGCCGTCGCGTCCGGCCAGGAAGTTCAGCAAATTTGACGAAAACCGCAGCAGCAGCCCGTCGGCGCGGAGTTCGATGGATTCGGTGTGTGGGGTCATTATTCTGTCTATTTTCCAATATGTCTAAAAATATGTGGGGGGATTCGGGTGCAGCCTGTCCGTTGCATGCCCAGAGCTTGGCATGGCCGCCCTGCCCTTGCCGCTGTTGGCCTCACGCATTTCATCGCACTGCCGATCTTTGACAATGCACGGTGTTCGAGTGCGGCATTGCCCGTTTTCGAATGCATTTGCTTATTCCTTATCAAACCGCTTTTGCTTTTGCTCTTGTTTTGTTTTGCGCTTGATTTTAACCTTTGAGCTTTGCATGGCTCCCGGTTTTTTTTAATTTCGCTTCTTGGCTTTTCGCCAATGTTCAATTTTACCCGACTTTGACGAAATCAAGCCTGTTTAGTTTAGGTTTTGATTGTAGGGTTTGCAGGGCATCGGATGGCGGCTTGCTTGTTTTCGCCTGTAGCGAAACCTCCCACCCTGGCGGCATGGCTGCCGCCGCGAGCCAAGATGGCGCGCGCTCAGTGTACTGACTTACAAGCTGATTAAGCGCCACCACTTAACGGACAACGCCCCGACAGTTAATTTTGCACCAACGCGAAGTTGTCCACAGGCCGGCATGTTATCCACAATCGCCCGACATTTAATTGGTTCTTTGGGAATTCGCATGGTTGGCAACCCATTGTAACTTAAGCAAACTGCTCGTAGCCGCCAAGGTCGAGGCTCAGGCGCTGAAACAGGTGTATCCGGTTGAATACCCCATAGC
>CAIYXP010000146.1 GCA_903930145.1 uncultured Methylococcaceae bacterium
AGAGCCCTAAAATATTAAAGCTCACCTCAGATTCGTTAGTTGAATTTTTGACTGAGTTTGATAATGCAAAAAATGAAATTAAAGGCACATTGAACCTACCAATAAACAATACTGTCATGGAATATGACAAATTGAATGATATTATAAATATAAAAGGAGATGATTACAAGGTTCGTTTAACCGAGGCATCCAGTGGCTTTCAATCAGTTGTTCCACTCTATTTGGTGTCATGGTATCTCACAGGCTTAGTGAAACTTCACCCAGAAAGTAATAATGAACCAATGAGCAGCGATGAGTTAGAACGGTTTAAAAAAGGGGTTGCAGGAATATGGTCTGATGACAGTTTGACGGATGATCAAAAAAGGGCAGCATTGTCTGTGCTTTCTTCAAAATTCAACAAAACAGCATTCTTAAATATTGTCGAAGAACCCGAACAAAACCTTTTCCCAAGTTCACAAAGACAGGTTATCAATAGTTTGTTGGAGTTTAACAACCTTAACGCTATGAATAGTCTGATAATAACCACTCACAGCCCTTATATAATTAATTATTTAACGTTAGCAATCAAATCTGAAGAACTTAGTGCCAAAGTTAATAATTCACATGCTTCTGAATTAATGAATCGATTGGAGGCTATTGTACCTTTTGGTTCACATCTAAGATCTGATAATTGCATTATCTATGAACTTCATAGTAATGGAAGTATTTCAAGGCTTGATACTTACCAAGGACTTCCCTCTGATGAGAATGAACTCAATCAAAAAATGGCTGAAACCAACGAATTATTTGCCAATCTATTACAGATTGAAGACCTATGCCGGTAGATTTTTTTAAAGCACCATGCAATAGAGCCAATGCCAACTGCCAGAGGCCCAATGTTGTTTGTAAAAGCACAATACAAACTAGCACTTTTGGAATTTGCGACGACCCTCCCCCATCGTCATTACCTGCTTACTTAGACACAACCAGTCCAATGAAATGGATAGCCTCCGTCAATAATCCAAACTTAAAGCAAGTCACTTTCAAAGCAATTGATAATTGCGTTGAAATTTTGCGGCCTGATGGTTCACAAGAAAGTCGATGTGATGGACTGCTCATCATTGGAAGCAATTTGATATTTGTTGAGTTGAAGGATAGGGCATCCAGTGGTTGGCTGGGCAAGGGGAAAAGTCAGCTTACAATCACGATTGCAAAATTCAAACAAGAACATGATGTTAGCCAGTTCGAGAAAGTAGAAGCGTATGTTTGCAATAAACAAAAACCTCTGGCTGTGACAAACATTAGCACAGAAGTGCAAAAATTTAAAAATGATACGGGTATTCTTCTTAAAGCGGATAGAAATATCTCGATCTAATCAATCCAATCTCCCATTTTCCTTACAACGATGCTTCCTTAGAAAAAGGATTTTCTTGAACAGAGGCTAGGCAAACACTAGCGTATCCTGTAATATTTATGTCAAGATACGACCATGACAAATACAATTCCTCCCACCTATCATTTTACTCCTCGCTCGCTGCCACTGGCCGCTGTGCTTCGTCGCGCCCTGCTGCTGCCCTGCGTGGGCACATAATTCGACGCGCATCTCTCTATATCATATAAACATTATCAATTAAGAATTGACTACGGCAGCCATCGTTGAGGATGGCGGCTAATCAGGAGCAAGCTCATGAGCGACAAATTAATCATATTCGACACCACCCTCCGCGACGGCGAACAAAGCCCCGGCGCATCCATGACCCGCGATGAAAAAGTACGCATCGCCAAAGCGTTGGAACGGCTTAAGGTGGACATCATTGAGGCGGGTTTTCCAGCAGCCAGCCCAGGAGACTTTGAAGCCGTGCAGGCAGTCGCCCGCGCTGTGAAAGAAACTACCGTCTGCGGTCTTGCCCGCGCCTTGGACAAGGACATAGACAGGGCGGGTGAAGCCTTGAAGGATGCTCACAGTTCGCGCATTCATACTTTCATCGCCACGTCACCCTTGCACATGGAACACAAGCTCAAAATGACCCCCGACCAAGTGGTCGAGAACGCTGTGCGCGCGGTCAAAAGAGCCCGTCAGTACACTGACAATGTTGAATTTTCACCGGAAGATGCAGGCCGGTCGGAAGAAGATTTTCTCTGTCGGGTGCTAGAGGCGGTCATCAACGCCGGAGCCAGAACCTTGAACATTCCCGATACCGTGGGTTATGCCATGCCGGAACAATTTGGTAGGTTGATTGCCCGTTTGCGCGAGCGAATTCCCAATTCCGACTTGGCCATTTTTTCCGTCCATTGTCACAATGACTTAGGTCTAGCGGTGGCTAACTCCTTAGCTGCGGTAGTCAATGGCGCACGACAAGTGGAATGCACCATCAATGGCCTGGGCGAACGGGCCGGCAACGCGGCTTTGGAGGAAGTTGTCATGGCAGTGAGAACCAGAAAGGATTTCTTCCCCTGTCATACTGACATCGATGCACGAGAAATCGTCCCCTGCTCCAAATTGGTGTCCAGCATTACCGGCTTTCCGGTGCAGCCGAACAAGTCCATTGTCGGGGCTAATGCCTTTGCCCATGAATCCGGCATTCACCAAGACGGTGTCATCAAGCATCGGGAAACTTATGAAATCATGAGCGCGGAGGAAGTCGGCTGGACTGCCAACCGCATGGTATTGGGCAAGCATTCGGGCCGCAATGCTTTCCGCGCCCGCATGGCCGAACTGGGGGCGGAATTTGCCTCAGAGGAAGAACTCAACACGGTTTTTTCACGATTCAAGCAACTGGCCGACCGGAAACATGAAATTTTTGACGAAGACTTGCAGTCCTTGTTGAACGAAACCGATGCCGAAGCATCGGAGGAATATGTGAAACTGGTGGCATTGGACTTTTCTTCCGGCATGGGGGAAAGGCCGCAAGCCAGGGTGACGATCAAAACCGGGCATCAGGAACATCAGGCCGATTTTTCGGCCAGCGGCGGGGTGGTCGATGCCAGCCTCAAAGCTATCGAATCCTTATTGAATACGGAGGCCAAGCTCACACTTTATTCCGTCAACAATATCACCAGCGGAACCGATGCCCAAGGCGAAGTCACCGTGCGCTTGGAAAAGGGAGGGCGCATCGTTAATGGTCAAGGCGCAGACACCGACATCGTGATTGCTTCGGCCAAAGCCTACATTAATGCCGTCAATAAGTTGCAAGCCAGCAACCAGCGCAAGCACCCGCAAGTCGACGAAGTGGACGTGTAAGCTCAAGGATGGAAACTGGGGAAAAAACTCGGCTGGCCTATCTGGATGCCATGGGCATTCAAGTTTGGGGCTTGCGTACATGCCCTCCGGGGTACGAGGCAGCGGATCACGAATCCGCTGTTTCGTCTTTTGACGCTGAAATCACTAGTCAGACTGACAGGATCGATGAGATTCGCTTGCCGGAACAACCAGACGCACCGCCCATCCCTGACAAACAAAGACCGGTTACAGCCAATTTTGAAATGCCTGTTGCAGCAGAGAGTCCCAAGACAAGGCCATTGCTCATTCCCACCTGTAGCTGGGACGAGCTTCAAGCCCAAGTCGCCGCTTGCACCGCCTGCACCCTGCATCAAACCCGCACCCAAACCGTGTTCGGTGTTGGCGACCGCAACGCGAATTGGATGGTGATTGGCGAAGCCCCCGGTGAACAAGAAGATTTGCAGGGGGAGCCTTTCGTGGGACGGGCGGGCTTGCTGCTGAATGAAATGCTACGCGGCATCGGTTTGGAGCGTGAGCAGGTTTTTATCGCCAACATCTTAAAATGCCGACCGCCGAAAAACCGCGACCCTCAAGTGGAGGAAGCGGCAGCCTGTGAAGGCTATCTAAAACAACAACTTGCCCTAGTCAGCCCGAAGATCATCCTCGCCGTTGGCCGCATCGCCGCGCAAAACTTGTTGAAAACCACCACGCCGATTGGCAAACTGCGCGGATTGGTTCACGATTATCAAGGAGTTCCCTTGGTGGTCACCTACCATCCCGCTTATTTATTGCGTTCACCTTTGGAAAAACGCCGGGCTTTTGACGATCTCCGCCTAGCCTTGCACACTTACCGCAAAACTATTTGACTTGGGAGCCCTGTTTTGTATGTCCGGCCTGATTGATAGCTTGAGGAGATGGATTGTGTACGATGCGGATAGAGAGTTTTATGCCAAATTCAACCCCAGTTTAGTGGAAGCCGCCGAACTTGAATTCAGGCCCATGCGCAAATCCGACCTCAAGGCCATCGCCGCCATTGAAGACAAGGCTTATGAATTCCCTTGGGAACCTTCCACGTTCAAAGACTGCCTGAGTGTCGGTTATTGCTGTTGGGTGGGCGAAAAACTCGGCAAAGTTGTCGCCTATGGCATCGTCACCGTCGGCGCTGGCGAATCGCACATCCTCAATGTCTGTATTTCGCCCGAAATGCAAGGCCGTGGTTATGGCCGGCGGATAATGTTGAAACTGATGGAAGTCGCCAAAAGCCACAAAGCCGAAATGATGATTTTGGAAGTTCGCCCCTCCAACCCCAAAGCTATCAAGCTTTATCACGACTTAGGGTTTAATGAAATCGGAACCCGCAAAGCCTATTACCCAGCCCAAAAAGGACGGGAGGATGCGATTGTGATGGCGATTAATCTTTGAGTACATTTCAAAACTAACTATCATGGATACGCCCCTTACACCTTTAGAACAGTTTGACATAGCGTTAGATAAACAAGACGCTTTGTTGAAAATACTGCGAGCGGATTTGCATGACTTTCTCGATATTGAATCCGACTCACAATCTTGGCGAAGAAATTACATACGAGTTAGCGCATCTTTTATTGAAGGATATATACATAGTTTAAAAGAGTTATGCACTATGAGTTTCCAATACACGCCCCCTACCAAGATTAGCAGTAAGGAAAATAAAGCTCTCCACAATGAGAAAGGATTGGATGCGACTGAACGTGTCAAGCTAACGCTGAGGGCGGCATACAAACTCTACGAGCTACAGCCAGTTCCAGATTTTTATGGACCGGAGTGGGAAAGAGCACATAGAGTAATCAATCAACGCAATCTTATTATACATCCAAAAGGCCCAGACGATCTAGACATTCCTGACCATCTCTGGAGTGAACTGGATGATGGTATCACTTGGATAATCACTCAACTGTGTAATTTCAACTCTGCTCTCGTTAACAAGTACGGTAGCGAAGGTAAGGAGGAGCTATAAATGAGTTCCGCCAGATGTAGATTGTGTTAATCCGCTTTCGGCTGACTACATCCCGGCTTAACCCTGCAAGTTTTCTTTGGTTTTCTAATGTAGTGACGGCAAGGCAACCCTGGCGGCAATAGCAGCCAATCAGTCCTGTGGAATGGACTACCTTTATGACATGGAACTGTACCCACATAGCCAATCCTGCTCTACGCTTCAAAATCGAAGCTGTGATTCGTTCGTTTGGATGCGAACCACCCATTATTTGTACACCACAGGAACTACTAGAGGTTTAAAAATATGGCAACTGACAATATCATTGACAACATTCATAAAATCCGTGAAGAATATGCCAAGCGTTTTAATAATGACTTGAAAGCAATATGCAACGATGCACGAAGTAAACAAGGACATGATGGGCGCAAAGTCGTACCGGCACATCCTAAGCCAACGCAAATAATCGAGATTAAGATAGATTCCCAAGATTCACCAATAAAGTAAATTCACAAAATCAAGCCACTTTGATTTTGACAGGTCATTCAAGTCATGAAAATTAAATACTTTGAAGATACTGATACTTTATATATTGAATTCCGTAGTGTTGCCATTTCCGAAACGAAAGACTTGGATGAAAATACGCTACTTGATTTTGACTATGAAGGTAATATTTGTGGCATTACAGTCGAACATGCGAGAGATCGGGCAGAAATCCCCGTATTTTCTTATGAGCAAATAGCAGCATGACATCCC
>CAIYXP010000147.1 GCA_903930145.1 uncultured Methylococcaceae bacterium
AATCCTAGTTTCACGTCCCTGTGACTGGATTCCTGCTTCCCGGCAGGAATGACGGGTTATAAATCAACGCTTTTCCTCATAATGAGAATTGCTGCTATGAGAACGGGAGCGATAAAAAAGTGAAAGACCACGCCAAGCTAACTAACGTATAATTCGACCATGCGCGCCCTTTTCGTCGAACTTCCTGCCTTCTCACGTATTAGATAACATTACCTCAAGAACGAAGTATCCAATCTTTATATTCACAGCTTTGGAAAATATTATGACGACAACTATCGAATCAGACGAGCTAAAACAACTTATGAAATCGGCTATTGCAGAAGTTCTCGAAGAACGTCGAGACTGGATGCGTGGCATTGTTGATGAGGCACTTGAAGACATTGCATTGCAACGCGCTATCGACGAAGGCTTAGAAAGCCACACTGTGTCTCGCGATGAAGTATTTGCCTATCTTGAAACTGCCCAATGAAATTAGAGTTTCGCAAAAGCTTCCTTGACGATTTGAAACGTATTCATGATCGTGCAACATTGCAGCGTGTAAAAAGTTTAATTGAATCTATGGAGCAAACCGAAAACTTAGCTGACGTTGCGCATATCAAAAAACTCAAAGGGGCTGCCAATCATTACCGAGTAAGAATTGGCGGCTATCGTCTTGGCTTTACGGTAATAAACGATACAGTTTACCTAGTTCGGTTGTTAGCACGTAAAGACATTTACAAGTATTTTCCTTGACTCATCCTCTTATAGAGGCAGTATCCCACTTCCCCCGTTTGCTTGTTTCCGTGAATTGCAAGCCGAGCTTTTGTCTAACCCCGAGAGGCACGAAGATGAAAAGAAACCTGTTCGATGAAATCAATGAAGGCTTCGATGCTTTGATGGAAGAACGCCAAGGCAAACTTAGCTTGAAAACTCACGAGGTCGAAATTAAATCAATGCCCGATTCGGATCGCGGTTTGCCGTCTTTGGACGATGGATTCCGGCATCCATGCCGGAATGACGAGCATTATTCTTCATTGATTTTGCGGCATTACTAACGCTTGATATAAAGATAGTACCCCACTTCCCCCGCTTGCTTGTGTCGATGCAGTTGCCAGTTTTCTGGCAAACCTTGCAACACTTTTTCCTTTTCAACTTCGATATAGATACGGGCGTGGTTTGCCAGCCAGCCTTTTTCTTCCAATAGTCGGCAAGAGGGTTCTACTAGCGCTTGATGAAACGGCGGGTCGAGGAACACCACATCAAAAGCTTCGGCTGGCCTATTCAAGAAATAGGACACATCCACCGAGTAGACTTGAACGGTGTGGGCTTGCAGAACCTCACAGTTTTGCTTGAGTGCAGCGCTCACTTCGGCACTGCGCTCCACCAGCACGACGCGCTTGGACCCACGCGAGGCCGCTTCAAAGCCTAAGGCGCCACTGCCAGCAAACAGATCAAGACAGGCCAAGCCTTCAAGGTCTTGGCCTAGCCAATTGAACAGCGTCTCCCGCACTCGATCCGGGGTCGGGCGCAAACCCGGCGCGTCGGGAAAATGGATTTTCCGGCTGCGCCAAGTTCCGCCTATAATGCGAAGCTCATTTTTCACGAGGACCGTCAGCGCCCACCAATACGGATTGCAATTTGTCGGGGTCGATGCGAGCTTTGAACGCCTTTTGGATTTGTTGCGGAGTGACCGCCTCCACCTTGCCGATGAAAGTGTCCAAGTAATCCAACGGCAGTCCGTAAAATGCAATCGAAGCCACTTGGTCGATCAGCTTCGAGTTGCTATCCAAGCGCATCGCAAACCCGCCGGTGATGTTTTTCTTGGAATCTTCCAATTCCTTCGCGGTCGGTCCGGCATTGATGAAATCGCGTAGGGTTTTCTGCATCACATTGAGCGCTTCGTCAGACTGGCCTTTCTTGGTTTGCAAACCCATCATGAACGGGCCTTCCACCTTGAATGGGTAGAAATAGCTGTAGGCGCTATAAGAAAGCCCGCGCTTTTCCCTGACTTCTTCGAAAATTTTAGACACTAGGCCGCTGCCGCCCAAGATATGGTTGCCCGTGTAGAGTGGGAAATAATCCGGGTCGCCGGCTTTAATGCCGGGAACCCCTGAATAAACATGGGTTTGTGCCGACGGGAAGAATTTATGCTCGGTCTTGCTGGCAGTCGGTTGGGTCACGGCGGGGAGCGGCGGAGGAACTTCACCCGCTGGCAAGCCGGAAAGCAAGCCATCGGCAATGGATTCCGCTTTGGCTTTGTCCACCTCGCCGACGATCACGATCAAGGCGTTTTTGGCAACATAGTAGCGTTGGTAAAACGTTTGCAAATCTTGACGGGTCAGTTTTTCGACGGTCTCGATGATGCCTTCTTTGGGATGGGCATAGGGATGTTCACCGTAGAGATTATTGAAGAAGGCAATGCCTGCCAAGTCTGCGGGTGATTCTTCGCGTTGCTTCAGCCCCACCAGCAGGTTTTTCTTTTCCCGTTCAAAATCCGCCTCATTGAAGCTAGGATGTTGGATGATCTCCCGCAGGGTCTCCAAAGCCGGCTCCAACAGCTTAGGTGTGGTCAAGGAACGCAGTGAAATCGAAGCATTGTCACGCGAAACGCCTGTCCCCAACCGTGCGCCCACGCCTTCAAGCCGTTGCGCGATGGCATCGGCATTCCATTGACCCGCGCCAGTGTCCAATAACCCGGAGGTCAAGGTTGCCAAGCCAAATTGTGCGCCATCACGGGCGCTGCCGGCATCAAACACCACCCGGATATCCACCATCGGCAAACCCTCCGTGGGGACATAATAGACCCGAGCGCCATTGGTTGAGGTCCAGGTTTGGATTTTCGGGCCGGCTTGTGCGCCAAACGCCCACACAGCCAGCAGCGCAAACAGTAAGCCCGTCAGTTTATTAGCGTACATGGGCACCTCCTGTCGGTGCGCGGTCTTCTGGCGCGATTTGCCCTTCCGGTATCGGTTGCGGGTCTAGGTAGCCGATGCTGAGCCTGTCTTCAATGAGGTATTTCTTTGCCACCTGTTGAACCTGTTGCGGTGTCACCGCGTTGATTTTATCCACAAATTCATCCACCCTTTGCCAACCTAGGCCGACGGTTTCCGCCGTCCCCAGTTGCATTGCCTGATTAAATATCGAATCTCGCTCAAACACCTTGTTCGCCAGCACTTGCGCCTTCACCCGATCCAACTCTTCGGCGGTCACAGGCTCGTCTCGTAGCAAGCGGACTTCTTCCAGCAAGGCTTTTTCCAATTCGACAGGGGTTTTGGCTTGCACCGGGGTGCCTTCGATCATGAACAACGACGGCATACGGGCATACAAATCATAGCCAGTCCCCACCGATGCGGCGATTTGCTGACCGCGCACGAGACGGCTTTCCAATCGAGCGCTATTGCCGCCGTCGAGTACACCGGCTGCCACTTCCAAGGCGTAGGGTTCCCATTCTTCGACCGCTCCATGCAACACCGGGGTTTTATAGCCCAGCACCACATAGGGAAGCTTGGCAGGGGCTTTCACGGTAATGCGCCGAAGGCCCACTTGTTCGATTTCGGCTTGAGGTTTGACCACTGGCAATTGGCTAGGCTTGAGCGGCCCAAAATGTTTTTGCGCCAGCTTGAACACCTCGTTGGGGTTCACATCACCCACCACCACCACGGTGGCATTATTGGGCGCATACCAATGTTGATACCATTCGGACAAATCCCCCACGGTCAGCCTAGAAACATCATCAGGCCAGCCAATCACAGGGTTTCGATAGGGGCTGTTGGTGAAAGCCACGGCACTGAACTGCTCGCCCAATTTTGCGCGAGGCTGGTCGTCGGTGCGCAAACGCCGCTCTTCCAGCACCACTTGTTGCTCTTTGGTGAACTCCTCCGGCAACAATTTAAGATTTCTCATGCGGTCGGCTTCGAGTTCAAAACTGACCGGCAAACGGGATTTTTCCAGCGTCTGGAAATAAGCGGTGTAGTCATCGCCGGTAAAAGCGTTTTCACTACCCCCATTTGCTGAGATAATGCGGGAGAACTCACCGGGAGGATGCTTTTTCGTGCCTTTGAACATCATATGCTCTAGCATGTGTGAGATGCCGGTGATACCGCCGTGTTCGTAACTCGCTCCTACCTTGTACCACACTTGGGTGACAGCGACAGGTGCGCGATGGTCTTCTTGCACGAGCAATTTCAGCCCGTTGTCCAGCTTGAACTCGGAAACCTTGGGGTTGGCCGCTAGTAAAGACAAGGGCGCGGCCAATAACAGGCAACCGATGATGCGTGATAACGCCATGATTTTGTTTCTCCTTGGATTGAAAAAAAACCGTTGAGGATCGCTTGATCCAATGCAAACTATTGTAAACGAAACACTAGCCTAAATGATGACTACACAAAACTCCAACCTACCCAAAAAGTCCCTGAACGTGCGAGCTTATTGGAATCTATGCAAACCTAGAGTCCTACGGGAGATTGTGTATGCGACGATAGTCGGTATTTTTCTCTCCGTACCCGGCACACCGCCTTGGGGCTTGGCATTCTGGGCAATTTTGGGGATTACTTTGGCGGCGGCTTCGGCGGCGGCGGCCAATCAAATCATCGAATACAAAATCGACGCAGAAATGGGCCGGACCAGCGGACGGCCTTTGCCGGTGGGGGAAATCACCCCGCGCCAAGCGATTATTTTGTCCGTCATCCTCGGCATTTTGTCCATGGTGGTGCTGATTAAGTTCACCAACCTATTGGCTACAGTGCTGACTTTTTTTACCTTAATTGGCTATGCCATTGTTTACACAGTTTATTTGAAACCCGCTACGCCGCAAAACATCGTCATTGGCGGGGTGACCGGGGCCGCACCGCCTGTGCTGGGCTGGTGCGCGATGACGGGCAGCATAGACCCCCATGCATGGTTGTTGTCACTCATCATATTCGTGTGGACGCCGCCTCACTTTTGGGCCTTGGCGATAGCCAGATTAGACGATTATCGCGTCGTCGCTGAGAAAATCCCGGTATTGCCGGTGACGGACGGCATTCCCATCACCCAATTGCATATTTTCTTGTACACCATATTGCTGTTTGTGGTGGGATTGTTGCCTTATGTGACCCACATGAGCGGACTAATTTATCTGGTCGGTGCAATCGGCTTTGGCGGTTTGTTCATGTATCACGCTTGGTTATTGAAGCAGGATGCAAGCCCTAAAGTCGCTTGGAAAACCTTTTCGATTTCATTGGTTTATCTGATTGGGATTTTTGCAGCATTGTTGTTGGATCATTACATTAAAATTTGAGATTTGAGTGATTTGATGCTAAGTGTTTGAGGCTATCCGTATGAAAAGTACACACACAATCAACTCTAACATGCGGTTTTATCATTTTGCTGTACAAGGTTTGGCAGCACTATTGGTTATTTTCATTCTTTCCAGTTGCGCATCAAAACCAACGACGAAGATAACGAGTCGGTCTGATGATGTCAGCGAGGAAATTTTGAGTTATGCCTTAAGCCTCAAAGGAACGCCCTACCGATGGGGCAAATCCTCGCCGGATGAAGGTTTTGATTGCAGCGGTTTTGTCTGGCATGTCTATCGGCAATATGGCTACTCGATACCCCGCACCGCCGCGCAAATAGCCTATCAATTGCCTGAAGTGGAAACGCAAGATCGCCGCCCCGGAGATTTATTGGTCTTCAACTTGGGCGACAAGCCATTTGCCCATGTCGGTCTTTATTTGGGGAATGATTCGTTCATTCATGCCTCCAGTGGCAAAGCCGCCAGTGTCACCGTTTCCAACTTGGACACGCCCTATTGGTGGGGTAGGTTTGCCGGTGTTCGCCGACCTTTACGTTAAATAGTCATGATCTCCAAACTGAGTGGTTTAACGATGCAACCGCTTCCTACTCGCATAGCTAGGCAATCTTTCACCCAGATGAACAATGCATCAACTATTAAGACTTCGTTGCGGAATTTCAAATATTCATCCCAGGTTTGGCATGAACGATTGGCACAGCCGTCACCCAAACACTGCCTAAGCATTGCAAGTTTGCTGTCAGCGCTGACTCTGTCGGTGTTTGCCGCCCAGATTCAGGCCAACCCCATCGAACTTCCCTCCATAGGCAAGGGAACCCTGTACATGCTGAGCAGCAATACAGGCATTCACATCAATTCATTACTCAATGGCTCACGTTTTTATGCCAATGGCTATACCGGGACACGAACCATTATGGCAAACATCGAAGGGCAGCAAATATGGAACGGTCACGAAACCCTGACCCAAGTGCAAACCTTTGTCACTGGTACTGGTGCGCTCGGTTCGGCCGGCAACCATCCTACCTCGGTGGGTCAAACCATGGGAGGCCGGGTGTTGGGCAATCCATTACAGTCAGGCATTGCGCCCAATGCTACGCTCTGGTCTGGGGCTATCGCCACATCGGTTTCAGGGAATAATTTTGACCTAACCAATCAGTCTATGGCAAGCACTTATTCCACCATTCTCAAGACTGGGGTCAACGGACAAACTGCCGATGTGTTCAATAGCAGTTGGGGATACACTGAGCCAACAGGCAACAATGTGGAAGCGGTTGGGGTGAGTGGGCTACTCTATCAAACCGGCAAGGTGGGTGTGGCCGCAGCGGGAAATTCAGGGCCGGGGAGCAATAGCGTCGGAGGCATAGCTGCCAGTTACAATACCATCTCGGTGGCGGCCTTGGGCAGTGATTCATCCAATCCGCCCTACAACCAAGCAACTTCGTTTTCCAGTCGAAGCCCCAATGACTATTACAATCCAGTCAATGGACAAACTATCACCGGAGTCAGGGCACGGGTAGATATCGCAGCGCCGGGGGAAAACCTGAGCTTAGCCTATACAACAAGTGATCCATCCTATTATTATCCCAATTTACGCGGTACGAGTTTTGCCGCCCCTATCGTGGCGGGCGGGGCTGCCTTGGTGGTTGATGCCGGCAAGGATATGTATGCCAGCGATGCCAAAGCCATCGATGGTCGAGTGGTCAAAGCCGTCTTACTGAATGGCGCGGATAAAACTCAAGGCTGGGACAATGGCCAACACATGGTCAATGGCGTGGTGACGACAACACAAGCCTTGGATTATGTGACCGGGACGGGACGCATGAATCTAAGCACGACTTACGAACAATATGCTGATCCAGCCCATTCCGGCAGGGCGGGTACGACCGACGTGCTAGGCAAGGATTGCCTCGCCAGTGGCGATTGTAATTTGGGGCATGTAGCCGCCGTTGGTTGGGATTATGGCTGGTCAAACCTCGCTGGCTCGAACTTGTATTTCATCAATGATGAAATAGCGGGTGGCACTCCGTTTTCTGCCACCTTGGATTGGTATGTGGATTTAAACCCAGGCTCCAATGCCAGTTTTAGCGGGGCGGCTTACCGACATTTTGCCGACCTCAATCTAGTCATTTTCGAATATGACCCGCTAACCCATGCCATCCTAAGAACCGTCGCCGAATCGACCAGCCGCTACAACGTTGTCGAGCATTTGTCCTTTGTGTTGCCGGAAACCGCTTATTTTGGCATCAAAGTTTTCAATAATGGTGATCTTTTCAATTTCTCCGGCGCAACCGGGGAATACTATGGTTTGGCTTGGAGAATAGTGCCGGAACCTTCAAGCTTGTCACTGCTGCTGAGTGGTTTGGGAGGGTTGGTGATCGTGAGGAAAAAGGGCTTTCGTAGGCTCTCGACGATGACACAGCGCTTAGTCTGAATTAATGTACCGCTTTTTGTGTAATATGACAGTCCGAAAAATAAAAAAAACAAACAGGGGGTGATGATGCAAACGGTGCGTGATTGGGCGGCTGATTGGTTCAGGCGGGTTTTGCCCAATGGTCAGGCTGTGTCCTTTGCCATTATGCTGATTGTCGGCTTTGTCACTGTCGTTAGTCTGGGACGAATATTAATGCCGGTGTTTGCCGCCGGGGTCATCGCCTATTTACTGGAAGGCTTTGTCGATTTAGGAGAAAGGCAAAGGTTGCCGAGGCTCATGTCGGTCATTATTGTGTTCACTTTATTCATGGCATTTTTGGTTTTTGACTTTGTTGCCCTTCTGCCTCTGTTGTACCAACAGAGTGCGCAATTGATCCAACAGTTGCCAACCTGGGTGAACAAGGCTCAAGTGCTCGTCATGCAATTACCCGAAAGATACCCTTTGTTAATCAACGAGGCACAGATTTATGAGATCGTCGCAGTGGTCAGGCAAGAGCTACTGAACTATGGCCAATCCATGCTGACTTATTCCTATGCTTCGCTGCTTAGCGTGATTAGTTTTATCGTTTATGCCATCCTTGTGCCTTTGCTCGTGTTTTTCTTCCTCAAGGACAAAGACATGATAATTAATTGGTTCACCCAGTATTTGCCGCGAGACCGCCATCTGACGACGCGGGTATGGCGCGAGGTGGACATGCAGATTGGGAATTACATCCGTGGCAAATTTTTCGAGGTGGCAATATTGCTGGTGGTAAGTTTTGCGACCTTCTCCCTGATGGGGCTAAACTACGCCTTGCTGCTGTCCGTACTAATGGGGTTGTCAGTGATTATCCCCTATGTGGGAGCCACTTTGGTGACCTTTCCGGTGATGCTGGTTGCCTTTTTCCAGTGGGGTGTCACCGATGAATTTTGGTACTTGATGCTGGCTTATGGAATCATTCAAATGCTGGACGGAGTGGTGCTGGTTCCGTTGCTGTTTTCTGAAGTGGTTAACCTACACCCTGTCGCCATTATGGTGGCGATCCTCTTTTTTGGCGGGATTTGGGGGTTTTGGGGAGTATTCTTCGCAATCCCCCTAGCTACCTTAGTGAAAGCTGTGTTAAGGGCATGGCCTAGGCTGGGCGAGGTTCAAGGCAGACCGGCCATGGATTTGTGAGTGATAATTTAATCGCTAGAGTATGCATAGCTCGATTGCCAGTGAGTGAAACTCACATGGGAACCTAACCATAGCATGAAAACAGAGAGAATCTATGAAAGATTTTCCCTATCCTGCCCGAAAATTTAAACTAGGAATACTATTAGCGCTAACCAGCCGCCCTATGGAATTCTGATAATAAGGTAATATGGTATGAACTATCAAATGAATTATCCTCCCGGCGCAACCATCATTGAAGAAGGTGCTGTTGGGGACTGTGCCTATATTATCGACAAGGGATTGGTGGAAGTTTCGGTGTTTCACGAGGGAGAAAAGATTGTATTGGCAACCCTGTCTGACGGGGACATTTTCGGCGAGATGGCTTTAGTCAGCGGCGATGTCCGATCAGCCAGCGTACACGCACTCACCCCCACCACTGTTAGTGTCATCTGCCGTCCTTATTTCCAAGAAAAGCTGGCGCAAACCGATCCAATCATAGCGATGCTAATGAGATTGCTATTGGCAAGATTTCACGAGGCTCGCAGTAAACTGTTGTCCTTGCCCAAAGTATGCTGGAGCGTGATTGACGGAAAAAACCAACTAGGCAGTCCTGACGCAGAAAAGGAGGCTCACCGGGAAGCCTTGGTGCGTTTTAAATTCATCAACGACCTTCAGTCTGCCTTGGCAAACCAACAGTTTCTGCTGAATTATCAACCGATCTATGTGATAGCCACCGGCACACTGGCAGGCTTTGAAGCCTTGATCCGCTGGCAGCATCCACAAAAGGGTATGATTCCGCCCAATCAATTTATTGGCATCGCCGAAGATACAAAGGAAATTGTACCGATAGGATATTGGGTATTTGAAACCGCTTGCCGCGACCTTAAAACAATGCGGGAAACCTTGGCAGTCGAGCGGGATGTTGAAGAACCTTGGATGAGCGTCAATGTTTCCCCGATTCAAATCAATGATAGGAATCTTCCCCAACGATTTGGTCAAATCTTAAGTAATATCGGGGTTGATCCTCATGCGATAAAGGTCGAATTGACCGAAAGCGTATTAATTGACAATCCCCAACTGGCTTTGACTTTTATCCGCGAAGTCAAGCGCTTGGGCATGAAAGTGGCTGTGGATGATTTCGGAACAGGCTATTCAAGCCTGAGTTATCTGCATCTGTTTCCCATTGATATACTCAAAATAGACCATACTTTCGTGGCTTCTATGTTCAAGGACTTGCGTAGCCGGGAAATTGTCAATGCGATTATTGCGCTCTCCAAAAATCTGAATATCGATATTATCGCCGAAGGAGTTGAAACTAAAGAACTGGAGATGGTATTGAATGAATTGGAATGCCGATATGCTCAGGGCTTCTTATACTCAAAACCACTCCCTTACGATCAGGCGATGAAACTGTTATTAAGCCTTGCCGCTTAATTATTAAAAAGGTTATTAGCTTCTTGTCACAGGGAATGCCAAAACCTGTGCCATCTGATCAAACCCCGCCATCAGCATGATTAATCGGTCCAAACCGATTGCCACGCCGGAACAATCAGGCAAGCCATGGCTTAAAGCGGCAAGCAGTCTTTGATCCTTAGGCGGCAACGGCAAGCCTAACTGTCGGCGAACGGCCAGATCGGCATCAAAACGACTTTCCTGCTCGTCAGGGTCGGCCAATTCATGGTATCCATTGCCTAGTTCCAAGCCATCTATAAACACTTCCATCCGCTCAACCACGGCTTCATCCCCCAGTTTTTTGCGAGCCAAGGAAGGCAGGCAGGCCGGGTAGTCATAAACAAAATAAACTCGGCCTTGTTCCATATTAGGCTGGACAAGATGGCTGAACAGCAAATCTAGCCAAATATTCCTATCCTTCCCGCAAATCGAACTCGCTTCGGGGATATTCTGCCGTTTGGCACATTCTGCCAATTCAGCGAAATCGGCGCTTATCGGATCGGCCCCAACCCATTGTTCAAACAGTTGGCGATAAGTAATACGCTTAGACGGAAGCAAAGCGCGCATTCCGTCAAATAAAACGAGGAATAAATCTTCAATTTCGTCGATCAACTCGACCAAACCAAAATCAATTCGATACCACTCTAATAGGGTGAATTCAGGATTATGATGTCGGCCGTATTCTTCGTTGCGGAAAGCCTTGCAAATTTGATAAATGGAGCAGGAGCCGGCTGCCAATAGGCGTTTCATGGCAAATTCCGGGGAAGTTTGCAGGTAGCAATCAATTCCTTGGGTTTGCCCCGGTTGCCGGTAATGGGTAACGAAGGGATGAAGCTGGGGGTCGGTTCCTGCTGTATGGCATAGCAGCGGGGTTTCCACTTCCAATACGCCGCGCCCGTCAAAGAAGCGGCGTATTCGATTGAGAGTCAACGCCCTAATCCGTAAGGCGTCTTGTCCACAGGAGGGTTGCCAGTCGGCCTCTGAACTACTCTTTGACACGCGAAATGTATTCCCCCGTGCGAGTGTCCACTTTAATCAATTCCCCCGTTTGCACAAACAACGGCACTCGAACAACCGCCCCCGTTTCCATCGTAGCCGGTTTGCCGCCGCCGCCCGACGTGTCACCGCGTACACCCGGATCGGTTTCGACTATCTTCAGCACGACTGAATTGGGTGGGGTGACGGACAAGGGTGAGCCATTGTAAAGGGTTACGATGCAGACATCTTGCTCTTTTAACCATTTTTTGGCATCGCCAACCGCATCTTCCTTTGCGGTATACTGCTCGAAAGATTCGGGCTGCATGAAGTGCCAGTCAGTGCTGTCATTGTAGAGGTATTGCATCTCCACATCGGCAACGTCGGCAGATTCCAAGGTTTCGTTTTGCTTGAAGGTACGCTCGATGACCCGCCCGGTTTTCAAGTTGCGTAGTTTGACGCGGTTGAACGCCTGCCCCTTGCCGGGTTTGACAAACTCGTTTTCGATCATGACTGCCGGATCCTTGTCAAGCATGACCTTCAACCCGTTTTTGAAATCGCTGGTGCTAAAAACTGCCATTCTATCCTCTTGGGAAAAATTTAATAAATCAAAAAAATGCTGGTCATTATAAAGGAGAGCCCCGCCATTACCAATGTTATCCACAATAATTCGCGTGAACCCTCCCCCCAAACCCAATGGAAAGCCGACTTGGCAGCTTCTTTTTCGAGTGTCGAGGCTTTGTTGGATTACCTTGATTTGCCACAAAATCTAAGCTTGCAAAACGATGAACCCGTTAGGCGATTCCCTTTCCGCGTAACCCAAGCCTATGCCAGTCGAATCAACAAAGGCGACCCTAATGATCCGTTGTTGCTGCAAGTCTTGCCTACGGACGCAGAACGGTTTGCAAGAATTGGCTATGTTGCCGACCCGGTTGGAGATTTACAGGCGGTGACCGCACCCGGAATATTGCATAAATATCATGGACGGGTTTTGCTGATTCTCACTGGAAGCTGCGCCATCAACTGTCGGTACTGTTTCCGTCGGGAGTTTCCTTATGCCGAAGGTCAATTGACCCGAAGCCGTCAGGCCGAGGCACTGACTTACATCGCTGGAGATGACAGTATCGCAGAGGTCATCCTCAGTGGGGGCGATCCGCTGATTTGGGATGATCATCGTTTGGCGATGTTGGTGGATGCCCTCTCCGAGTTCCCACATGTTTTGAGGTTGCGCATTCACACCCGCCTACCCATTGTGCTGCCCTCCCGTATAACTTCTAATCTGGTTCGCGTCATTGCAGGAACCAGACTCAAACCGGTGCTAGTCGTCCATGCCAACCATGCCAACGAGTTTGACTCCGAAGTTGGAATCGCCATGCGGACACTGCACGATGCGGGCGTGACCCTGCTCAATCAGTCAGTATTGCTGAAGGGAGTTAATGACAGGCCGGAGGCTTTGGCAAGTCTCAGTGAAAGGCTATTTGACCATGGCATATTGCCTTATTATTTACATTTGCTAGACAAAGCCAACGGAACGGGTCATTTTGAAGTCAGCGAAGTCACCGCAATTGCACTTTACGAGGAGTTGCAACGCCGACTTCCAGGCTATCTGGTTCCACGGTTGGTGCGGGAAATGGCTGGCGAACCCTACAAAATGCATCTATTAAAAGCGAAATACTTGCCATGAGGCTCATTATGCGGCAAACTTTAGGACATTAGGGTTGGAGTGTATGCAACATGAGCAGACGCATGAAAAAAAATACCCCCGCAATTGTTCAGCGGGAAATAAAAAGCCTTGACAGATTGGTTAGATACCTAGGCACGCTTGCCATTCCCGCGCTGCTAGTCGCTTGCGCACCGGCACCGCACCAGGGATCAGACTTGGGTCAAGCTTCCGGCAAAACTATTTTGATTGTAGGTTCTAGAGACAAAGAACCTGACTCAGCAGAAAAAACCGGGGCAGACAGCCAAAGAAATTTGCCATCTGCACAAGAAAAATTCACGCTAATCGAACCATTCGGACCTCCAGCGCCAAATTCTTTGGAAAGAGCCAATAAAGCCGCCGCGAAGTATCGCGCCGCCCATGGCATTCCATGGCACGAAAAAAAGCACGATTCCTCCTCTGCCAAGCTACAAGGCTCAGCAACAGCCTCGATTAACCACCCATCACCCGTCGCTGTCAGAAGCTCAAAGGATGGCATTTGGGATCGGGTGCGTCGGCGCTTGATGTTGACAGGCTACGAGCATGAAAACATTCAAGCGGAAGTCGATAAGATTAAGCGTTCGCCGGGAAGCTTAAACAACCTGTCAAAACGGGCGGAACCTTACCTGTTTTATGTTGTGGATGAAATTGAACGGCGTGGAATGCCCATGGATCTTGCCATGGTGCCGATGGTGGAAAGTGGATTTGAACCCACTGCGGTATCTCCCAAACAAGCTGCGGGTATTTGGCAGTTCATTCCGGGGACGGCGACCAATAATGGGTTGCGACTGGTTGATGGCTATGACGGGCGCTATGACTTGTATGCCGCGACCAAGGCAGCACTCAAATATCTTTCCCATCTGCAAGCATTGTTCGGAGGTGATTGGTTGTTAGCCTTGGCGGCTTACAATGCCGGCGAAGGTGCGGTGCAAAGGGCAATCCAAGCCAATCAAAAGGCAGGGCTTGGCACGAGTTTCTGGGATTTGAACCTACCAGCCGAAACCAAAGCCTATGTGCCAAAGATATTGGCACTATCCCGCGTGATAGCCGATCCAGCCACCCATGGCGTGGCCTTGCGCAAAATCAGTTCACTCCCCTATCTGGCGAGAGTGGAAGTTCAAGGTGCCACTGTGCCATTGTCCGAAACGGTTGCGGGAATGGGCATGAGCTGGGAGGAATTCTATAGCATGAACCCGGCTTTCAAGCCGGACGTGGTTCCATCCACCACCTTTAATCTTTTATTGCCCTTGGATAAAGCTCAACTCTTAGTGGCAAACCTGCAAGGCACCAAATTGGTTGCAGCCCGGAAGTACGTCGTCAAGAAGGGCGAAACACTGACCGTGATCGCCAAAGAACAGGGTGTCCCCACTTTGAAACTGGCGGAATGGAATGGATTGCAAACCAACAGCCGCGTCAAGCCGGGGCAAGAGTTGATTATTTACCCAGTCTGATCCAACAAAACTTTATTTTTGATAAAAAAAACCGCCAAATGGCGGTTTTTTTTAAGCCATATTTTAAATACTGGGCACATAGCATCACTATCCACTGACATTTATATGTTAAACACCTTAGCGGTTTCCAACTACCGTTCTTTGCAGAAATCGGTCATCCCATTGGGGCAATTGAACCTGATCACTGGGCCGAACGGCAGCGGCAAGTCCAATCTTTACCGATCTTTGCGGTTGTTGGCGGAAACGGCCCAGACTGGAGTGGTCGGTGCCTTAGCCCGTGAGGGTGGCTTGGAGTCCACACTATGGGCGGGACCGGAGAAAATTTCGCGCGAAATGCGCGAGGGAAAAACATCGATTCAAGGCGGACCGCGGAAGGATTCCATACGCTTACGTTTGGGCTTTGCGGATGACGAGTTTGGCTATGCCATTTCTTTGGGGCTGCCGCCCCCATCACGCTCGGCTTTCGCGCTCGACCCCGAAATCAAACGGGAGAGCATTTGGGCAGGGCCGTTTTATCGCCCATCCAGCCTGCTGGTGGACCGTCTAGGCCCTGTCGTCAAGCGACGAAATGGAAGGGGGTTCGAGGTGGTTGCCCAACACATGAATGCTTACGACAGCCTGTTTGGTCAGTTGGCAGACCCCAACGCAATGCCCGAGGTATTACGCTTACGGGAGAACATTCGGGCTTGGCGATTTTACGACCAGTTTCGCACCGATCAAGATGCGCCTTCGCGCCTGCCGCAATTAGGGACGCGAACCTTCGCCTTGCGCCATGATGGAGGCGATCTGGCTGCGGCCTTGCAAACCATCTTAGAAATCGGGGATGACAACGCATTGCATGCGGCTATCGGTGACGCCTTCCCCGGCTCTCATGTCAGCATAGTTTCCCAACGGGACGGGTGGTTTGCCGTCGAATTTCATCAGCAAGGTTTGCTCAGACCATTGGCGGCAGCAGAGTTGTCGGATGGCACATTGCGCTATCTGTTGTGGGTGGCGGCATTGTTAACACCCCGCCTACCGCCGTTAATGGTACTGAATGAGCCGGAAACTAGCTTGCACCCCGATTTATTGCCAGCGCTGGCAAGACTCATCGTCCGCGCATCAAGCCATACTCAAGTGTGGGTGGTGTCCCATGCCAATCAGCTTGTCAGCGCCTTGGGCAGCCACCCCGTTTGTCATTTGATCGAGTTGAAAAAGGACCTTGGGCAAACCTTGGTTATGGGGTTAGGCGTACTGGATGAACCGACATGGCATTGGCCCAACTAGCTTCGAGCGAAAGCCTAATCAATCACTGATGTTACTTACCCACAGGACACTAGGATTGGAGCGTTAAAGCTTAGTTTGACGGGCAAAGCAAGCTTTGACGCTCCCGTTTTGCTAGAAAATAAGCAACAATTGCATCCGTGCGTAACATCAGCCAATCATTGGGACTGCTGTCACCCTGATGCAGTGCGGACAGTGCCGTTGACGTTTACCCTCACCACATCAAATCGTCTGGGATTTGGAATTTTGCATAAGGATCGTCTGGGCTTGTTGCAGTGGCGGCTTGCCGTTTAGGTTCATTTTGAACCACCACGCAATCCGCCAAACGGGCTTTAATCTTCTCAGCCGTTTCGGGCGGAACCAATTCATAGTCTTTCTCCAAACGGACTATGGCCAATTGACCTGCGATGATACGTTGCCGGTTTTGGTCGGAAACATAGAGACGCTTGACTTTGCCAAGGTCTACGAAGTTATAGGGAGTATCGCCCTCGCCCTTCGCTTGCTTATTTTGCTCCACCAGTTGGCGAATTTGAGCCAGTAGCGCCTTTTTTTCAGCCTCCAACTGACGTTGCTGGTTGATTTGACGGTCGCGCTCAATCTTTTCCTCTTTTGCCCGCTGGATACGCAAGTTTGTTTCGTCTGCGCCCTCGGTTTTGACTTGCCCATGTTGGCGCTTGGCTTCCTTGTGCTTTTCCTTGGTGGCTTGCTTGACTTGCTTTTCGTTGACAAGCCCGGCTTTCAGTAGCTGATCTCGTAATGCATTGCCCATAATTGTCTGGCCTCAGAATCTTTGTGTTTAGTGCCCCAATCACCCATCATGTCTAAAATGGTGATGATTCATTCGAAAATGCTGCTTAAGGCCGGTAAACTATTCCGAGCCTGATCGTTGGGATAAATATCCAACCTAATCCGTGTCCTGTCAATGGCTTTAAATCCAGATCATTATTGTAATCGGTGCAATAACCTATGCTACAAAAAAAATTTTGGCAAGAAAAATCGCTTGCGCAAATGACGGACTCCGAATGGGAGTCTCTTTGCGACGGTTGCGCAAGATGCTGCCTGCACAAGCTGGAGGACGAAGACACGGGTGAAATTTTTTTCACCAAGGTGGCCTGCCGTTTATTGGACATTCCATCCTGTCGCTGCACCCGTTACGCGGATAGGTGCGAGCTAGTGGAGGGATGCTTGGATTTAAGGGAGGGATTCACCCAGTTCCACTGGCTACCGTCCACCTGCGCCTACCGCCTGCTGGCGGAAGGGGAAAACCTGCCCGATTGGCATCCCCTAGTCTCCGGCAATCCCCAGATTGTTCAAGACCTTGGAATTGCCGTCAGTCGGTTTGCCATCGCCGAGACCCCGTCTATGAACCCGGACGAACATGTGATCGAATGGCTTGTTTGAAAGCAGGCAAATCGCTCTGTTAGATTTCTTTGTTTGCCTCTTAATCGGGTATTTCTTCGCTAGGGGTTTAATTTCTTCCAACTATTTGGTAGGATGGTAACAAGTGTAGTAATGGGGTTGCCGCAAGGCGAATGGCACGTAAAGGCAAAGCGCCCCATGATTGAAGTTGGCCCTTAAGGGCTTTTTTCATTTTAACGGGATAAT
>CAIYXP010000148.1 GCA_903930145.1 uncultured Methylococcaceae bacterium
AAGCTGGCGGATGTAGACATCCACTATATTGGTCATCGGGTCTACGCTGTAGCCCCAGACGTGCTCCAATATCCGCGCCCGGTTCAGCACTTTGCCCGGTGTGCGCATCAGGCATTCCAGCAGGGTGAACTCTTTCGGGGTAAGGTCGATGGTTTCGCCCCCGCGCCGCACTTCGCGGGCATGTCGGTTCAACACGAGGTCGGCGATGCGCAATTCCGTGGGTTCCGGCCTGAGTTCGCCGGTGCGGCGGCGGGCCAGCGCCTCGATCCGCGCCAGCAATTCCTCAAATACAAAGGGCTTGGTCATGTAATCGTCCGCCCCCACGCGCAAGCCGGTGATCTTGTCGCGCACCGCGTTCCAGGCCGTCAACATGATAATGGGGGTGTCGATGCCGCAGGCCCGCAGGTTCTCGCAGACTTGCATGCCGTCAAGGTCGGGCAGGCCAACATCCAAGATGACGGTTTGGTAGGGGTGCTCCATGACCAAGTCGATAGCTTCCAGACCGCTGTCGACCGCATCGACGGCGTAGCCTTCGGATGCCAACCCGCGCCGGACAAACCGGACAATGCGTTCGTCGTCCTCCACCAGCAACACCCGCTTGTGGCCGGTTATCGGAAGGGGTTTGGGGAGGGCTGTCTCGATCTCATTCATGTTCTCGTTCATGGGCAATTGTTTTGTGTGTGTTTGTTCCTTAGGAAACCAGCGGCAGGGTTGCCGTGAAGGTGGAGCCTTCCCCTTCGGCACTGGCCGCGACGATCTGCCCGCCGTGCGCCTTCAGGATTGACCGTGCCATGGGCAAACCCAAACCCGCGCCGTCGCGCCGCGTGTGGCGGGCGTTGGCGCTGCGGAAGTGGCGTTCAAAGACCAGGCCCAAATCCGATGCGGGTATGCCGATGCCTTGGTCGGCAAGGCTGAAACGGGCCAATTGCCCGTCGGTGCGCAATGCAACGGTGATGCGGCCGTTGGGGTTGGAATAGCGGCAGGCGTTGTCGCCAAGGATGAACAGCACTTGCCGCAATCGTTGCCTGTCACCCTGCACCCAGACTGGTGTGGTTGGTTCGTCAAATATCACGGTAATGGAGCCTTCCCTCGCCATGGCTTGGATATCCTCGGTTGCACAGGAAACCAGTTCGGCCAAATCCAGCTTTTCCCATGCCAGATCCCAATCCATAGGGCTGTCGGACAGTTCGGTGCGGGCGAGGAACAGCAGGTCGTTGACATACGCCCCCAATTGCGTGGACACCCCGGCGATGTACTGCAAGGTGTCGCGGTAGTCTGCGGCATCGCATTTGCCCTCGCGCAGGATCACTTCCGCCTCGCCGCAAATGACGGTGATGGGGGTGCGCAGTTCGTGGCTGATGTCGGCCAGGAATTCCCGCCTTGCAGTGTCCATGCGCTGCAATTCGCCGTTCAGCCGGTGCAGTTCCCGTGTGCGCTCGGCCACCCGTTGCTCAAGGATGGCGTTTGCTTCATGCAACTTTTCCCTTTGGCGTTCCAGTTCGCAGGCCATGTGGTTGAAGTGGTTGGCAAGATAGCCGAATTCGTCTTGCGTGGTCAGGGTTATACGATGGGACAGGTTGCCTGCGGCGATGGCATCGGTGCCTTGCATCAAGGCTTCGACTGGTTTTCTGAAACCGCGCAGCAGCAACACCCCGGAAACCAGCGCAAACAAGGCCGCAGCCGACGAGGCGGTCATGGCGATCCAACGGGATTGGATCATCAAGGCTTCCAGCGTTTCCCTGGACAGGCGGGCATGGTCGCGTTCGGCATTGATGGCGGCATCAATCAACGGCTGGAAGGTGCCGTCGATCTCCCGTTCCAAAAAAGCCGTCATCGTTTGCACGGCTTGCCCGTGCTTGCCTTGGTGGCGTAGGCGCTCTATTTCGTCGAAGCGGTATTCGCTGGCTTCCAGAAACGCGGTGAAACGGGCCACCCGTTCCAGATCGGCTGGCATGGACTGCCGTTCCCCGGCATTGGCTTCCTTGACTGCAGCGCCCCTCAACTCCTCCATGGATTGGTAAAGACGCCGCTTCGACGAAGCCAAACCTTCATCCGCAACAGGGGAATCAATGACCAGGCTGTCCATTCGTTGCTTGAAATAACGGTAAGCCTCGTGGGACAGGCGCTCGTAACGGTCAAACGCCTCGTAGGCCGACCGGCTGCGCTGGAAATGCAGGGCAACTTGGCTTGAACCCCAATAGATCACCCCGCCCAAACTTAAGACAAAGCAGAACGAGACGGCGATGACCGCCGCCAACCGAATTCGGAACATGCTGGGTTAGCTTCCGCTGCCGCCGCCGGCGTCATCCAGCCGCTCTTCCATGGATCGTATGGCTTCCAGCTTGCCCCGCAGCGCCCGTGCCTCGCCATCGCCCTTGTCATGGGGTTCTTTTGTGGGCATGGGTTTCCTTGCCATCTTCACTTCTTTGGGTAGGATCGCACTGGCCTGTTCGCGTTGTGCATGCTTTTGTTTGCGCTCCAGCATAACCCGTTTTTTGGACTGCCTATCCATGCGTTTCAATGCTTGCGCTTGCACGGCCACCCATTGGCGCACACGACCGTCGGGCAGTTCTTGCGCGGTCATGGCATCCACCCCACTGAGGATTTTGGGGATGTCGCCGCAGGTGCCGGAGAACAGCCGGGCCGTCATCAGGTGCAATTGAATTCCGGTTTTTACCTCCGGAGGGGAAGCATCCCTTTGCCGCTTGAGCAAGGTTCGGCATACTTCTGCCCTATCGGATGGCGTTGCGCCATCCAAGTCGGCCCCGAATCCGAGCAATTCATCAAGGTCAGACCGTGCATAGGGGTCTTCGTGGCGCACCACCGGGGGTTGCCCAGGCTCATCCGGCTTGATGCCCGAACAGCCTGCCAGCATGGACAGGGCCAATGCCACCGGCAGGCCGATTGCCTTTCCAAGAAACAAGGGCTGCACAAAAACATTCGGCATATTCATCAAGCCTCCCCGGGCAAAGTCAGTTGGCCTTGAATGTCAGCCCCTAACTGGTGGGCTTCATCTTTTGGCCTTTCCGGTTTTGAACTCATCAGGTCATGGGTAATACCTTGACGTTGCCGGACAAGCTCTCCATTCGGTGCCATTGACAATGCCTTGCCGTCGCCTTCGAGCCCATCTTGCAAGGGTGCATGCGCCAACGGTGTGTCGGTCGCAATGGAGGCTGCAAGGTTTTCCGCGGGTGGATTGTTCGGCGCTTCAAGTTCCAGCAGGCGAATGCGCAGCCATTCGAGGCGGTCGCCAAGATGGCGAAGGTCGAAAGGCCCTGCGATCTTGATTGGCTCGGCGAAGTGTCCAGCCCCCAATTTTCGGATGGCAGCGTCAAATTGCCGCATCGGCCGCGCCAGGAAAGCCATGAGCAGCCCCATCCAAACGACGAACATCCCAAGCAGCACGGCTGATTTGGCCAGAAGTTCCCGTTCAAGGGCTTCGGACTGTCCGCGCAGTTCGTCAAACTGGCGGCCAACGTAGCCTTCGAATGCGCGGGACAGGGTGTTGGATGCCTCGCGCAAACTAATGAAGGCTTCCTCGACCGGCAGGCTTGGGCGGCTTTCCGCCTCCGATTGGATGATATGCCGGTAGATCAGCCCCTCCTTTTCCGACAGTTCGTTGGCCAGCAGGGCGATTTCGCCGTCCACCCGCAGTTTCTGCAATTCGCCCAAGGCTTGCTTGAACGATGCCCGCGCCGTCTCATAGGCTTTGCGCTCGTAAGGCCGATGCAACGAAGTGTCGGCCAGCAGGACGAACAGCCGGGCTTTGCGCTCGATGTCGGAAGTTTTCTGCAACGCCAAACGGACTGTTTTGGCCTGCCCAAGGAGTTGGTAATTCATCCCCCTGCCCAAAGCAGCCGTTTCGCGCAGGGCAGACGCGGCGGACAGGACAGCCAAAACCAAGGGAACCATTGCGACGGCAAAGCCAATGGCAAAGAGGGGTTTCAGGGAAAATAGTTGTGCGAATCTCATCGGTGTCGAGGGTGGCTGGTGAGGCTCGCCGGATTCTCGAACAATCCGGTTCGCTGAAAAGCTTCCATGCCAAGAACCACCAGTCGTCGGACCGACACGGCAATCAAGCAAACGGAAGGGGAAAAAGATAAATAAAGGAAAAGAGCAATTAGCGATCCGCCTTAACCAACGGATCAGCCAAGGCTACCAACCATCAGGCATACATTCGGGGAGTCATAAACCAAAGGTCAAGTCCATTTTTCGTGAAATAGCAGGAGTAAGAATCACCTTTTTCACTACTACATCAGTTTTGAAGTCATCCTCTAGGCTCATCATGAATCTTCGCACAATATTTACCACTTGGTTATCTTTATCGGTTATTTTAATGCATTAAGGAGATTTACACCACTCAGTCATTCAACTTGAATGTCATTTTTTTGCTATAAAATATGGACTAACCAAATACATTAGCCTTTGCACAATTACGATAATTCACTTACCTCAAATTATTTATGGCTTGCAAAGCATTTTCCTATCAATACATGATCGTTAATACGATCATTCAGCCTTCTATGCTTGACTTACTTGTTTTAGTGTGTTGTGGAATACACCAATAATACGGCGGATTAATCGACCATAGAAAGTCGGATAACTTAAAAATAAAATACTTAAAGCAGCCGTGATAGAGATTAAAAATGTTAACGATTTTCCCATGCTTAGATAACCAATTCCAAGCATGAAAAATGCGATAGAGGCAGCTATAACAAACAACCGACGAATGCCTCCCCCAGTTTCATACATCACGACACCGCAAATTGGGCAGATATGTTCTGTTAATGTATATGAAAAGACATTTCCATAGCGATGCCATAGGCGAGGAATAACATTGGCTCCGCATTTGCAATGCACTGTTGTATGGGTCATAAGCATATTCACATAGCAATAGAAGTATCAAATAAATATTGTAATTTATTCGATGACTGTCAGAAAAAAATATGAAATATTTTACTAGGGAGGCTCTTGCAAAATTATAGAATCTTCATTGGCCTAAGATGGTTTTGGCTTGCCAAAAGCCAGTTTTTTCAGTGGAACCCCGCGGCAATTGTCGTCACCCGACAGAATGGCTCCATTTTTCCAAATTAAGGTCGTGGCAA
>CAIYXP010000149.1 GCA_903930145.1 uncultured Methylococcaceae bacterium
ATGACGGGTTATACATCAACGCTTTGCCTCATAATGAGAATTGGTGAGCTAAAACTGGCCGCTTTGGCAATAAACCTGACGAGGCTCGATAATGAACATCGCTCAAATAGAATCAGAAATTTTTTCACTACCAATTGATCAGAGAGCTAGTTTGGCACATAAGCTTCTGTTAAGTCTGGAAGAACCGTCTGAGGCTGAATTCGAACGGCTATGGGGTGAAGAAAGCGCCCGTCGTGCCGCTGAATTCGATTCGGGAATGGTTCAAGCGATTCCGGGTGAGGAAGTTGCCGCAAAGGCAAGGGCGTTATTGCGTTGAACCATGAGTTTCTCCCAGATGCTGAGGCTGAGTATTTGGATGCAATCCGTTTCTATGAAGACCGACAACCTGGACTTGGCGCGGTTTTTATCGTGGAATTTGAAAACTCCCTGCGCTTGGCCTTGGATCGCCCACGAGCATGGCGTCTTGTGCATGATTCGGGGGTAAGACGCATTGGTTTATCCCACCCACCTATGCAATATTTTACCGGGTCATCGTCGGGGCATTGCAAATTACCGCTGTTGCCCATCCCCGCAAAAAGCCGGGTTATTGGTTATCTCGACTAATAACATAGCCAGTGAAATAGCGGGCTGGGTGGCCAAATAGCCGGAATTTGCTGAGGCGATAAACCGCGCCGTCGAACCGGTGGAAACAGTCCATGGTTTCGCCATGCGGGTTCTACTTTTGCCATCCATCACGCTCCCGCGTAAAATACAGAAAATGGATGAGGTCGCAAGTCCTATATCTTGGTCTAACCTCTCACACAATACCCTCATGGAGCAAGCCTTTGTCAGCCATTGACGACCTCATCAAACAAATCGACAACCCGGCTTTGCGCGAACGCTTAAAACTGGAATGGAAAAATGCCGTCAAGGATAAAAAATTCGGCTTGGTGTTTGAGCAGCATTTGCCTGAATTATTACCCCTCTACCAAACCCGCCCACGCCGGGGGGATTTCGTCTGCAAAAAAGGCGGGGCTTTATCTGAATTATGGCAAGTCCGCCGCATTCGTGACGGCATGGCAAGCTGTGGAAAAATCCAGCAAAACCCTGAAACCGCAGCCAAGCCACCTAATGAATCCGTGTGGCTGCCGGTTGATGAATTATTAGTGGTCAGGCAATTTGGCGAGCCGATCTATCCGGCGTTGACTCCCATTGACGAGGTGCAAAATGGCCCGCTCGATGCCCCTTGGCATACGCTGATTGAAGCCGACAATTACCATGCCTTGCAACTGTTGGAATACCTGTATGCCGGGCAAGTCGATTGCATTTACATTGACCCGCCTTACAACACTGGAGCCAAGGATTGGAAGTACAATAATGATTATGTGGATGGTAATGATAGTTGGCGGCATAGCAAATGGCTGGCGTTCATGGAACGGCGGTTGAAACTCGCCAAAAAACTTCTCAAGCCGGATACTGGGGTGTTGATTGTCACGATAGATGAAAAGGAATATCTTCATCTAGGCATGCTCATTCAGCAACTATTTCCCGAATGCAAGAAGCAAATGGTGACAATCGTTATTCAGGCAGCAGGAAGCAATCGTAAAGGGGAACTTGGACGAGTAGATGAATACGCATTTTTTGTGTTTATGGAAAACGCTGTGCCGCACCAATCCACCGACGATCTTCTTAATGAGGCTCCGTCAACCAAGATCAACAAGGTACGTTGGGAGTCACTTCTTCGTAGTGGCACACAGTCACGCCGAGAGGATACACCTGCTTTGTTTTACCCCGTTTATGTCAGCAATGAGACTGGGACAATTTTGGGATGTGGCGACGCAAAGTCAAATAAGGCGCTACGCGAGGAGTGGTTAACTCCCGAGGGCGCTACGGCTATATGGCCATTAAAGATAAATGGCAATGAGGGAAGATGGCGATGCTCCCCTTCTACATTACGGGAATTGGTAAATAATGGTTTTGCACGGGCGGGTAAATTAGAAACCGGTGGCAAGGGTACAATCTGGTATCTTGGCGAATCTGCGCGGCGCAAAATCGAAATTGGCGAATTTATTATTACAGGGACTGATACACAGGGTGCTAAGGTGCTTGCTGTATCTTCTACGATTGAAAAAACGCTCCCAATCAAAACGGTCTGGAACAGATCGCGACACCATTCGGGCTGGTATGGGACTAATCTCGTCGGGGCAATTCTCCCTGAACGAACTTTCCCATTTCCAAAATCTCTTTACGCCGTGCTAGATACGCTCCGGGCTGTTGTTGGGAATCGCAACGATGCGCTGATTGTCGACTTCTTCGCCGGCAGCGGCACAACCCTTAACGCCGTCAATATATTGAATGCCGCCGATGGCGGTCAACGCCGCTGTATTCTGGTCACGAATAATGAAGTGTCCGCCGAAGAAGCGGAGAACCTTCGCGCTAGAGGTTTGCAACCCGGCGATGCGGAATGGGAGGCTTTAGGGATATGCCGCTCGGTCACATGGCCGCGCTCGAAATATACGATACTCGGCAAACGCGATGATGGCACTCAACTGGCCGGCGAGTACTTGACCGGCAAAACGGCTGAAAAAGAAAAGCCACGCAAGTTCAAGCAGATTGGCTTTGTCGATCCGGCTGCTTTGAACACTGCCGCTAAAAAACAACTAGTCGCGTTAATCGACGGCTTGCCGCAAACCTTGGTCAAAGACGCTTGCCCATTCATCGTGTCGGAAGAACATAAAGCCAGCATCTTATTTAACCCCGAAACCGCCGAAGAGTGGCTGGCGGCATTGGAAGAGCAAGACCATGTCAGTGATTTTTACCTCGTCACGTCAAACAAAAAACAGTTTGACGGTTTGAAGGAGCAAGTCAATGATTTGCTCGGCCCGCTATTAGTGACCGAGGACGAAAAGCGCCCGATGGCGCGAGGCTTAGCGGCGAACTTGGCCTATTTCAAGCTGGATTTCCTCGACAAAGACCGGGTGACACTGAAACGAGCATTTCGGGAGATTTTGCCGTTATTGTGGTTGCAGTCCGGGGCGGTCGGGCCTAGGCCAACCCTTGCAAGCAATGTCCCGGAACCTGCCATGCTGATCCCAGAAGCCAACCGTTTTGCGGTGCTGCTGGACGAAGCGCAGTTTAATGCATTTGTCGAGCAACTCGCAGGGCGTAGCGGACTATCCCATATTTTCCTCGTCACCGATGCCGACGAATCGTTTAAGGCCATGGCTCAGGCCATCACCGAAGCCCTCGCCCCCGCCAACCCCGGCTTGCAAACCATCCAACTCTATCGGGATTATTTACACAACTTCACCATCAATCGGCAATTGGCAGAAAATCAAGCCGAACAGGAGAAATTGGCATGAAAAGAAGCCATTCTCCTGTTGACCTGAAAATCGCATCAATCGTAGGGTGGGCTAGGTGCGCATGGAAACAGACTCACCCTTTACCGACAATCCAGACGCGCACCGTAGCCCACCAATGCAGCCCTGCCTCCCGTCTGGTGGGCTATGGTGCGCTTAATGTACCGTCAAAAGCCCAAGATGTTCGATATGCGCACCTAGCCCACCCTACGGTTTGCGCCAAAATGGGAATTGCCGCATGAAAATCAAGCTGTTTGACTTTCAAATCGACGCCTTGCATGAATTGCGGGAAAGCTTGCTGGAAGCCCGCCCTTTTGCCAGCAGTGACAAACCGAGGGCGATAGCCTTTTCCGCACCGACCGGCAGCGGCAAAACCATCATCATGACGGCTTTGTTTGAAGCCATCTTAACCGAACCAGACGAGGAATTGGCTTGGCCTTTGGATTGGCAAGCGCATGAGGATGCGGTGATTTTATGGGTGTCCGACATGCCGGAACTGAACGAACAAACCCGGCTCAAGATTGAAAGCCAGTCTGACCGGATTTACCGGGTGGATCAATTGATCCCGATTGATGCCAGCTTGGATGCCGAACGCTTGCAAGGCGGACGGGTGTATTTCATCAACACCCAAAAACTCGGCAATGACAAATTATTGACCAAAGAGGGCGACAGTCGAAAATATTCCATCTGGTCAACCTTGACCAATACCGCCAAAGCCCTGCCCGACCGCTTTTATGTAGTGATTGACGAGGCGCACCGGGGAATGCTCGGCGGACGGGGCGCAAAGGAAGCGCAAACCTTGATGCAACGGTTTTTGTTGGGCTATCCCGAAGTTGGCCTAGTCAAAATGCCGCTGGTGATTGGCATTTCGGCCACGCCCAAGCGGTTCATGGATTTGTTGGAACACGCCCCGCATACTGTACACAAGGTGGCGATTGAAGCCGATAAAGTGCGCCAGTCGGGTTTATTGAAAGAACGGGTGCTTATCCATCATCCTGAAACCGAAACCACGGCGGACATGTCTTTGTTGGAGGAAGCAGCGCGGGTTTGGTCGCAGTTGTCGGCAAATTGGAAGGCTTATTGCCAATTCGAGAACGAAAAGAAGGTTTGGCCCATCCTGATTGTGCAAGTGGAAAACGGCACGGATACCCTAGCGACGAGAACCAATCTCGCCGATGCCTTGGACACCATTGAAAAAGCTATCGGTCGTCAATTGCATGAGGGCGAAGTGGTGCATACCTTGAATGACCAAGGCGACTTGGATATAGGCGGGAGACGTTTGCGCAAAATCGAGGCTTCGCGTATCGAATCCGACAAGAATATCGGCGTGGTTGTTTTCAAAACCAACTTATCCACGGGTTGGGATTGCCCACGGGCGGAAGTGATGATGTCGTTTCGGCGCGTGGAGGATCATACTTATATTGCCCAATTGTTAGGCCGCATGGTGCGTACTCCGCTGGCCCGTCGTATTGAGCGCGATGCCGCGCTCAACGATGTGCATTTATTCCTCCCCTATTTCAATGCCGAAGCCGTGCAAGCGGTCATTGACGATTTACAAACGCTCGAAGACATTCCACCCACGGAAACCGGTTCTAGCCGCAAGTTGGTGGTGCTGAAACGCCGGGAAGGGACAGAACCAATCTTCCATGCCTTGGATAATCTGGTGACTTATCGGGTCAATGCGGCACGTTCACAAAGCGGGTTGCGCCGCTATATGGCGATTTCGCGCAACTTGACGATGGATAACATTGACTTGGAAGCATGGGATGGTGCCAAAACAACCATTGTCGATTGGATGGGTTTGCACATTGCGGACATCAAAGCCAAGCATCAGTTTGACCAAGCCGAAAAATTGATTACCCAGATTGGCATGAAAACCATATCGGTGAATCAAGTCAACGGTTCGGCTGAATCGGCGGCAGACTACCAGATTGAAGCGGCGGAGGTTGACATAGACCGCCAATTTGCCGAAGCGGGAAGATTGCTGAGTCATGGCTTGCATCAGGTTTATTGGGAACAACAAGGTGACCGCGATAGCGTGGAGGTGAAAGTGGAAGTGATCGTACACTCGCGTAATCATCAGGCCATGTCGGTGCTGGAAGCTGCCGCAGAAAAAGCATTTGGCGACTTGTATGATCTTCATAAAGGGCAAATCGGCAAGCTTAAGGAGCAACGCCGCAAAGCCTATGAAAAGTTACGCTTGGCAACTGCCAAACCACAGGAAGTGCCTTGGCATTTGCCGGAATCCATCGACTTTCGCCGTTCGCCCACCGCGCCGCTGTGGGAACGCCATATCTATGTGGAGGAAAACGACCAATTCCGTGCCGAACTGGGCAGTTGGGAAGCGGCAGTTTTACATGAAGAACTTGTTAATCCTAATGTGGTCGGCTGGTTGCGGAACATGGATCGAAAGCCGTGGTCATTAGAAATACCCTATGACACTGGCGGCGATATTCGACCCATGTTCCCGGATTTGGTGATCGTGCGACAGCAAGGCGAAGGTTTTATCATTGACATTTTAGAACCGCATGATTCAAGCCTAGGCGACAATTTTGAAAAGGCCAAAGGCTTGGCGCGTTTTGCCGAGAAACACGGGCATTTGTTTGGGCGAATTCAATTGATACGCCAACAATCTTCGCCAGTTGGGGGTGGTTATTTTGCGCGTTTGGACATCAACCAAGAAGTTATCATTAAAAAGCTAAAATTAATTTTGGATAATTCCCAATTGGATGAGTTATTTGCTGATTATGCAAATTAACGGATAAAACTGACGACAAGACCGCACATCCAATCTAGAACTTCGGAACATGTATAACCCCTATCCAAACGTGAGAGATTGACTGTATGAAACTAACGGCTGACGGACGAATCACCATCCCTGAACACATCCGGCAACAAGCCGGTTTATCGCCGGGTTCCGAACTTGAAATTCGCTTTGAAAATGGTCGGCTTTGGCTAAAGAAAGTCGATGCGGATGACCTATCAAAAAGGGAGAAAATCCTCCAAGCGATAGCTCAGGTTGAAGGGAGTGCGACTGCGAATCTGGACCTTTCCACGGATGATATCATGCGCATGACCCGTACTGAGGATTGACAATGGTATTGGCTGACAGTAATGTTCTGTTGGATATTATCAAGTGCGATCCTCTATGGTTGCCATGGTCGAGGTTCGCGCCAACCAATGCTTTGCTCAATGGCAGGGTTTTTGTCAATCCATTGATCTATGCCGAATTGTCGATCACCTATCAAACATCGGCGCAACTTGACCAGATTTTGAATTTATTGGATATCGAACGTGCCGAGCTGCCGTGGGAAGCGGCACACTTGGCTGGTCAAGCTTTCATTCAATACAAGCGGCGTGGCGGCAATAAAACATCCCCATTGCCAGACTTTTACATTGGTGCTCATGCCCAAGTAGCTGGTTTCACTCTGCTGACCCGCGACGTGAACCGCTTTCGTACCTATTTTCCAAATGTATGCCTGTTAACACCTGAAAACCATCCCATCTATTGAAGTCCTTTGCATGTTGCCTCGTCATTCTAATAAATACAGCTCAATCAGATGATTAAATTCCTTGATTGCCAAGTGATATGCTGCAACCGAATCATAAACTAGCCTGCATTAATCATCACACTCGCCGCCGCAATTCTCATCTGACGTAATGGATTCATCATCCGAAGCGTTACATTCATAACATGGCGCGGCTCATGGGTCATGCAACGCGAACAATTCCTTATTTCCCCATTATATTTGTCATCTGCCAAGGCATTTGATAATTCGGCTATGTTGGTTGTTGACAAGATTGCGCCGTAATCATCAAAAATTGCGCTGGTTGACCAAACAATCGCAATGTTATTGCTATACTTTTGATTGGATCATCACTTCTTTTCTAACATTGACAGGAGAACTCAAGCCATGAGACCAAAAATCAGCTTAGACTTCAATCATATCAAAGACCCAGAGTTGTTGCTCAAGGCCAATACCATAATTGCCGCGATGACTGACAACCCGAACTTCCCCGAACCCTGGCCGGTACAGGTTCCCTCCTTGCCAGTCTTGCGGGATGCGGTGGCAGCCTTCCAAACCGCCGTGCAAGACGCACTGACCCGCGACACTACCAAGATAATTTTGCGCGACCAAGCAAAAAATAGCTTAATCGAGTTATTGTTGGATTTGGTGCCTTATGTGGAAATGATTGCCAAGGGCGATGTAAACATCCTATTGTCCTCTGGTTTTGAACTGTGCAAAGAACGGACGCATACCGGGGTCAGTAAAATCATTCTGGGTGCGCCAACCGATTTCTGGGTCAAGCGCAGCGAGTTGGAGGGCGAGTTATTCGCCCATGTCGCCAAGTTGCAGGGCGCGAGCAGCTATGAGTTGCAGATTGCCGAAGGCGACCCGACCGTGGAGGAAAACTGGCATCAACACGCCATCTATGCCAATGGCTCGAAAATGGTCGTCAGTGGCTTGACGCCGGGACATCGGGTCTCCGTCCGCGTCCGGGGCATCAACGCCGCCGGGCCGGGGGCTTGGTCGGATACGGTGACGTTGATTGTGGGATAATTTTAATATCTGTCATGCATTACCCCCCCCCATTTTGAATAGAAATGCGGGTTTAGGCTAGTTGCTGTTGAATTTAGCCGTTCATGCTTACTGTCGAAGCATGAACGGCCAAGCCTACGCTAAGTTGCGATTTTCCGTTTACCCTTCGTCAAGCTTAGGGCGAACGGAATTGATCAATTTTTTTGAAGAACACAACATCGAACAACTCTTATGTTATTTCTCTCACTTGAGGCTCTTGCAAAATTATAGAATCTTCATTGGCCTAAGATGGTTTTGGCTTGCCAAAAGCCAGTTTTTTCAGTGGAACCCCGCGGCAATTGTCGTCACCCGACAGAATGGCTCCATTTTTCCAAATTAAGGTCGTGGC
>CAIYXP010000150.1 GCA_903930145.1 uncultured Methylococcaceae bacterium
GCCAAGTCGTAACTTATTTTGTATTTATCATAATTAAAAATTGTAGACCATATAGAATAATCTAAGTCATCATTTCTACCATAATCAAAGCTCAATCCTTCCTCCAATCTCCTTTTTTCTGACTGGACTATATGGGTTGTATAACGAAGGTCATATAATCTAGATAAAGATAACATAAAACCACATATTAATGAGAGCAAAATAGTTATTATACAAAGAAGGAAAATGTAAGCTTTCAAACTAATCAATGATGAATTATGTGTAATAATATTTTCAAGTTCTTTCCATAAATAGCCAATGAATGCTATTCCAACAGTTAAAAAAAGATTATTGTGAAATGATAACTGAGAAATTCTCTTGTCTTGCCAAAATCCATATCGATCATTCCATATTTTAATGGTTTCTGGTGTCGATGTAATATTTTTTGGTTTCGATGATATTGTAGTGTTCATTATATAGCCCCTTATTATAAAAACCCTGTAAATTTGAAATTTATTATATTCTAACATTATCATAGGTGATTTTTCAATCAAACTCACGGCTCAAAATTCTACTTAACATATAAAGCAAAATAACAGAATTCACAACAATGCCCAATCCTCACGAAATCTACGATTTGCTGCAAGATTATGCGAGCGGCCAAGAAACTGTCCGCGAAGTCATTATTGGCTTAGTGTGGACGTTTTGTGAGGCTGAAGCGTGTGGTTTGTCCATGAGCCCCGGCATTGCCACTCGAACCTTGCCATGGGCTGGACGTTTGCAAGGAAAAACCGTTGCCGAATTATCCGCTTGGGTGCGTGAATTTGAACCCTATCAAGCCACGGTTGGCATGGCTGCAATAAATGCCGCGATCAATCGCCGCCATGGTTTGCCGAAAGGTTTGAGCTTGGAACCCGGCAACCATGGCAATCTAGCCGTGTTTGAACATTTCCTCAGCCAAATCCAAGGCAAAAAAACGGTCGTCATAGGTCGTTATCCGGGGCTGAATGAATTCGTCAGCCAGCATCAACTGGATCTGACGGTATTGGAACGCAACCCCGGACCGGGCGACTTGCCCGATACGGCTTGCGAATATTGTTTGCCTGAGGCGGATTGGGTGTTTATGACCGCTAGTACGATTCCCAATAAAACCTTTCCTCGCCTAGCCGAATTGTCCCGCGATGCCACGACGGTTTTGATGGGTCCAACCACGCCTTGGCTACCCGAACTGCATCACTTTGGGATTGATTTCCTAGCCGGGGTTGAGATCGCCAATCGGGAAATGCTCAGGGCGACGGTGGCGGAAGGTGGGGGTGTGCGTTTATTCGACGAGTCTGTCCGCTATCGGGTGTGTCCCTTGGGCAATGGCGCAGCCGCAGCTTGGACGAAACAACTGATTGCCCAAACCGCTATCGAAAAAGAAACCCTGACCCGTGCCATGGGTGACTGGTATGAGCAAGGCAAAACCGCACGTTTTCCACATTATGCTGAATTGGAGACCGCCAATCGGAGGCTTTCCCGTCTTGACACCTGTTTCAAACGACTTTGGGATGCAAACCCGCATGAATAAGGCAGAACATGGCTGGGCCGATACAGCCCGGCTGATCCTTTACCATTCACAAAGCACCAGCGCCCGCACCTTGTTCTTGCGCCATGACTCAGGCAGCGTCATTGCCCCCAAGCCCTTGCCGCCCTTATCCACAATGCTCGACGAAGAAGAATTTAATCTGGCGGAGTGTGGAGTTTTCCTGCATCCTGCCACCTTGATTCGTGATTATTGCCTAGACTTAGGGCTTCCGTCATCACTATTGCAAGTGGAAGGCGAATTCAACGGGCAGGTGGATGCGCCGGGTGGCATTATCAGTATCTATCTTGCCCGTTTCACCTGCATAGACCCGCCACGCCAACTGTTCGCCGACCAAGGTGGGAAGTTTTGTGCGATCACCGAATTGCGCGGTGGGCATCCGGCAGAGATGGCTTTATTGCAACGAGCCTATCAAACCATCATGGGCTAAGCGTGGACACCCATCCTAGCTTTCTCATTGACGGACGGGAAGTCGCTTTTCAAGCAGGCCAGACCGTCTTGCAAGCGGCTTTGGCGGCAGGGTTGAACATTCCTCATCTATGCTTCAACCCTGAATTGGAACCTATTGGCAGTTGCCGCTTATGCTTGGTGGAAGTGGCTGGCTGCAAACTTTCGGCTTGCACCCTGCTTGCCGAAGAGGGCTTGGCCGTTCAACACGACACCCCCCGCTTGCGACAATTGCGGATGGCTTTGCTGACATTTTTGCTTGAGCAAGGCAAGCATACCTGCATCCGTTGCGAGCGGACGGGGGATTGCCGCTTGCAAGACGCTGCCATTGCGTTTGATGCCCAACCTGAAGCAAGCTTGACTAGTCAAGTTTTTCCACCGAACGATGACAGCCACCCGGAGGTCAGCTTAAACCGTGACCGCTGCATTCTTTGTGGAATATGCATTCAAGCCAGCCGGAAATTGGACGGGAAAAACCTATTCACGTTTGCCGGCAAAGGGGGCGACGTGATGCTCACGGTAGAATCCCCATCCGGCCTGTTAAAAGACTCCACCATCTCCGCCGACGACCATGCGGTGCGCTTGTGTCCGGTGGGGGCTTTAACCCGTAAACATCACCCTGTCCAAGCCAGTTTTTCATCCTTCGATGGTTTTGAGGGCATGGATTGGGGTATGCCAACAGAATTCAGTGTGTAGGTGAAATGCGAGTACAATAAAGCCCTAATCAACACGTTAGGAAGTGTATCGGGACATGTTTGTGACACGCATCAAATTGAAAAATTGGCGCAACTTTAGACAAGCTGATGTAGCTTTGCGGGATAGAACTTATTTGATCGGTCCTAATGCTTCCGGGAAATCCAATTTCCTCGATGTGTTTAGATTTCTGCGGGATATTAGCAAACCCAGCGGCGGAGGATTGCAGAAAGCCGTGGCTGACCGTCGAGGAATATCTAAGCTACGTTGCTTACACAATCGTAGGGATTCTGAGGTCTTACTCGAATTGCATTTGAGCAATTCACCGAATGATGAGGTTCCAGACTGGCGCTATGTGCTAGGCTTCAAATCGGAAGGCAAGGGTTTGCAACGGCCTATCATCACTCAAGAAAAGGTTTGGCGTGGGAATGAGCCTGAACCGATTATTATGCGTCCTGACGCAGATGATAATAAGGACTCTGAACGCTTGACCCAGACTTACCTAGAACAAATCAATGCCAACGCAAAATTTCGGGAGATTGCTGAATTCTTTGGAGCAATCAATTATCTCCATCTGTTGCCCCAGTTGCTTAAAGCGGGCGATAAAATAGGGGGTAACCGCTTGGAAGACGATCCTTTCGGTCAGGGTTTTCTAGAACGCATTGCCAACTGCCAGCCAAAGACCCGAGAATCTCGCTTGGGTAAAATTGGTAAGGCTTTGCAAATAGCCGTTCCTCAGTTCGCCGAAATTCGTTTTATCAAAGATGAAATAACGGGAACGCCTCATCTGGAAGCCCTTTACGAACACCACAGACCCAATGCCGGCTGGCAGCGTGAAGACCAGTTTTCTGATGGCACACTTCGGTTGTTGGGTCTTTTATGGTCTTTGTTTGAGGGCGATTCGTTATTATTGCTGGAAGAACCGGAACTGTCGCTTAACAATGCCATTATCGAGCAGATTCCAGTATTGATCCAAAGGATTCAACGCACTGCTAAACACCGGCGGCAAATCATCACCAGCACACATAGCGAGTCATTGTTGAGCAATGCCGGCATTGATGGGCGTGGCGTACTGTTACTTGAACCTGGCAAGGAGGGAACCGGCATCCGTTCTGCTAATCAACAAGAATTGGAATATTTAAGGGCAGGGCTATCGGTTGCCGATGTTTTATTGCCTAAGATAAAGCCGAATGGGGCTGAACAATTGTCGATGTTTTAAGTATGGATATTTGCCTAGCAATCGAGGATGCACTGTCGGAAGCAGTTGCCAGAAAGTTGCTGGAAACATCCGGTTCCATATTCCAAATTCAGCAGTGCTTTTGTAAAAACGGCAATGGATATCTTAAATCTAACGCGGGAAAGTTTGGCAACATAGCAAAAATTACCCCAGTCTTATTATTGACAGATTTGGACAATGAAGATTGTGCACCGGGCTTAATCCGACGTTGGTTAGGAAAAAAGAAATTGCCTGATGGTTTATTGTTTCGTATCGCTGTGCGAGAAACCGAAGCATGGTTGTTGGCTGATGCTGTAGGTTTTGCCAAGTTCAGCGGTGTTCCTGCCAATAAAATTCCTCAAGACGTTGAAAGCCTACCCGATCCCAAATCGACGTTAATCGACTTAATACGTCGCTATGGCAAGCGTTCATTAAAAGCCGACATTGTCCCTGAACCCGGTGCATACGCAAAAGTCGGTTTGGCTTATAATCAAGCCTTATGTCCCTTTGTCCGCGAGTCTTGGTCTCCCGAGCGTGCCGAACAATTCGCCAAGAGTTTGGCCAGGACTCGCATGAGCATTGGCAAATTAGTTGAGGCTCTTGCAAAATTATAGAATCTTCATTGGCCTAAGATGGTTTTGGCTTGCCAAAAGCCAGTTTTTTCAGTGGAACCCCGCGGCAATTGTCGTCACCCGACAGAATGGCTCCATTTTTCCAAATTAAGGTCGTGGC
>CAIYXP010000151.1 GCA_903930145.1 uncultured Methylococcaceae bacterium
CCAGCAGTTTTTTGGGAGATATCAACCATCAGTGTCCATCGAAAGCAATTGCAACCCGAAGGCATATAAAAAAACGTTCATTTAAACGATCGTGTAGGTCTTGTAATCCTATAGGACTTTGGTGTATGCCTCTCCGAAAGTGCGTTGATAAACTTTGAAAAATGCTTAATACCTAATGCAAATCAATAATTTGAATACATGCTAAGCAAAAACAAATTTGTTTCTAGATACTGCCATCTTAACTTCCTGTTTATGCAAAAGATTTTTGGCTATTTTTGGAAACGTCAACGCACTTTCGGAGAGGCTTGACGTATGGTATGTTTGCCTTGGATAGATTTGATAGTTTTTACTAGGAAATTACATTTATAAACTCTAACGGCAGGTTTAAGGGAAAACTTTAGGGTGTTGGATCAATAGACGTTATCGGAAACTCACTTGGTTCTCGCGCCATTGCTGCATCGATAAACGGTTTCCGATAAAGTCTAATGACTATTCCCCAAGCGGAAAATCCTGGGCCATATCAGGAGTGTGATGCCGGGGTTCCTCGCCTTCTAGCTGGAAAACCACCAATTCACCGATACATCGGGAGTTTTCGCCGATCCGTTCTAGCGCCTTCATCATGAGTATCTGGCTGACCGCATTGCTTACACAGGTTTTTTCGGTTTGCAGGAAAGCCACCAAATGTCGCAGCCCATGCTGGAACTGCTGATCCAAATTCAGGTGGATTTTGCCGAACTGCCTTGCCTGTTCGCCATCTAATCGCTCAAAAACCTCCAAAGCCGACTTCGCAATTTCGATGGAAACACCTCCTAGCCGGAGAATGTCGTCCAGCGGGAAGTTGCAGGCATCACCATCCTCATGGGAATGCATGTAATCCACGAAATTCGCTAGTTTCACGGCCTCATCGCCGATCTTCTCCAAGTTGTTTACAATTTTTAAGGTAGACAACAAAGTGCGCAGATCGCGTCCCTTCGGGCAGCGTCTGGCTAGGATGGCACATATTACAGTGTCAGCGGAGGTATCCATGTCGTCGACCACCCGTTCACCCATTTCCAAGACTTGGAAATGGAGTGCCTGCAACTCCTCGTCAAAACGATGGATGGTATGGCGGTCGAATGAGTTTGTCATAATGAATTACCCAAAAGATCCTGTGATGTAGCGTTCGGTCAACTCTTCTCGGGGTCTGACGAATATTTGTTCAGTGTCACCGACCTCAATGATTTTTCCCAGATGAAAAAAGGCCGTGCGTTGCGAAACCCGAGCAGCTTGTTGCATGGAATGGGTGACGATGACGATGGAATACTGTCTGCGCAATTCGTCAATCAACTGTTCGATTTTCGCCGTCGCGATGGGGTCTAGGGCCGAACAGGGCTCATCCATCAGAATCACTTCCGGGTTGACGGCGATGGTGCGGGCAATGCAAAGCCTCTGCTGCTGCCCGCCGGACAAACTGGTGCCCGATTGTTTCAAATTGTCCTTAACCTCATACCATAAACCCGCCCGGCGTAGCGAGTTTTCGACAATCTCGTCCATTTCCGCTTTGTTGCTGGCCAGTCCGTGGAGTCTGGGTGCCATGGCGATATTGTCGTAGATGCTCTTCGGGAAAGGGTTGGGCTTCTGGAAAACCATGCCGACGCGGACGCGCAACGGCACTACATCCATGTCGCTGGCGTAGATGTCCTGATCGTCCAAAGTGATAGTTCCGTTGACCCGGCAACCGGGTATGGTGTCGTTCATGCGGTTCAAGCAGCGCAACAAGGTAGATTTGCCGCAACCGGAGGGTCCAATTAAGGCGAGTACTTCGTTGGGCATGATGTTCAGGCTGGCATCCGAGACGGCGAGCTTTTCTCCGTAATGAACGCTGACCTTGGAGCACTTCATTCGTGGGAGGCCAATGGCGGCAAAGTCATTTTCCCTGGGTCGGGCAAGATCAAAATTGAATAGACGTTTTGGGGGGAGGTTGAGATCGATGGCTGACATGTTGGTTTGCTCGCTGCCGGGGGTGTTGGTGATCCCATCGCTCATAAAGGTGACCTTACGGTGTTAGTCGATGAAGCCCTTGAAAGGCCGTTATAAATCGGCCATTCGACTATGCGGATTGCGCTGTTGACGATGAGGTGGAACTGAGCTTTGGTGTGAATTGATATCATGAGATAAGAGAAATATTTATTATTTTGTACATCTGCGTCAATCCAAGACAGCAACAAGTAAATTGAATTTACGCAGATAAATTATAGTACAGCCTAACAATTTTGAACACTCTCACTGGCCAATCATTTGAATTCGATAAATTTTAGGCATAGTATATGATGACTTTGTCATAATATGGTCACATTTGTAGAATACTATCTAAAATTATTCATTTGGGATTGATAACTCACCCAACAAGCAGCAATATAAATGCATCCTATTTTTTCTGTTTTTTCTCAACAGGATGTGTGAGCGATTTCTCAAATGCATCAAGGGTATCCAATCTTTTTATTATTATCCATGCATGTAAATGCCCCCTTGGCGGAGACATCAAGGATGTAATGCTTGCCGATACAGGCCATTACGGACTACACCTCACCCTAAGCCGAGCTTTGATACATAAGTTTAGCGGCTATCGATTAATGCCATTTAGTCTGTCATCAAAATATAACAAATTTCTGGTTTTTTACTAACCAAAAATCGTCATGGGATAATATGAGAAAACTTATCGCCCCCATCCTTACCCTCTTGCTTGTGTTGGGCTTAGGCGTCGGCATTTATGTGTCGGTTAACGAGCAACTCTCAAAACAAAGCATCGTGACTGTGCGCGGGTTGATCGGCTCGGAAAAGGAGGATTTCTTCCGAGACCCTCTGGTCGTAGCTGCCTTGGCAAAGCAAGGCCTGGCGGTGGAAGTCGAAAAAGCCGGTTCCCGGCAGATTGCCACTCAATATAAGCTGAAAGATTACGACTTCGCCTTTCCATCGGGTTCGCCGGCTGCGGAGAAGATCAAGCGGGAAGCGGGTGTCAACAAAGCCTATGAGGTCTTTTTTACCCCCATGGCGGTCGCCTCATGGAAAGTGATCGCCGGCATCTTGGAAGCCAATGGCATCGTCAAGCAACGCGAGGGCATCTATTACATTATCGACATGACGCGGTTATTACAGTTGATCGCTGCTGAGAAACGTTGGAGTGACTTGTCGAAAAACGAAGCTTACAACGTCAAGAAAAGCCTGTTGATGGGCACCACCGACGTGCGACAGTCCAATAGTGCGGCGATGTATCTGTCCTTGGCCAGCTATATCCTGAACAACAACAATATCGTCGATTCGGCGGGGCAGATCGGGCAGATCATCCAGCCTTTGGAGTCGCTGTTCCTGCGCCAAGGCTTCATGGAAAATTCCAGTGCTGGCCCATTCAAAGATTACTTGGTCATGGGCCCGGGCAAAGCGCCACTGGTGATGATCTACGAGTCCCAATACCTAGAAGAAGCGTCTCGCGCCAACAGCGGGATTAGCGATGCGATGGCCTTGCTATACCCTGAACCGACGATTTTCACCAAGCATATCCTGATACCGTTCAACGACAAGGGTGACCGGCTGGGCGCGGCACTGGCTGATGATCCTGAACTGCAAAAACTAGCCATCGAACATGGGTTTCGCAACCGTGATGCCGCAGGCTTCCGCAACTTTCTGAAAAGTCACAATCTGACAGTGCCAGACACTTTGGTGAATGTCGTCGAACCGCCCACTTTCGAGATATTGGAACAAATGATTACGATGATCGAACAACGCTACAAGGGGAACTGAGCGATGAAAACCCTATTAAGGTTAATCTTGTTTATCTTCATGGTGCTTACTATATCGGGCTGCGATGGGCAAAAACACGCAAATGAAAGTCTCACGGTCTTGGCCGGTTCAGAATTGAAAGACATGGAGCCTTTGCTTGGCGACATTGAGCGCAAAACTGGCATTAAGCTGCAAATGAGCTATTCCGGGACATTGGACGGGGCGGAGAAACTTATCGTCGGCGAGCCGACCGACTTGGCTTGGTTTTCCCATGGAAAATACATCAGCCTTGTGCAAGGCGACAACAACCGGATACTGGCCCAAGAAAAGATCATGTTATCCCCGGTTGTGCTAGGGGTCAAGACAAGCGTAGCCAAGGAATGGGGGTGGGCGGGCAACCCCAACGTAACTTGGCGGGACATCGCAAAGAAAGCCGCCAATGGCGAATTACGCTATGCGATGGCCGACCCCGCCTCATCCAACTCAGGCTTCACCGCATTGGTGGGGGTTGCCACGGCTTTGTCCGGCAGCAGCGATGCGTTGAGCGTCAAAGACATAGACCAAGCCCAACTCGGCGGCTTCTTCAAGGGCCAGCAACTGAGTGCCGGCAGTTCAGGCTGGCTGGTGGACGCTTTTGTGAAAGAACAAAACCGGCTCAACGGGATTATCAATTACGAATCAGTGTTGATGGCACTAAACAGGGATAAGCGGGTCGAGGATAGTCTAGTGTTGATCTACCCAAAAGAAGGCATCATCACCGCCGATTACCCATTGATGCTCATCAACGGCGAAAAGCGCGAGGTTTACAACAAGCTGGTGGCCTATCTGACCTCGCCCGAGTTCCAGCAAAAAATGATGGAGCAGACCTTGCGCCGCCCCGTCATCCCACAAGTGAAGCTGAGCGCGGAGTTCGCCTCCCCGCTGCTGGTGGAACTGGCATTCCCCAATGATCTCGCCGCCATTGACAAGCTGCTGTTTTCATTTGAAGACAAACATCGGCGATCCTCCCATGCCTTCTTCGTGCTGGATGTGAGCGGGTCCATGGCGGGAGGGCGCATGAAATCCCTGCAAACGGCACTAAAAAACCTCACCGGCCAAGATCAGACACTCAGTGGGCGGTTCAGCCGGTTCCGCAGCCGGGAAACCCTGACCTTCATCCCTTTTGACAACCAAGTCTACCCGTCAAAAACCTTCACCATCACCGATCCCGGTAGCCAAAGCGCAGACATGCAAGCCATCCGCCAATTTGCCGACTCCTTAAAACCTTTGGGTAGCACAGGCATTTACCAGGCTCTGCAAACCGCCTACCGCATGGCAACCGAGGCGAGGCGCAAAGAGCCTGACCGTTTTTACTCGATTGTGCTGATGACCGACGGGGAAAACAACGCGGGGATTTCCGCAGAAGGCTTCGCCCAGTACATCGCCTCGCTACCCGCCCAAGACCAAGGCATTAAAACTTTCACTATCGTGTTTGGCGAGGCCAATCAAGATGCCATGAAACAATTGGCGGACATCACCGGCGGCTCCACTTTCGACGGCAGAAAGTCTTTAGGCCAAGCCTTCAAGGCAATTCGAGGATACCAATAGATGGGCTTCAATCGGCGCTTTTATCTTTTCCTATATAGTCCAGCCAACATTTTCGGTTGTTTTCTCGGGCTTATCGGTTTATTGTTGTTCTTCGCTGGCTTGATTAAAATCTACTGGTTCGCCATCGTGAGCGGCTTGTATGCCCTTGGTTATCTGCTGGCCCCATCCAACCGCCGCCTTGATCTGAAAATTGATGCGCAGTTGGAAATGGCGGACATTCTGGAGGCTCTGGAGTCACTGGCGAAAACGGTGCGCAAAAAGAAAGCGGCCAATGAAGTTGTTTTGTTAGTGGACAGCATTAAAGAATCCATCGTGGAAATACTGCCATCACTCACCAAACAACAAGGCGCTCTTTACGATACCCATGTGATTCGGCAAACCGCATTGGAATACTTGCCTGATATGCTGGAAAACTACCTAGCCCTCCCCCCTGCATTTGCCCGTTTGCATCCTGTCAAAGATGGCAAGACTGCTACGCAGATATTCATTGGGCAATTGGAACTATTGGATAAGGAAATGAAAAAACTGGCGGTGGACATACTCAAAAACGACACCGAGGCATTAATAGTCCACGGCAATTTTCTGAGGGAGAAGTTCCAAAACTCCGACAATGATTGGCTGGGTGTAGGGTAAGCGCAACAGATCTGCCCTAGAATTAACATCAAGTTGATCGGCATGAAATACACTAGGACTTTTAAAACCAAAAACTATAATTTTAAGGATATCAAAACTCTGCTAGCCAAGGCATCGCCATTGCGGTCAGCGGACGAACTGGCCGGGATTGCTTCCGTCTCGGAAGAAGAGCGGGCCGTCGCTCAATGGGTGTTGGCCGATCTGCCGTTGACCGAGTTTCTGGAAGAACCTTTGATTCCGCCTGAGGATGATGAAGTCAGCCGACTCATTTTCGAATCCCATGACCAGACCGCATTTGCCCCGATTTCGTCACTCACCGTGGGTGGTTTTCGCGAATGGTTACTGAACGATGCCACCTCAGATGCTGACATCGTTGGTGTTCGCTGGGGGCTTACGCCGGAAATGACCGCAGCGGTCTCCAAAATCATGCGCAATCAGGATTTGATCGCGGTGGCGAAACGCTGCGCGGTGATCACCCGGTTCCGCAACACCATCGGATTACCAGGCCGAATCAGTACGCGGTTGCAACCCAACCACCCCACTGACGACCCCAAAGGCATCGCCGCCAGCGTGTTGGATGGTCTGCTTTATGGCAATGGTGATGCGGTCATTGGCATCAACCCGGCAACAGACAGTCCGAAAAACTTGGCGAACCTGCTCCGTCTGTTGGACGACATCATCGGTCAACATCAAATCCCTACCCAGTCCTGTGTGCTGGCCCACGTCACCACCACGCTGGAACTGATGCGCAGTGGTGCCCCGGTGGATTTGGTGTTTCAATCCATCGCCGGAACCGAAGCCGCCAATAAAAGTTTTGGCATCAATTTGGCCTTACTGGCCGAGGCTAAAGCAACAGCACTGGCCTTAGGGCGCGGGACGGTGGGCAACAACCTGATGTATTTTGAAACCGGCCAAGGCAGCGCGTTGTCGGCCAATGCCCATCATGGCATTGATGCGCAAACTTGCGAGGCACGAGCATACGCCGTCGCCCGCGCCTTCTCGCCACTGCTGGTCAACACCGTGGTGGGCTTCATCGGGCCGGAATATCTGTTCGACGGCAAACAAATCATTCGAGCCGGTTTGGAGGATCATTTTTGTGGGAAGCTGCTGGGCCTGCCGATGGGCTGCGACGTGTGCTACACCAATCATGCCGAGGCTGACCAGAACGACATGGACAATCTGATGACCTTGCTGGCAGTGGCTGGCTGTACCTTCATCATGGGCATACCTGGAGGCGATGACATTATGCTGGCTTATCAGACCACTTCTTTCCATGATGCGCTTTATCTGCGACGTGTTTTGGGCTTGCGGCCTTCCCCGGAATTCGAGGATTGGCTGGATCGGATGGGGATATTCGACGGAAACAACGCCTTGAGCCAGAGCATTGAACCGCCAAAGCTGTCCGGTGCCATCCGGCAATTGATGGGGAACTGAACATGGGCGACCCGTGGATGGAATTACGCCAATTCACCCAAGCGCGCATCGCTTTGGGCCGGGCTGGTCATGCCGTTCCCACCCAAGCGCTGTTGGATTTTCAATTGGCCCATGCAGAAGCTAGGGACGCGGTGCATTTCCCTTGGGACATCGATGCCTTTGCCGGGCAAGTGCATGATCTTGGCGAAGAAGCGGTTATCCTGGGTACGTCAGTTTCCAGCCGTAGCGAATATCTTCGTCGGCCCGACCTTGGGCGAGCACTGACTGAAGCATCACGAACCCGCCTCAAGAATTTACAGGCCAGCGCTGTGGATGTAGCGCTGATCGTCACCAATGGCCTGTCGTCAACCGCGGTCGAGCGGCATGGAATCCCATTGCTGCAAGCAATAGTGAAAGGCTTCAGGTCGCGGCAGATCAGCATCGCCCCGGTTGCCCTCGTCGCCAATGGACGAGTCGCTTTGGCGGACGAGATCGGCAGCGTCCTTGCCGCAAAGCTGGCGATTATCGTCGTTGGCGAGCGCCCCGGCCTCAGCGCCGCCGACAGCTTGGGGCTTTACCTGACCTTTGCGCCACGTCCGGGAAACACCGACGCGGAGCGGAATTGCATTTCCAACGTCCGCCCACCGGAAGGCTTGGGCTACGCGGAAGCCACCGCCAAACTGCTGTACCTGACCGGGGAAGCCCTGCGGCGTGGCATATCTGGAGTGACGCTCAAGGATGATATGGATACCGATAATTTAGTTCTTCAGGCAATCATTGAATTGGATTGAAAGGCTTAATGAAATTATGGTCATTGATTATCGTGAAATAGTAGGCCATAGGTTCTGTATGCGGGCGGAACAATCGATAGGCGAAGTAGTGCAGCTATTCGCCCATCATGACTTCGATTTCATGGCCGTATTGGATGGCACAACCGTGTTAGGGCTGTGTTCCAAAAGGGATCTGGGCATTTTGCTGGGATGCAAATACGGCTTTTCCCTTTTTGCAAACCACCCCATCCGCGACCATTTGCGTCCCAACCCTGTTTTCGTCAGGATTGAAACCCCTATCCATGAAGTTTTCACGACCGTTTTCACCCGTGGAGAAGAAGCATTTTATGATGATGTCTTGCTGTTGGACTCGTCTGGCAGATTTCTTGGCCTCATTTTCACCCAAACCCTAATCAAACTGCAAAACCGCTTTCACTTGGATAACATTCGTCTGCTGGAGAAGCAGAGCAAGGAAATCAGCCGCAAGAATGAACAGATTGAAGCGGATTTGTGTTTGTCAAGGGAACTTCAGCAAGCACTTTTACCATTAAGTTATCCAAGCTTCCCTCCACGGTCACCTGACGGTGCGGACACAATTCGTTTCCACCATGTCTATTGCCCCTTGGGCATAGTCGGAGGAGATTTTTTCCACATCAGAAAGCTGTCGGATCAAACCGTCGGCATTTTCATCGCTGATGTGATGGGGCATGGTGTCCGTTCCACCATGGTCACTGCCATGCTAAGAACCCTGTTGGAGGAGCTCTCCGAGGAGGGATATAAAGACCCTGCGGGTCTACTTGACCACATCAACCAAAAGTTGACTCGAATTCTCATTGATTCGGGAAAAGACATTCTTTATGCCACTGCTTTATATCTTGTAGTGGATGTGGAACAGCAAGGTATTCTATACGCCAGTGCCGGCCACCCTTTGCCAATCCATGTCCAAGTTCGCAAAAACTGCGTGGAAACCTTGGCGCATCCCAATCCTGGAACGGTTCTGGGGATGTTCGACGATACAGTTTTTTTCAACAACGAAGCACACTACGAACTAGGTGATTCAGTGATTTTGTTTACCGATGGCATCACCGAGGTGGAAGATTCGGCAGGGAATGAATTCGGACGCACTGGCCTATGTGAAGCCGCTAATAGCGTCATAGGCCAGACTGTCAACGAGGTTATTGATGCCATGTTAAGCCAATCGAAAGGTTACGCTGCCAAGGGCGAGTTTACCGACGATGTTTGCGTAGTCGGGATCGACTTGGCGTGATCGTGGATTGATCAGTTTATTTTTCGCTAAATACCAGCCACCTATCTTCAATAGACACATTAACGTCTTTGATCGTCCCAAAAAATGTCATGACTGAGATGGGGTTGTACATACCGTTGACAAAAATGACCAATGCATATATATGATTGTAATTTCATTTTAATTATCTCCCGTTTGGGTTGTTGCTATTTGGGTTTTGGCTCTGCAATGGACTCATGGGCGACCGGCGACTCAGCCGCAAAAAGATCGGCGAGTAAAGTATGCTGAGACGCTCGAACCAACGTTAGATGAGCTTTGCCCTCTACGATGCGCTGAGTTTCCAAGAGTTCAAACATGGCTTCGGCTACTTCACTGTCAGCACCGATCTCTGCCATCGCTTTGCCAACAATAGCAGGACGCACAGCCGCCGCCTTGCCGAACTCCATTGCAGCCTGACGCTCCGCTGTGCTGGTGATAATGCTCACCTGATTCACTCCATCTTGCCTAATTGCAGCCGTGACTTGGCGCAGACGGTTGACTACCTTACTCTCGATCTGTCTGATCATCTCGGGATCGCGGAAGTGGACCTTGCGAATATAGATGGACCCGAGTTGGTAACCCCACTCATTTGACTTGGGTGTGACCTCTTCGCGCACGGCCCGGCTCATGCCATGGCGGTCCACCAGCATCTTCGCAAGCGGCAAATTGCTCAGACAGCGGATAGTGGAGTTGCTGACGTTGGCTGCAAGAGACCCACGCGGGTCAATATTTTTGAACAAGTAGTCTACTGGGTCGCTGATGAACATTTCATACCAGATGCCAATGCCCATGGGCGCGCCTTCTTCGGAGTTCACCGGCGCACTGCGCAGATACTCTTGGTCTTGGCTCATGTTCACCACGTAACAACGTCCCAACCACTGAACAACGAGCGCCTTCCATCCCAGAATGGGCCACAGATAGTTGAGTCCGGGATCGTTCAGAATTCCGATGACTTTGCCGAATAGCAGGTATACGTGGCATCGGCGTTCGTGTACGATCACGTAGACGCCGAAGAATCGCAACACACCCAACAACAACGGTACACCGACCATGATGCACACGAGTGTAACTAACGCTACGAACAAGGGAGCTAAGGCTTCTAGGTTCATGGTTTCACCTCCGCGACCACGCGGTCGGCTTGGGCAAACAGTGCCAGTTTCGCATTGCGGACATACGCATCCATCGCCGCTTTGCCCCCTTGCCGCTTGAGTTCAGCTAGTTCAGCGGCTAATTGCCGCAACGGTTCGATCTCCGCTTCCGCTTTCAACGTTTCGATCTCCACCGCACGCCTGGACTCGACGATCCGCTGGTCAGCCCTGGCCGTCGCTAGGCTTATGTCCGAAGATACTTGGTTATAGGCTGTGTTGATCGCGGCCAATGCCGACTCGACTTCCGGCGGCGGGTCGATTCCGGTGATGAGCGAAGCGTCGAGTCGAATGCCGTAACGAGCTTGGGAACATTGGCACTCCCTGTCCATGTGCTCGTTCAGATCCCGCAGGTTCTTGCGGAGGTCGTTGATCGAAATACCCTCTACCGAAACCGCTTCAGTGGACCCATCCGCTTCCTTCTTCCCTGGAGCCTCGAACGTCGCGATTCTTTCTCGCAGCACGGAAACGAAGTAGCCCATCACGTGCGTAATCGGATGGGTGACACCAAAGAAGTAACCATAGAGGTTTCGCTCAGATACTTGGATTCGGATTTGGCCCGTCAGACCCGTGTTCAACTGATCCTTGGTGACGGCTTCCAATACGGTTCCATTTTTGTTCGCGTCGGGCGTTTCCGGGTCAAAGGCCATATTAATCGTCTTGGTAGCGATCGATACCTTGTGCACCTTTTCCCATGGCCACTTGAAGTAAGGCCCACCCGGCATGATCACCCGGACTTGAGGGAAACAGTACCGATCCTTCTCGTCTTCTCTGAGTGATTCCGCGATAGGGTCGTCCAAGGTCGTCAGATTACCTATTCGCTGGGCACGTCCGAAGACTGTCTTTACGGCTCTTTCGTTCTGGTTCACGGTGTAAAAACCCGTTAAGACAAAGCGTAAGATTATCCATGCTATAAACCCAATCCCCACTCCTAACAAATTGTACATATAAGCCCCCTGCGTTTAGTTGAGCTTGAATTAATTTTTTTCAACAAAATATTACCCCAAGGGTTATAGAACCAGCAATTCTCATTTTGGCAAACTCACAGTTTCAGGCTTCGGGGATGCGATTACTTGAAGCTTTCCAGTATGGACAATAATTGCTATGATTTAGTCCATTGAGAGTATTAGCCAATTATAATTAGTTCACAAAATAACTGACCTACACGATTCAACCCCATAAACAATAAAAGGATTCCCACATGACACCACTCGAAAAAGTCGAAGAACTCTATGAAGAACTGGTTGCGCATTATGGCGAGGGGGAAGATCGCGAAATCCGGGCGGCTGCCAAGCTTTTGCTGGTCGCACTTGCCAAGTTCAAGGAGCACAGCGGCTCACGCGGGATAACGCTGGCGGAAGAGTATCTTGATCTGCTCAAACATGATCCGGATAAATTTGATCGCATCATGCACAGCAATCGGAGTGAAGGTTCCGGTCATTGGCTGGCCTGATCCTTGAGAAGGCCGACCATGCGCGACTTCAACCGTGGCAACAATAACAGACTGCCTAGGCTGTTTCTTGGCGATTTTTTGATCAGCGCGGAAATTTCAAAATATGGCTTGGCATTCGCCGTTCTAAGCACAAAGGGCGGCTGCCTTTCTTTTGCAAGGATGTAGCTCATCACGAGTGTGGCGGTGCGGTCATTGCCCTCAATGAACACTTGGGGTTCGCTCACAATGCGGATATAGATGCCGGCGGCCCGCTGCCAAACCGTTTCATGGCGATGCAACGCATACCATTCCATCAGGTCTTGAATGCCCCCGTCAGTCCGCCCGTAGAAATACCGGTCAGTGGCCTCAATATGCTTTTTGTATTCGCGCCGATTCTGTTCGTCCGTGCCGCACAACACACGGGTGTTGAGTTCCAGCAGGTGGGCTGAGCTTCCCAAGGCAAACAATTCGACATTGGCTTCCAGCAGTTGACTGACCAAGGCATAACCCGACACTAGGTTGTCCACAACCTCATCCTCCATCCACTCGCGGGTGAAACCCAATGCCCGATTGATCATGGGAAATTTAAGCTGAACCTCGCGCAATGATGCCTCGACAGATTGAAGGTCAATGCACGGACTTTGTTTATAAGCGGGGTTTTCCATGGGGCTTAATGCCTCTCCTCTTCCCATAAAACTTGTGGGCAGACTACTGAATGGTTTCTAAAGCCTGAAGGGACTTTGAAACAATTTCATCGGGCAGGGGTATGTAGCCGAGTTCTCGGCTGTCGCGCTGGCCTTCGGTCAAACCGAAACTGACGAACTGCTTGAGCGCGGTGGCTTTCGCCGGGTCAGGGTAGTGCTGATACACCAGCAGCCAGCTCAAAGTCAGGATCGGATAGGCATCATCGCCGTCGGGGTCAGGTATCATCAAACGCAAGTTATCCGGCATTTTTTGGGCATTGCGGGTCAATGCCGCTATTCCGGTTTGGTCGTTAGGTTCTATGAAACGCCCGGCTTTGTTTTCCAAGCTAGCCATGGGAAGCCCGAGGCGTTGGGCAAAACCGTATTCGAGATAGCCTATTGACCCCTCGCTGACTTTGATGCGAGTTGCTACGCCTTCGTTTCCCCTCGCCACCATGGCATTACCCGGCCAATCAACCACTTTGCCGATGCCGGGGCCACGATCACGCCATTCTGCGCTGACAGCGCTCAGGTGGTTGGTAAACGCATAAGTCGTACCGCTGCTATCTTGACGGGCAACAATCGTAATGCCTTGGTTCGATAAATTAAAACCGGGATTGGCTGCCTTGATCCGGGCATCGTCCCATCGGGTGATGTTCCCCGCAAATATATCTTTGTAGACATCCCTTGGAAGTTTCAGCGGGCCGGACAATCCCTTTATATGATAAGCCAGCACGATCAGTCCCGCCGTTGCCGGGATCAGCCTAACCCCCCTCTTCACTTGGGCGATCTGTTCGTCGCTGAGTGCCGCATCGCTGCCGGCAAAATCCAGTTCCTCGGCGAGGAATTGACGGATGCCCTCCCCGCTGCCCACTGCCGCATAGCTGATCGGGGGATGGAGGTGCTTTTGGGAGAATTCGCTTATCCAGCGGTGATAAAGTGGCGCGGGGAATGTCGCCCCGCCTCCGCGCAATTCTGGGTCTCCTGCGTGGGCCGCAGTGCCTAATACCATGATCGCAAGCCACATCAAGGCGATCAAGATCACCCCCCAAGGGATTTTAACGAAGTTGTGCCGGTTAATCATTCGGTTTGACTCCCCCAAGCTAGCTAAACTCGCCACGGATATATTCCTTGGTCAACTGCTCCCTGGGGTCTTCAAATATTTGCTGGGTGTCCCCGAGTTCAACCAAGTAGCCCGTGCGCCCTCCTTGCGATATGTCGACGGAAAAGAATGCGGTCTTGTCAGCCACCCGCATCGCCTGTTGCATATTGTGGGTAACCAAGGCGATGGTGTATTTTTCCTTTAATTCAACCATCAGTTCTTCGATGCGCCGAGTGGCGATGGGGTCAAGTGCCGAGCAAGGCTCATCCATCAGGATCACCGAGGGTTCGGTGGCGATCGCCCTCGCGATGCACAGGCGTTGCTGCTGTCCACCCGACAGTGACAGGCCACTGGCTTTGAGCTTGTCCTTGACCTCGTCCCAAAGAGCGGCTTTCTTCAAGGCATTCTCCACGCGCTCGGCGACGTTGCCCTTGAAGCGGTTCAAACGCAGCCCGAAGGCGACATTGTCGTAAATGCTCATGGCGAAGGGATTGGGTTGCTGGAACACCATGCCGATGTAGCGGCGCACCACCACCGGATCTACGCCGCTGCCGTAGACATCCTGACCGTGGAAATGCACGTTGCCCTCGAACCGAAAGCCATTCACCAGATCATTCATTCGGTTGAGGCTACGCAGAACCGTACTTTTTCCGCAGCCCGAAGGGCCGATGAAGCCGGTGATTTGACTTTTCATAATAGGAACGTGGCTGTCCCTAACTGCTTGAAAGTCGCCATAAAAGACCTTGTCCAGTTTGCAATCGATGACCACTTTGGAGGAAAGTTCCGGACTGGCCGGCATCACTTTTTCCCCCGCGTTATAATTTGCTTTCATTGCCAGTTCCCCGAATGGTTAAACTTTTTTACGCCCTAACACACGGGCAAGAATATTGAAAAACAGCACCATCATCACCAATACCAAGGAAGCCGTCCAAGCCAACTCGATCTGGTTGTCATAGGGCATGCCGGAGAAGTTGTAGATCAACACAGACAACGAGGCGATGGGTGACATCAATTTCGCCCTGCCGCCTTCGACAAACCAATAGTTGCTGAACAAGGCGGTGAACAGCAACGGCGCGGTCTCACCGGCGGCACGGGCCACGGCCAGCATGACACCGGTCAACACCCCAGGCAGTGCCGTCGGCAGTACAATCTTCCAGATGACTTGGCTGCGCGTGCAACCCATGCCATAAGCGGCATTCTTCATGTTGACGGGCACCGTCCGCATAGCCTCCTCAGCAGTCAAAACCACGGTCGGAAGCATCAGCAGCGCCAGCGCAACACCCGCCGCAGGTGCGGAATAGGTGCCGGTTGTCAACACGACGAGCGCATAAGCGAACACACCCGCCAAGATCGAGGGCAAGCCCGTCAAGGTTTTGGCACAGAACCGGGCGGCATAAGCCATTTTTCCATTAGGCTCCAGTTCCCCAAGAAAAATTGCCGCCAAAATGCCGAAGGGGATGCTAATGATCGCACCGATGCCCACGGTCACTAGCGTCCCCACGATGGCATTGCCGAAACCGCCGCCTTCCTCAAAACCCGCCGGCGGCAGTTCGGTGAAAACCTCCAGACTCAGCCGATGACCACCGCGGACGATAAGCCCGTACAGCACCGAAAACAAGGGAACGCTGGCAATGATCGCGACAATCCACACCGCACCGCTCAACATTGTGCTTAACAGTGCCCGCGGCTCCACTAATGAGCGTTGCAGATCGGGAGACAGTTCGTGGTTCGTTAATGGTTCCTGCGCGCTCATTTGCCGGACCTCATTGACGTGGAAGTGAGGGTCATGATGGTCGTGCCTAGCATATTCACTGCCAAGGTTATCAGCAAAAGGACCAAGGCCGCGTACATCAGCACGGGTATCTCACGTTCGCCCGCTTCGGGAAAGTTCAGTGCCAACAGGGCTGCGAGCGTGTTGCCGGGTGAAAACAGCGACAGGCTGAGTTGGTTGGAATTGCCGACCAGCATGGCCAAGGCCATCGTTTCTCCGAGTGCGCGTCCGAAACCCAAGACTAGGGCACCGAAAATGCCTGTCGATGCCGTGGGCAGCATGACCTTCAGGATCGTCTCCCACCGGGTTGCGCCCAAGCCAAACGCCGCCTCTTTGATGCGGTAGGGGACTTGCCTCAATGCATCCTGCGACACGGCGGCAATGGTCGGCAGGATCATGATCGCCAACACCAAGGCCGCCGGCAGCATCCCTGGTCCGCTCAAGGTCGTGCTGAAAAAGGGTATTCCCCCTAACTCCGCGTTCAGCCAGTCGGCGATGGGCCGGACGAAGGGGATCACCACATAGATACCCCAAAATCCATAGACGACACTGGGAATGGCGGCCAACAGCTCAACGATGGTGCGGAAGACGAGGGCAAACCGGGCCGGTAGGAAGTCTTGGGTGAGGAAAATCGCCATGGTGATGCCGAAAAAGCCACCGATGCACAAAGCCAAAATCGAACTGTACAATGTACCCCAGATTTCCGGTAGGATTCCGAATGTCTGCTTGTTGACATCCCATGTAGTGCCTGTCAGAAAACCGAGGTGATATTCCCGGATGGCAGGTATCGCCTTGTAGCCTATTTCCCAAAGGAGAAGTACCACCACTAAAATAATGAACCCAGCACACACTTTTGCCAGACCGCGAAATGAGATGTCTAGCAGAAAATCAGTCTGCGAAGGGGGGCCTGAAATTTGTTCCCCGGTGGTGGCCTCTTCAAAAGCATTCATGGTGTTATCGCTATGGTTGATGGTTAAAGAATAAATAAGCAGGAAATGACTTCTGGTGTCTTACCATCCAACACTCCCCGCTTGCAAGTACCATCACTTAATTTTATCAACGTTAGCACGGACTGCCGAAACGACATTTGCGGGAAGGGGGATGTAGCCCATTTTGGCACTCATCTTCTGCCCTTCGGTGATGCCATACTCGACCACTTCGCGCAGTATCTTGGCCTTCTCGGGCGAGGCATTATGGTGGTAGAACAGCATCCAAGTAAAAGTAGTTATTGGATAGGATTTTTCACCAGCCGGGTCTAGCACCCAAGCGATGAGGTTTTCCGGAAGTTGGGCAGTAGCCAGCGCCGCCTCGCCACTCTCCGAGCTAGGACGGACAAATTTACCCTCTTTATTTTGCAAATGGGCCATTTCCACCTTGGCCCCCAAGGCATAGGCGTATTCAATGTAACCGATGGCACCGGGGGTTTGCTTGACGGTGGCGGTGACGCCGTCGTTCTTCGGCGCGGCGACGATTTTGTCGCTGCTAGGCCAGTTCACGGTGGTGCCGGAACCGGGGCCCGCCTTCCACTCCGGGCTGATCGCGCTGAGGTGGTTGGTGAACACATAGGTCGTGCCGCTGCTATCGGCCCGCCGCACCACGGTGATGGGTAGGTCCGGCAGCTTCACGCCGGGGTTGGCGGCCTGTATGCGGGGATCGTTCCATTTGGTGATCTTGCCTAGAAAAATGTCTGGGTAGACATCACGCGGCAGTTTCAACTCCTTTGGATTGCCTGGAATGTTATAGGCAAGCACTATTTTGCCTGCCGTCATCGGCAGAAGGACAACGCCGCCTTGGACTTTGGCGATTTCCTCGGGCTTCATGGCCGCATCGCTGGCCGCAAAGTCAACCGTGCGGTTGATGAAGTCAAGCACACCTGCACCGCTGCCTTTGGCTTGATAGTCGATGTTGGCGTTTTTGTGGTCGCGGCTGAAGTTTTTAAACCACGCGGAATACAGCGGAAACGGAAAACTGGCCCCAGAGCCCGTGAGCCTTAATTTCTCCTCGGCAGATACCGGTCCGGTGAAAAATAGATTAAGGGTAACATCCAACATGAAAACCATAAAACCGAACTTTTTCACTGAATAGCCTCGCTAACTAAGAAAATCGATACGCCTACTCGCTACAGTAATCCGATCATGTTACAGAGAGATTAAGGTTCTGTTGCGTTAATTTCCTTCGAGCGAGGTTTGGCTTCCCTTGCGGGACTCTAGGCAGCCCAATGAGTAGAATTGTTCCGCGGCAGACAAATATTTGCTGTCGCCAGCCACCATCTGGCCTTTCTTGATCGTGTGCATGAGTGCGGGGTGATCCGGGCGGCGCGGATGGTTTGGAACCTCTTCATGGGACGGACAATCCTTTCGAAAGCCAGATGATCCTGCCCCAACAAATTGTTAAAGTACTTGATTAGGCATATATCGAACTTATGACACGCTTCATCCTCAATGGACACCGTGTTGGCCACCGATTTTGTCGATGGTGGCCTCCCCTGCAGACAGCTTGGATCAATCAGTGGATGCCATCAATCGGGATATTTCTAGCGACAGTAACGCTCCTTTTTATCGCCTCCCCCCGTTACTGACGGTTTCCAGTTTCGGTCAGTAACGCCCATTGGCCTCGCAGTGGTGATCTAACCTGCTTTTCCATGCATCTGCATTGCAAGCTCGTTGCTTTCGTGTTGCATCAGGTAGCTTTGGCTTGCTTGGTCGTGCATCTGGGTTGCAATCCGCTTGCAAGGTGCAACTGCCTGTATTTGGAAACCTTCGCCTTGGGTTTGAGTATCTCGACCTGCTGCCGACGCTCGCCCACCCTCGATTCCAGCCTGTCCAGGTAGATGCCACGGCTGCACAAACCATGGAGTCGCAGTTCTTCGACCCAGTCGGGGTCGTCAAACCTCTGGCGCGTCGAACCCTATGTACCCGGACACGCCGCCAACCGGCCATTCCTCTTTATAGCAGGGCTACGCCGCCTCCTTTTCAACTCGTCCGAGGACGGCGGTTTGCTTGAATTCTTGTTGTTCTTCTCGACCTTGCCTTGCAACTCCTCAAGCCTTCGCCCGAACTCTTCCAGCATGTCAAACAGTGAAAGGATGTCATTGATCCCCCAAGCCCAAGGGCAGGCATAGTCGTTTATCGCACTTGTTCAATGATGTTGAATTTCTAGGCGGCAAGTCCAGTTGACTCCCTGCGCACACCTGAGCACACTGTCCGGCACCCCGGAGGCATCCGGGCCCTGGGGTGACAACCTGGAAATTCCTACGGCGCATCCGCTTTACCCCATGGCGGGCTGGGCGGGGCATTCGCAAGAGTGGCCGGATCCGTAGGCCCGGTTTGTCACCCCCGCCCAGCCCGCCGCCCGGCTCACCGCGGCAAGTGACCGGCGGCGGCTTTAAAACTTCCTACGGAGTGACGGCCATGTTCGAAGAATTAGAAATCGATGACGACGCAGATGACTTCCCCAGCGACTTCTATGTTACCCCTTCTCCGTCCTCCACCATCGACTGGCAAAGCCTGATTGCGCAGTTTGACGAAAACTCCAATGTATGGCTTCAGCGCCACCACATTGTCATATTGACGGATAAATTGGCATTCTCTAGCTTTTGCACGAGGATGAACAATGGCAATAACAGAACGTTGGAAACAACACATCGAAGACTGGCAGGCCAGCGGCTTGTCGCAGGCCGAGTACTGCCGTCGGCACGGGCTCAACGCCAACACTTTTTCCGGGCGGCTGTGTCTCTACCGGTCGCAAGGGCTGCCCCCTCAGCCGGGGCTGATCCCGATCCAGGTGCAGCCCTTGCCGAAGGCTGCGGAGGCGGCCTTGGGGCCCATCGTACTGTGGCACCGTGACCAGCGGCTTGAGTTCCCGTCGGCGGTGTCGCCGCGGTGGCTGGCGGAGCTGCTGCAATGCCTGGGCTGATACCCTGCCCCAAGGCGATCTGGCTGGCGGTCGCGCCGGTGGACATGCGGCTCGGCGCGGACGGGCTGTCGCTGCATGTGCAGCAGGCGCTGCGGTCAAACCCCTGCGACGGCAGCGCTTACTTGTTCCGCAACAAGCGAGGTAACCGCCTCAAGCTTTACCGCATCGAGGCCAAGGCGGCGGGCCTGACCACCGATGCACGGAAGGCGCTGCGGGCTAGACACGCCAAACCTAGGCTCAAGCTATACCACGCCTGGCTGGCCGAAGCCCGCGCCGCCGTCCCCGACGGGACCGGCACCGCCAAGGCCATCGACTACACCCTCAACCGCTGGCCCGCGCTCACCCGCTACACCGACACCGGCCACCTGCCCATCGACAACAACCCGGTGGAAAACGCCATCCGCCCGATCGCCGTCGGCAAGAAGAACTGGCTGTTCGCAGGCTCCGAGCGCGCGGGAAAGCGGGCGGCGGTGATCCAGAGCCTGCTGGGGATGGCCAAGCTCAACGGGCTCGACCCCGCCGCATGGCTCAAGGACACCCTGGACAAGCTCCCCACCTGGCCCAACAGCCGGATCGACGAATTATTGCCGATGAAGTGGGATCAGGAAGCTGACTGAATGGGAATATAGCCGCCTACGTGGATGCGCTGAAGGCTTACATTCCTGCGTTCCATGGACGGCGTCTTGCTGGTGTTGGACAGTGTCATGCCCTCGGCGGATCGGGCAGTGAAGCCGCTATTGGATCAATATCGGGTGCTTTGCGACGCACCCAAGCCGCTGGCCCGCGTGCCGGACCTGATACCCGTCAGTGAAGCCTTGAACACTGAGTTCCCCTGGTTTGCCGATGTCACCACTTGGATACTCCGCCAGCTTGCCGTGCGCAGCGGCGGCACGCTCGGGTTCAATATCCCGCCGCTTCTATTGCTCGGCCCGCCCGGCGTCGGCAAGACCTCGTACCTTCAGCGCCTCGCCGGACTGTCCGGGCTGCCGTTCCTGTCCCTGAGCCTTGCCGGGAAGTCCGACAACCGCGACTTGGCAGGAACGGCCAGGGGCTGGGGCACCGGCCACCCGTCCCGCGTCATCGCCCTCATCAACGAAACCAGGACGGCGAACCCCATCGTTCTGCTCGACGAAATCGACAAGGCGGGCGGCTCCGACCATAACGGACGGGTCATCGACACCCTGCTCACGCTGCTGGAACCGGCCAGTTCAACCAAGTTTTACGACGACTTCCTGTGGGGCCATGCGGACCTCAGCCGCGTCAGTTGGATCGCCACCGCCAACAGCACGGCAACCCTGCCCACAACCTTGCTGGGCCGGATGGAAGTCAAACGGATGCCGCACCCCAGGCCAGAACACTACCCCGCCATCGTCAAGCGCGCGCTGGACGGCTATCTGCGCCGCGAAGGCTTGGACCCGGCATGGATGGGAAACATAACCCCGACCGAGTGGGATTGGCTCGGGCAGTACTTCACCTCGCCTAGGCTTGCGCGCCGGGCGACTGAAATGCTCGTCAACCACAGGTTGACCGATGCGGCGGGGGTTCGCATGTAGAAAACTAGGCGCAATGGGTTGATAATCGGGTTGGACAGCTTTACTGTGCCATCCATTAAGCCAGAGTTATCAACGAAAAACAATGTGGTGTCCATTGACACTTTTCAGCCCCTCGCCGTTGGAAACCGATAAAACCTACAAAACCGACTATGCATCCCTAGCCACTGATCAGTAGCGGCTCATCGTGGTGTAAGAAAGGGCCATACCCACAAGCGGGATGTCGCTAGGCTTAATTTTCCGAACCTAGGTCCAGTCGAAAATGTCCGAACCCTAACCCAATCCTCAATTGATAGGCAACAGGCTATGCGTCCCACGCTTAACGCTCCTTGATGGGTGACGAAAGTGTAGGTTTTGTCGGTTTTATCGGTTTCTGTTGCCCGCTCTGGGAAAAGTGTCAGACTATTCTGTTATGGGAAAATGTCGCGTCCTTGACGGCAGTGGCATGGGATAAGCATCTTATTTGGCTGTTGTCCTTTGAGTCGGGGTTCCCGCGAACAAACCACCGCACCTGCTGCTGGCGGAAACCGAAACCTTGCCCGATCATGGCCCGCATGGAGCGGCAGTCAGTAATTCTTTGCGGACAATCGTGCCGTTTGGTTTTAATGACGGAAATTTACTGCTTCCTGACAAATGGAATTTCCCGCAGATTTCCAATCAACTAGGGTTTTGCTACGATATGGCTTACAAGGTTAAGGAACTGCCCATTTCCAATCAGACTGCAAATAGCCAAATAACCACCATGACCGAAAGACAAGGCATCATCCCCCTAAGATCATCGCGCAAACCCGAAATTGCTTCTCTTCCGACTGTTTTCCCTAGCGGGGTGACTATCACCAAAAGCCACTACACGCTGACTTTCGTCGAATCAATTGACACTATTGGGAATGGCCCAATCGTTGGCCGGGAGATTGTCGATTGCTGGGTTCTCGACAACGGCATACTCAAGGTAAAGGCCCTCTTGATGGGCGGCAACCTTGTGTCAATCGAGAAGGACGGCCAAGAGTACTTATGGCAGAACAAAGAAGGTGCCACCTATTACGGCAGGGGTTCCGACGCCTTCCCATTGCATCGCGGACTTGTCCTTCATGGCGGCATCCGCGTGGCGGCAGTGACCGCCGAACATGGGCTTTATTACGACACTGATTGGGATATCGATTTCATTGCCGACCCGACCGGATCGGCGATCCTACTCAAGATCAAGGATACGCAGGAAAACCGCAACCTCCTTTGCGATACCTTAGGTGATTTTCAAAAAAGTTATTACCCGTCAAGCAGGCCGAATGAGAATGTCCCACTTGGGTAGGGCAGGATTCCGTTCCAGCCTGGCCTCGACTTCCCGCATCGCGGCCTTGGACAGGGAAACGCCTTTTTCATAG
>CAIYXP010000152.1 GCA_903930145.1 uncultured Methylococcaceae bacterium
CCTGGCAGAGCAGGTCATGAAAGGGCAACTCAGGCCGCTAAACCAGCCAACGGAAAGCATTGACGATCCTTAGCGTACGTTTCTGTACCGTTGGACTTCAAACCCCGCCACCAGCAGGCGGGGTGTCAAGGCGGCGGAAGTGTTGGTATCATTTGTTTGCAGCATCTTGTCCGTCATCGTCGTGGCCCTCGGTCAAGCGTTGTAGTTTAGAGCCTTCTTTTATAAACCAGGTTCCGGCCAGCGGGCTAGCTAGATGCTGCATAGTTTCTACGGCCCTGGGTTAAATACAAGCCTCGCGGCACCAGTCTTCGCTCCAGCCCGGCGAATAGTCCCTTGACGGCTAGTGCCATGAGTGCAGCAGGGATCGCACCTTCCAGCATCAAAGCGCTGCTGTTAAGTCGCAACCCCGTCATGATCGGCTGTCCATAGCCACCCGCGCCGATCAATCCTCCCAATGCGGCATAGCCGACGTTAATCACGGCAGTCGTTTTAATACCGGCTAATATCAAAGGCGAAGCCAGTGGAAGTTCAATTAAACGGAGCCGGACCAGATGCGGCAAACCCAAAACTTCGGCAGATTCGCGCAGATTGTCCGCCACGCTGTTGAGACCGGCTAGAGTGTTGCGGATGATCGGTAATAGGCAATAAAAGAAGAGTGCGGTAATCATCGGCCAAGCGCCGATTGTGGGTAGGTTTAGCGGTGCGAATATGACGGATAGAAGCACCAGGAGCGCCAATCCTGGGATGGTCTGCACGACTTCGGCAACGCCGACAATGAGATGGCCGGCCCAAGGCCGCTTCGCGGCAACGATTCCAAGTGGGACGGCAACAATGATTGCCGCGCTTAGTGAAGTAATGACTAAAAATAAATGCTCAAGGGTAGTCTGCCAAACCCGCGCAGCTAGACTAAGACTAGTTTGCGTCTTTGTCTTGATGCCAAGCGTTTCACCAAGAAAGCGTGCGGCCACATCGGTTTCGCTGTATCCTTCAATCTCAACCTGTTGATTGAGGGCTAGCATGTGCTGATCATTAATACGGCCTTCCAGTTGCGACAGCGCCTCTACCAACATCGGTGCCTGTTTGATTAAGGACTGGCGATATAACAACACCCCATCATAACGGGGGAAATGCTTGCGATCATCCTCAAGTATCCGCAAATGGTACATTGCGATATGCGGGTCGGTGGTATATGCATCAATCACGTCGATATTGCCCTGTTGTAGCGCCTGATACGTCAATACATGCTCCATGCCACGTACCGTCTTTTGTGGAAGTTGATAACGCTGACGCAAACTGGGCCAGCCGTCTGCCCGATCCATAAATGCGTTGCTGAATCCGAATCGTAAGGCGGGGTGGCGTTGTAGATCAGAGATACGAGTAAGTGCCAAGCGTTCATGAATATCCGGCCTAACGGCAATGGCATAACTATTATTAAATCCTAATGGTCGGGTCATCATTATCCCATGTAGGCGCAATTCCTGGCGGATGGCATTATCATCGGGTAATGTCTTTCCAGCGAATATCTCGCGCTGGAGTGTGCCGGTATATTCCGGGTAAATATCGATCTCGCCCGACAGCAATGCCAACCAGATCATACTGCCACCCAATTCCTTCTTATGGATTACCGGATAACCCTGATGACGCGCTAGGCCGCTGACGATTTCGCCGAGAATGACGGATTCGGTAAACTCTTTGGAGCCAACCCGAAGGGGTACAGCAACGACGGTGCTGGCTATGAGTAGCAAAGCCGCTATCAACCCTACCCTTCGCATTTGCGCAGACCTCTTTCAAAGGGATGCCGTTGACTATTGATAAAGCGTGTGACAAAGGGTGTCGCAGGAAATTCCACTAATTCCTCCAGCTTACCTTGTTGGACAATCCGCCCGGCATCCAGCAAGGCGATTTCGTCAGCCAGGAAAGCCGCCTCACCAAGATCGTGAGTGACTAACACCACGGTTTTTCGAAGGGTGGAGAAAATTTCGCATAATTCCGCTTGCAGTTCCGCACGAATGATGGGGTCAAGCGCCCCCAACGGTTCATCCAGCAACAGAATATCCGGATCCAAGAACAAGGCTCGCATTAAAGCCGCTCGTTGACGCTGGCCACCGGATACCTGCCAAGGGAATCGCTCCAAAAAGTGCGGATCAAGCCGTGTCAATTTTCCCAAAACTGCGACACGCTGTTCGATTTTCGTCGCAGGCCAGCCTAGATGGCGCGCCATTAAGGTGATGTTCGCGCGTAAGGACAGGTGCGGGAACAAGCCACCCTCTTGAATCACATAACCCATCCGCTGACGAATTGACTGGATATTTTTTTTTGTCAGCGGCTCGCCATTAATCCGTATCGAACCGCTATCCGGTTGAATCAATCCCGCAATAAGACGCAACAGCGTGGATTTGCCACAACCGCTGGTTCCCAGCAACGCCTTAGTTCGTTCACAAGGGAAGATCAAACTAGTCGGATGAAGAGCCTGGGTGTCCCCGTAAAGCTTGCTAATGTCGCATAATTCAAGCATGCATTGATCCTACCTGTTCTATCCGAAGCGAATCTTGGTCGTATTTTTTATTTTTTCAAATGTCAAATCAGGCAATGCGAAACTCAGGACTCGGCCATGAACAGTGCCACGGCGAACAGGCCGTTTGTGTCGGTCCAAGCTTCACTCAGCGTCAGGCCAACCCGCTGGGCGGTCTTGCAGAACGTCGCAAGATCGTACTTGTGGGAATACTCGGTATGAATCGACTCCCCTTCGCCGAACTTGAAAGTCTCCCCGGCGATGGTCACCTCTTGGTCGTGCTGACTGTCTAGCCACATGACTATCCGCCGCTCCGCTTCCTCATAAACCGCCCTGTGGCGGAACCCCGCAAGTTGAAAATCGCCCCCTAACTCGCGGTTAATATGCTCCAACAGGTTCAGATTGAAGGCAGCAGTGATACCTAAGCGATCATTGTACGCGGCTTCCAGCTTTGCCCTGTCCGCGCAAGTGTCGAAACCAATTAACAACCCGCCGCCAGGTCCGACCCAACTGGCAATGCGCCCGAGCTGCGATTCGGCCTCGGCCCGCTCGAAATTGCCTATTGTGGAGCCGGGAAAATAAATGACGCGATGCCGGGTAGGTGTGGTGGATTTGGGAATGGTAAAATCTTTCGCAAAATCGGCACAAATTGGCAAGATTTCCAAGCCTTCATATTCTGATGTCAAATCCCGGACGGTTTTGATCAAGTGTTCACGGGATATGTCCACCGGCACATAGACTTTCGGGTCCGCCAAATGATCAAGCAGTATACGGGTTTTTAGACTGCTGCCGCTACCTAGTTCGATCAACATGCAACCTTCGCCCAAGGCATCTGCCATTTCTTTGCCATGCCTTTCCATAATGCCTAGTTCGGTGCGGGTAGGATAGTATTCGTCGAGTTCGCAGATGGCATCGAACAACTCGGAACCGCGCTGGTCGTAAAAATATTTGCTGGCAATCTGCCGGGGGCTGCCCCGCAAGCCCGTCATGACGTCTTGGTAAAACTCCAGGTTGGCGGGATCGATATCGAACAGGGTTTGGGGCTTATCGGATGTGTGCATAAAGGTTTCTTAAGAATTATCTGGCTAGACGGAAGCCACTGAATTGCCAGCGGGCTTCGGGTTGGAAGAAGTTGCGGTAGGTGTGGCGGATATGGTCATGCGGGGTGGCGCAGGAACCTCCGCGCAAGACAAGCTGGTTGCACATGAACTTACCGTTATATTCGCCAACGGCACCCGCAGCCGGGGAAAACCCCGGATACGGGGAATACGGGCTGGAGGTCCATTCCCAAACATCGCCGAACAGTTGCAGCAAGGGGCCCGCCCCGGCCAAGGGTGTGGGCGGCAAGGGCTGGTGGCGGCCCGACTCCACAAAATGGCCTTCCAGTGGGTAGGCACTGGCCGCTGTCTCCCATTCGGCCTCGGTGGGCAAGCGGGCACCCGACCAACGGGCGTAAGCCTCGGCTTCGAAGTAACTAACATGGCAGACCGGTGCGTCAAGGTTCAGTGGTCGCAGTCCTGCCAAGGTGAAATGCCACCAGTCCCCGGCGACTTTGACCCAGTGCAAAGGCGCCTCCCATTGATTGGCCCTGACTGTGTCCCAGCCCATGGACAGCCACAATTCGGGGCATCCGTACCCGCCCGCATTGATGAATTCCAAATATTCCCCATTGACGATTGGGCGCGATGCCAAGGCGTGTGGCTGCAACCATGTGGCATGGCGTGGCCCCTCGTTGTCGTAAGCGAAACCGTCCCCATTGTGGCCGATCTCGTAAACACCGGACTTGCCCTCGACCCAGGCCAAGCGTGGCAGCGGTGCGGGGGGGGTGGGCTCACTCGTCCAGGCCCGGTAAACCGGAAACAGCGGGTTGCAGGAAAGCATATGTTTGAGGTCGGTCAGGATGAGTTCTTGGTGTTGTTGTTCATGCTGCAAGCCCAGTTCGATGGTCGGCAGGAAAGGCTCCACCCTCTCGTCGCCAGCGGACAGGATCGCCTCCATGCGTTCATCCACCGCGCAGCGATAATCGTAAATTTCCGCCACGCTGGGACGCGACAGTAGGCCCCGTTTGGGACGCGGATATTGAGCCCCGATTTGGTTATAGTAGGAATTGAACAAGTAGGCGAAATCGTTGTGCCAAGGGGTATGGCCGGGGCAAGCTTGCGCCAAGACGAAGGTCTCGAAAAACCAAGTGGTATGGGCCAAGTGCCAGCGGGCCGGGCTGGCATCCGGCATGGACTGGATGACGTAATCCTCAACTGCCAAAGGCGCACAAAGCCTTTCAGTCTGCTGGCGTACATTTTGATAGCGTTCACGCATCGCTTGCCTATGGATTGACCCATCCATTTAATTTGTCCAGTCTAGGAGTTGAATTGAAACAGTGCTACCTGCTGTGGGAAGCGGTAAACCTCGCCTTGACGATAGCCCTCAATCAGTTCGCGCAGAGGCGCGGAACTCCACCATTTGGAAAGGGCTTGAGTGGGGTCGAGGATGCATTTGTGCAGGTAACTTTCAAGGAGCGCATCATCCTGCACTGAAATTTCGTGGACAAAATGCAGCCGTTCCTCGCGCCAAGGGGAACCTGCGGCATCAAAAGCAGCGGCATAGTCCTCAGCGGTCATAAACGGTGCGATGGGGGTTGGGAAGACCTTGCGGTAGGTGTCGTGAATCTGAGTGTAAAACGAATGACGAGAATGGATATAGATTAGCCCCACGCCAGTCTTGGGTGCGAGCAGGTTCCGCAAACTCCTAATGATAGACGGGGTTGCACCGACCGATACATGACAGAGTGAGTGGATAGCCCAAACGATGTCGTAGGTTGCGCCCGACTCCTTGCCCCAAACGTCAAGGTCTTCCGCGCACATCTGCAAGGCTTGGCCAGCCTTGAAGGGTCCAGTCAAACTCTCCCGCATAATGCTTAGGCAGTATGGCGATGGGTCGATGAAGTCGTATTCGACGATGGGTGCGCGAATCTCCAAGTGAGGGCGAAGCAGGGTTGGGAAGCGGCCTGTCCCACAACCAACATCTAGCAGCCGCAGCCGCTTGGCTATCGCCGGAAAGAGGTCGTTGAGGTTCAGCGATTTGAGTAATGCCTCATAGTCTGCGTCAGCAATCTGAAACCAACGGTCAACATCTAGGAAATCTTCAGAGTAAAAAGCGGCGGCACTGTCGTTTGATTGCATATCATTGATCTAAAAGTGGAATGTTTGATTGGTTCAGACGGTCTGTTTAATGAGCTTAGCTTGTGCAGCCTACGATGCGTGGTTGAAACCAAGCTAAACCTCCTCCCATGGGAAGCTGTCCAAGCGCACGGCGCCTTGATGTGTAATCAGCACTTGCGTTTCCAGCTTGATGCATTCGGTCCCCTCGGCACCAATCAGACTCTCGACGCAAACGGTCATATTTTCCTCAAAAACACCGTCATAGGCGGTGGCGACGCTAGGATGGTCAGGCACGACCGGCCACTCGTCGCACAGGCCCGCACCATGCAGCGCGATGCCGTAGCGCCGCTCCTGATAGTGCGTAGGAATGCGCCAAGACTTGTCGATGAATTCAAGGAAGCTAAGGCCGGGGCGCAACAGTGCCACATTGTACGACAACTGTTCCAATGCTGCCGAATATAGTCCTTTTTGGACGGCATTGAACGGGGTATGCCCACAGGTCCAACTGCGCGACAAATCAGCGCAATAGCCATAAGGCCCAATCATGTCGGTATCCACCGCGATGATTTCACCTTCTTGGCAGGCATAGTCCGAGCATTCTCTATACCAAGGGTTGGTGCGCAGGCCAGCAGTGAGCAGCCGGGTTTCCAGCCATTCGCCCCCTGAGCGGGTGTTCTCGTACTGCAATTCGGCCCAGATTTCCTGTTCTGTCTTACCCGGCAGCGAAGCTTGCCACATCCGCGCCAAGCCGGCTTCGCAGACGCGCACGGACCAGCGCATCAGTTCGATCTCGTCACCGCTCTTGATGGCGCGCGCGGCCAAGGCGAGGGGCTGACCATCGATAGCGTCAATGCCTCGCTGCTCCAGTGCCTTAAACCCAAGGATGTCTATTTTGTCGACGGCCAGCCTGCGGTTACCACCGCCATATTCGCGCAATAGGCTGTCAATCTCGTCCGCCCAGACTCGGATGCGCTCGGGTTGGTGGCTACCTGCGACCACAGACATCCACGCCACCGCCGGACGTATTTGGTCAATGGCCGTAAGTCCTGTGGAGAGGTGTTCAGTTCCCGCCAATTCAAACAGCATAGCCGGTCCATCGGTCAAAATCAGCGCATAGCGCACCGCGTGGTGCAATGTCCAGACTTGCATGTTCGGCGCGTCCAGCGCGTAGCGAATGTTGATCGGGTCGTACAGCAATGCGCCGACGCAGTCGTGCGCAACCAGTCGTTCCCTTAGCCGTGCGAGTCGGTAGCGCCTTGCTCGTTCCAGAACTTCGGCACTAACAGGACTATGCAACGGCCGGTCGACACCCTCTGGGTTCAGAAAAGTCAGTATTGGGTGGTCAAGTCTAGGCATGGGCATTTTTACCAAACACGTTGTTGCGACCGCATGGCTTCCGGTGCCGGCGAAAAATCGGTATTGATGAATGCCGACTTGCCTTTTTTGGTGCCGATGTTCAATAACCGGAGTTGCCATTCGGCGACCCTCTCGTAACTTAAGGTGCGCGTATCGACGCTCGGCGTCCATAAGCCGCCAAAAAGCGCAGGGTCATCAAAACGCAGCAAACCGGATTCTCGCAACAGCTTGCCCTGACCGGTGCCGGGAATAGGCGAGATGGAGAAAGAAGACACCTGGAAAATAAGCTGCGGATTAATGCTGGTCAGATCCGCGTGTATTTCTTGGATGGCTTCTTCCAGCCGCGACAAACTGTCTTCCGTGTCATCCTCGAAACCGATGATTATCCCATAAGACAGTGCGGGTAGACCAGCGCGGACTATGGCCCGCAATAACTCGCAATGCTCCAGCCACGGCAATAGCTTGGCGTAATTCTCGCGGCCCACGACAGGCCGCTCGGCCGGCATGTAAGCATGGAAAGTCCCTGCTTTGCCATCCCACCCCCACACGGCGTTGATGAGTTCTTCGTCGGGCGCCAAATCCGTGCCGGGACGGTTAAGTCCTCGACCCACCGTGGCCTTGCGCAATTCCAAACCATTGGGCCAAAGCATTGCCAGGCCCAGATCGCGTGCACCTTGCATGATTTCCAGTACTTCTTCCCGCCCGCCTTCCCGCAGCACCCTCGCCATAAATTGATCCGAGGAACCGACCACCGACTTTGCCCCCGCTTCTTTCTGCCTGGCGAGCCATTCTAAGGTGCGGTGCGGCGACATCCGCCGAAAACCCAGACCGTAGTTGGGCGTTTGGCAAAAATCGCAGGCACGGTCACAGCCTATGTCGGAAAAAACCGAACCGATGGGCGTTAGTTGGACAGGATATTCCGCGCTCCAATAATCTGTTCCTAGGCAGGCGCGCGCAACCTCCACAGAGGGCAACGGCCAATCTTCCGGTCTTAACGGCTGGATGCGTTTGGGGGCGACACCGCCGTCCGCTAAAATGACACCGGCCAGTTCTTCCTTCGGATAATTGCCTAGCACATATTCAATGATGGGACGGTTGGCCCCGCCCGATTTGTCGATGACAACCGCCGATGCCCCCGCCTGCAAATAACGACTCGGCTCGGCGATGGCATCCGACCCGCCGACAATGACCGGCTTGCCCTGCCGGGCCAGATGCCGGATGGTCATGCATGCCACTTCACGGTGCTGTGAAAAATTGCAGGTGATGCCCCAAATATCATAATCAGCCGCGTCCAATGCGCTGATATTGCGCCCGACATAGACCTTGGTGAGTTTGGTGCCGCCCCAAGTCACCTCGCCATACTCGCCCTCATAGTCCCCGTCCTTCAGATTGACCAGTTGTGCGTTATAACCATTGCCTTGGAGATTGGCGAGCAACACCTGCTTGCTGATTAAGGTTGATCCGCGTCTGACTGAAGCCCGATTGCGGCCTTGTTGATCAAACAATCCAAGCTCTGGCAATTCAACCAAGCCAACCGAAATCGAAGTTTTTTTCATGTTCGCACCACCAGTTAAAAATAGATTCAAACCATTGATTAGTATATCGTGGATGATTGTAAATGTTCACCCCCCTACACCAATGCCGTATAGTTAAGGAATAAAACCGACTTGGCAACCTCCATGCCGCCATCCTCTCCGACCTCGCTCAGACGCTTCACGACCCGGCCTTCATCGCCGGGCACCGCGTCGGCCCGAAAGATTTCACCCGCCACCGCATTTAAGTGGCCTCTTGGTGATGCCGACCCGCTTCCGGTAAGCTATTGGCCCAAAGACGCAAGACCACCCGTCGGCTGAAACTTTCCAAAATCTTTAGAAACCCCCATGAACCCCAACACTGATGAATCAAGCTGTCGTAGCCCGGATGAAGCGAGGCGCAATCCGGGCTTCCACAGCAAACTGAACCGACTGCCGAGCCATGGACTCAAAACCATTGACTTAACCATTTTTTCCGTTCGCCCTGAGCCTGTCGAAGGGTGGACGGAAAATTCCAAATCATTGACGTTTAAGCCATTCATGGTTCGACAGGCTCACCACGAACGGCTTAAGTTAATGGCTTTGCCCCATGGGCTGGCGGCGATCTTCCTTTTAATGCTGGCATGGAACGCAGCCGGCGCGCCGACAATCCCCAAGCTAGGGCTACCCTCCTTGCCGTCGGCAGACACCAAGGCCACCGGGCAAGCCATCGACTGGTCGAAAACCCCTCCCGACACACTCATTGCCGAGCTTCGCGACAAACTCGCCGCTGCCAACGAGGCGATAGCACTAACGAAGGGGCAACTTGGCGAGACACCCTCGACCACCGTGGCAACCCAAGCAGAAATCATGGAGTCCGAATATCTGCAAGAACAAACGGCACGGGTTTACCAGCGTCAAATCGATATTCTGCAAAAATTGAAGGGCCTGCAACAAAGCCGGCTGGAAATCGAAAACGACACGAAGCGCTGGACAGGCATGCAAACCCCGCCGCCGTATTCGTTTTTGATAGTGGACGAACTGCGCGAAATGGCGCGCTTCCAACATTCGCGCATTCTTGCCTTAGAGGCGATGGATGCCGCCATCGGGCAAGAGTCCATTCGAAGGGAGGGGGTATTTGGGGAAGCCAGCGGAAAACTGCGCCAAGCCAACGAGCGCCTTGAAAATAAAACTGACGAAACCCCCCGCTTGATTTGGCTGCGCGACTTGGCGGCACTCCGCAACCGCTTGGCCGAGGACCGGGTCAAGGGCATTCGCATCGAACAACGGGTGAACACCGAAGAAATGACCGAAGCCCGTCAGCGGCTTGAGTTCATTCAACTGCAACTGAACGCGACCAAGGACCAGATTAGCTTCCCCCCTGCCGACAAGACCCAAGTGCTAGACCGCCTAGCCACCGAACAGCAACACATCCAAGCCGAACTGGATGTGGCGATGCCATTGGCTGAATCCAGCCAACAATCACTCAATGCCGCCATGTCAGCCTTGGAGCAGGAACATTCCAACGACAACGACTCGCAGCGACTCGCCGAGATGGAAAGCAATATTGCCGTTCTCCGGGAACAGGCGGAAAACGCCGACATCAAATTCCAAATGCTGAACCGGCTGGGCGATTCCGTCAACCTAAGGGAAAAAGCTTGGAAATACCGCTGGTCCACGGCCAATGTCAAAAACCCCGCGGATTTGCAGCAGGCTTACGCTGCAATCGATAAACTACAAGCCGAACTGCAACCCATCCGGGTATATCTGGAACAGCGGACCAAACTGACCACCGAGCAAGTCTACGACATGGAAAAGCAAATGCTCAGCCCTACACAGGCAGCGGCGAGCGCACACGAACAAAAGCTTCACGACCTGTTTGTCGAGCGCGAGGCGTACTACCGGCGGATGCTTTCGGGGATCGAGGTCGCCGAACATCTGCTAGACCTGTGGAAGCAAGACTTGGGTGATAGGCATCAAATCGAACCTCTGCAAGAACGGGCAATGGAACGCTGGGGGGAGCTTCGCGAGTGGCTTGCGCAACTTTGGCAGGCCGAACTGTTCGCGGCGGAAGACACCATCGACGTGGACGGCCAATCCATCACCGGCAAACGCAGCATCACGGTGGGCAAGGTGGCAACCGCCCTGTCCATCCTCGTCATCGGTTTGTGGATTTCGTCCAAGCTGACCCGGTATGCGGAGCGCATGGCCATCAGCCGGGTCGGCATGGATGCGAGCAGCGCCCATATCGCACGGCGCTGGATTTTGTTCATGATCGGCGCAATCCTCGTGATCAGCAGCCTGTCCATGGTCAAGATTCCACTCACCGTGTTTGCCTTCACCGGCGGCGCGGTGGCTATCGGCGCGGGCTTTGGGATGCAAAACCTGCTAAAAAACCTCATTAGCGGCCTGATGCTGCTGTTGGAGCGCCCGTTTCGGCCCGGCGACTTGATCGAAGTCGCCGGCATTCGCGGTCGGGTCATTGATGTCGGAGTGCGCAGTTCCCATATTCGCGACGGCAATGGCATCGAAACCCTGATCCCGAACAGCACCTTTGTCGAGGAAAACGTGACCAACTGGACCTTGAGCAGCCAATCGGTGCGCATCGCGGTCAAGCTCGGCGTCGCCTACGACTCGCCGGTGCGCGATGTGACCGATTTGCTGCTGGAAACCGCAACCCGCCACGGACTGGTTCAGGCTGACCCGCCGCCACAAGTCTTGTTCGAGGATTTCGGCAGCGATGCCTTGCTGTTCGGCCTGTATGTGTGGATCGAAATCAAACCCGGCGTGGACTGGCGGGTCATTGCCAGCGACTTGCGCTACATGCTACATAAAACCTTCACAACCAAAGGCATTGTCATGGCCTTTCCGCAGCGTGACATTCACATTGACACGACACAGCCGCTGTCGGTGCGTATGTGCCCGGCGACTGAAAGCCATTCAAGCAATGAGCCAGAAAAACAACCTGTTGCCAATTGATGAAAGGAGGCCACAGACTTCGGACAACCATGTCAAATATGCACATATCCATTTATAAACAAATAGATGCAATCCATGCAAACACATAGTGACAGGATGGTTTGCGCCTAGGCATGACATCGAAAAACTGGATTAAGTAATATAAATCTGAGCTTTGTCGCCAAAATCAGACACTCACTACCGCTTTATTTTCGCCCAGATCACTCGAACTCTTGGTATTCCTGATGTTTAGCAAACGGCACGGATAATGCTGTGCAGCAATCATAATACCCATTCAATTCTAGGAGATCGTGATGAATACAGACATTGATATCGTAACCATTACACGGGTACTGGCAGACGGTTCCCATGTTTCGCTAGGGGACAGCAGATCGACCGTTGAACAACTCGTCGCGGCACTGGATGCCATGACCGAGGGCAGGGAAGTGGTGGATGACATCTTCACCCACCAAACCATCAAAATCCCTCATGACTTTAACGGGGACGGGTGCTTGCCAGTGTTGGACACCACACACAAGCCGGATGTCGTCAACCAACCCAATTATCCGCGCAATCCGAATAAACTGGCTTTTACCAACCATTTTCTGGTGTTCTAGGCCAAAGGCAACGAACGTTGCCGACCAATGCGCCAGTCCGAACGGGCGGCGAGTGAGATGCCAATCCGCATGAGGCAGCAGGGAAAGCGCCTGACGCCTCATCAATCTAACTCGCCAGTTCCCCCCCATTGGGAACAAAAACCCGGCCCCACACAAAAATCCATCTTTGCTTTATGCGACCCCGTAGCGGCGCATTAAAATACGCTCAAGCAGACTCAGTCTGGAAATATCCATTTCGGTAATATTACCAAGATTTCCAAGTGCAGTGGCGTTAAAATCCCGCTAAAGTTTGACGGTTATCTTAATTCTTTGCAATGGACAGTAATATCTTATGAACATCAGAATAAGCAATGTCTTGACCACTTTCGCGCTGGTTTCGGCCATTCTCTTAGGCTTTCCCGTTCTTGCGCTGAGTGACGAGGGTTTAAGCAGCTCAAATCAGATGCTGACCTCCAACGGCGACGTTACAAGCCTAGTTCAAATGCCGGCTGGTACGATTGGGAATTGCCCAGCCCTCCTCGCATCGCCCCTAGTGGTGCCGATCACCGGACAGCTTGGGGACATCATGATCGACGATGCTTGCGAACATGTCTATGTTACCAACCGGAGCAACAATTCGGTCGAGGTGTTTTCCTTAACCACAGGCATTTTGGACAAGCCAATCGCCGTGGGTTCCAAGCCCTTTGGACTGGATGCCAGCCCAGACGGCAATACGCTTTACGTTGCCAACTCCGGCGACAGTAGCATCTCCATAGTCGATTTGAAGCAAGGCATCGAGAGTGACAAAATCGTGGTGCCCGACACCTACGGCAATCATGACACGCCTTAGGTGATTTTCAAAAAAGTTATTACCCGTCAAGCAGGCCGAATGAGAATGTCCCACTTGGGTAGGGCAGGATTCCGTTCCAGCCTGGCCTCGACTTCCCGCATCGCGGCCTTGGACAGGGAAACGCCTTTTTCATAG
>CAIYXP010000153.1 GCA_903930145.1 uncultured Methylococcaceae bacterium
ATAAACGGTAATGGCTGGCTAAAAATGGCGGTTCACTAAAAAGTTCAAACTTGGGGAAAAGCCAATTATACTTTTTGCCAGATTTCAAGGGGGTAGAACCCGCAAAAAAACTTGATGATCGAGTTTCAGGGTTTTCATGGCTTGCCTCATTTCTTCTGTGTTCATCCAATCCGGTAATGCCGATTCGTCCAGTTGCTCGCCTTCTTTGAAAAACTGTAGCCAGCGTTGTTCCTCGGTTTCGATCCGTTCCGCCGTGAACTTTTTAAGTTCCAACAGATGGATGCCGCCCAAATCCGCCAAAGTACGGCCTTGGCGGTTTTGCAGTTTATATTCATGGGCGTAGTCGGTTTCACCGGGCAGCAGATTTTCCGCCAACAGCCAAATACTATACACCGGCTTTAACAGGCTGTAATCATGGCCGCTTTGCAGTTGCTGGCTGATGATGTCGCACCAAGTGTAAATCATCCGCTCCGGCAAATGCCGATAGGACAATAACTGGATTTCAATCTGGTAAAGCCGTCCCTCGCTGTCCTTGGCTTTGACATCCACCACGCTCAGTTTATCGTCCAGAAATTCCTTGTCGTTGTAGGGATTGAGTATCTCCGCATCGGTGATCGGCGCAGTCAAATCGCTGGTCAATATGGCATTGAGGAAATGCACCAGCAGATTGCGGTTTTCCTCAGAACCGAGCAATGCCTTGAATACACAATCTATCTTGGGGTCTATGCGGTGTTTCATGGTGGTTTATTGAAGGGTGGATACAAGGATGTGATCCGCCATATCAGCGCGTCCGATGAGATCATACGGTGGAACCCGATCTACGGTTCCGCCATGATGCTTGCTAAGTTGATCGAGACAATAATGCTTTGAGTCGTTCAATTTCTGCAAGCGCGGCTTGTTTCTCCGTCCGTTCTCGTTCTAAATCCTGTTGGGCTTGTTCCATTTCCTGTTTAATCCTCTCCATTTCCCGCAAATCTTCATCCCTTTCTATTTGAATGGTACGCTGCTCGCGCAAGTAATTTTGCCGCGCTTGGTAGGCGTGGTAATCGCGCTCTTTATCGGAAAACAGTTTCAGGGTTTTCATGGCTTGCCTCATTTCGTCAGTGTTCATCCAGTCGGGTAGTGCGCTTTCATCCAGTTGTTCGCCTTCTTTGAAAAACTGTAGCCAGCGTTGTTCCTCGGTTTCGATCCGTTCAGCCGTGAATTTTTTCAGTTCCAACAGGTGGATGCCGCCCAAATCCGCCAAACTGCGGCCTTGGCGGTTTTGCAGTTTGTATTCGTGGGCGTAGTCGGTTTCTCCGGGCAACAGGTTTTCCGCCAACAGCCAAATGCTGTATACCGGCTTTAACAGGCTATAATCGTTGCCGCTTTGCAATTGCTGGCTGATGATGTCGCACCAAGTATAGACCATTCTTTCGGGCAAATGCCGATAGGTCAATAACTGGATTTCAATCTGGTAAAGCCTTCCTTCGCTATCCTTGGCTTTGACATCCACCACGCTCAGTTTATCGTCCAGAAATTCCTTGTCGTTGTAGGGATTGAGAATCTCCACTTCGGTTATCGGTGTGGTTAAATCGCTGGTTAATATCGCATTGAGGAAATGTACCAACAAATTGCGGTTTTCCACCGAGCCAAGCAATGCCTTGAATACGCAATCTATCTTAGGGTCTATGCGGTGTTTCATGGTGGGATTGTTGGATTAGCCTAGAGTTAGGTTCAAGGCGATAGTCTTTAGACTATAGCCTGTGGAATCAATCATGGTCATAAGGCTTCATCGACTTCCACCGCATTGCTGTGGCATCGGCCACGGTTCCCGCGATGCGGAACTGGTTTGGCAGCAACCAGCCGAAATAGGTTAATGGCAGTATTACGAATAGCGAAAGCTCACATGAAGTCATCAATTCAGTTGTCCAAAGGTCACTGAAATGCAGGAAATTAAGGAATATGCGATCAGACCGAGTTACAAGCCAAGCACATGACGTACCCACAAGCCATGCGGGAATCCCACGAAAAGGAGCAGGCA
>CAIYXP010000154.1 GCA_903930145.1 uncultured Methylococcaceae bacterium
GATAAATCAATGATTTTGGTTCCTCTGAGATGAAGTTCTTGTAAATTTGTTAATCCAGAAATAGGACTTATATCTGTTAGCTCAAAATTATTATCATAACTTGAATTAAGCCATAACTTCTTTAATTTCTTAAGCAATTGAAAAGGGTTATTACCTAAAGATATATTATCAATTGAATTGGGATGTATCAAATATTTTATATTATTTTCAAAGCCAACGTTATTAGTTTCTTTTAAGTTATACTCTTCCGAATACTCACTTGAAAATGATAAGCCCTCCAACCATACCAACTCCCCAATTTCCGCCGGTACTTCGGTCAACCCACAATTCCCCAAGTCCAAAAACTTGGCGCAGGTTTTCTTGTTTTCTTCAATCAGGCGCAGGGCGAGTTCCGACACTGGGTTGGCTCCTTGGGGGTAAAGGCTTAAGTGGTTGCTGGTTCAGGCTGTATGTCTATTTTATCCCAAATACATGAGTTCTCTCGTTTCCTTAGCTTTTTGTCCCTGACATTTTTTTAGGATTTGGGTTACATTCATGCTTTATCTTTGCGATTTTCTTGACGAGTCTTGCGAGCTTTCCTGTAAGTTCATGGCATCTTGGGGGCAATGTGATCGAACCTTGTGAGCAAGGTCATATCACCTTGTTAGCAAGTCCATGCCACCTTGATAGAAAATTGCTCATTCTCAAGCCTACTTGGGAATCGGCCAAAGGCTAGATGGTTGCTGGACAGACTAGGGGTATATATTAACCCAAACCAATACACTTCAATCGACGACGAGGACAAATTATGGAGCTGAAGGCTTGTCCTTACCTATATCTTGCCATCCGAAACGCTACGCTATACACTTAGGTCATGATTAAATCTTTCCGCCACAAAGGGCTTAAAGCTTTCTACGAAACTGGCAGTAAGGCAGGCATACAAGCGAACCACGCCCCACGATTGGGGAGACAATTGGCGCGGCTTGATCTTGCCAAAAACGCATCCGATATGAATGCCCCCGGTTGGGGCTTGCATAGCCTTAGCGGCGATCTTGCCGGACACTTTTCCGTTACCGTCAGCGGCAACTGGCGTTTGACGTTCACTTTTGAAGGCGAAGATGCCGTACTTGTTGACTATCAAGATTACCATTAGAGACAAAAATCATGACAATGCACAATCCACCTCATCCCGGCGAAACCTTACGCGAAGACATTTTGCCCGCCTTGGGCTTGAACGTCACCGCAGCCGCCGCGCAACTGAATGTCACTCGGGCTGCATTGTCTAGGGTATTGAACGGGCGTGCCGCCATATCACCGGAAATGGCTTTACGCTTGGAAGGCTGGCTAGGCGTGGAGAATGGTGGGCGGGCGGATTTATGGCTTGCCCAACAAGCCACATACGATCTTTGGAAAGCACGACAAGCAGGAACACCGATTGTACAACGGGCAAATGTTTTGGTCCCTTCCTATCCGCATAGAAACACACCTTGAAATAGTATCCGTCATTCCTATTTGATTCTCCTCAGCGCATCTTCCTCGCTGACGACACGACCCGCCCGCGAATCGGCCAATCCCTTTTCCACCATGCGATTGAATGCCAGTTCGCGCATTATTTCCTCAAAACTGGCATCGTCGGGTTGCGCATCCACTATGCTGTGGATGATCGACTTAGGTGTTTGTTGTTCAATGGTTTCAATTTTCATAGGCTTGGCTCCACAATAAATCAATCGGACATAAGGTTTGTGTCTTACCCTATGGCTATTTTATCCTATGCGCGAAACTTTTCCCGTTTGGATTAAAATAAGCTGTAATAATAGCCAAATACGGAGACTTCCCTAATGATACAAGCAAAATTCAATCTCGAAGAATCCCACATCCATTTTCTGGAAGAGTGCAAGGCACATGGATTCAAAGATAAAAGTGAGGTCGTGCGGAACGCCCTTGATAAGCTACGGTTAGATGTTGAAAAACAGGAACTTGAACTGAAAGAGTCGGCATTACTCTATGCAGAAGTCTATCAGGGAGACTCAGAATTGAAGGCTCTAACCGAATCCGCCATCACCGATTGGCCCTCATGACCAGCCTTAATCGCGGCATGGTGGTGGATGTCAATCTTGAACCCGTTCAAGGTTCTGAAACCGGGAAAACCCGTCCCTGCGTTATTGTCACCAATAACGTCTACAACCAACGAGTTCCCGTTATCCAAGTCGTTCCAATCACTGAATGGAGCGAAAAAATTAGATTTTTCTAAAGAAATTCGATAATTTTCGTTTTAAGTTTATCTAATAATTGCTTCTCGGCACCAGCAGGTTTACCAGATAAAAGCCAGAGTAATAATAAAATAGTATTGTAGATTATTACTCCTATCAATACAGAAATTAATAGTATGATTATTTTGGGGGGCTGCAAACAAATTTGGTCTAATTTATCAATAATATTACGAATTAA
>CAIYXP010000155.1 GCA_903930145.1 uncultured Methylococcaceae bacterium
ATCGCTTGATAGTCACCTTCACATCATCCGGCTGGCAAAGCATGTTCAAATCTCTGGTCGTCCAATAAATCAGTGCGGCCAACGTACCAAATTTAGGATCGGCAAGTAAAGTAGGGTTTTTTAATAATTTGTCATCGGCAAAAAGTGCCCTTTCATTATCGGTTAGAAAGGGTAGTTTTTCCAATTCCGTGCCAGCCGTCCTGTAATTGGCCCTTCCCGTCGTCTGTATCGGTGATCTCCCTTTAAATCTAACCCCGTCCCCTTTATAAATATTCCCTAAATCTTTTCTACCTTCATAGGCAGCACCGCTGGCATACTCTTCATAGGCATTCCATTGGTCGCTTTCATGGGCGATTTGGGCGATGAAATGCCTAGTCTCCAACACCGTGTCAAGGTCGAAATAATTGGCATAGGCATTAAATGTATCCACAAAACCTTTTAAATTATCAAGCTTGTTTTGCTTACCTCGTTTTGCGTTGACTGCGGGAAATAATTTCAGCAATGCATCCTCATCGAGTTTCACTTCGGCTTCTAATTGGCTCATTTTCGATTCCCCTACAATGTGATGATATAGGTTCGAGCGTTTGCATACTCGTTCATTCCCCACGACTTGTCAAAGCATGAGAAATTCTTCTCTAGCCTATTGGAATGACCATGGCGGGTCAACTATTTCAATTCATGATGTGATGACAGCCTCTTTGCAATCAACTAGAAACCCCTTTTAACCCTAAAGGGATTAGACTGGTATAGCTATCTAAGTAGGGGTTCATAAGTTATTTAACAACAAAGAAATAAGGCTTAACCGTTCATCCTGAGCCTGTCGAAGGATAGTAGGTTAAGACGTTCGTGGTTCGACATGCTCACCACGAACGGCTTAATTATTGTCAACCCAAAAGTTAAAACATAATATGGTCAGCTACTTATGTATCGAAAGGGGGAGGGTTATTGGTTTATTTAGCCCATCGCAAAAACAATTCGATTAGACAGCCGCCAGAGCTTGGGCCAAGTCTTCCTTCAAATCGTCAATGTGTTCGATGCCGATGGACAAGCGCACCATGTCCACGGAAACACCTGCTTTGGCAAGTTCTTCCGGCGACAACTGACGATGTGTGGTGCTGGCCGGGTGACAGGCAAGTGATTTGGAGTCGCCAATATTGACTAAGCGGGTAAACAGCTTCAATGCATCTTGAAAGCGAGCCCCGGCTTCGGCCCCACCTTTGACACCAAACGTCAAAATGCCCGAGGCGCGTCCGTTCATGTAGCGTTGGACTAACGGGTAGTCTACATGGTCTGATAAACCAGCATAGTTCAGCCAACTGACTTTATTATGCTGGCGTAGGAATTCGGCGACGGCGACGGTGTTTGCGCAGATGCGATCCATGCGTAAAGCCAAGGTTTCTATGCCCTGCAAAATCATGAAGCTATTGAACGGTGAAATCGCCCCGCCGGTGTTGCGCAAGGGTACGACCCGCGCCCTCCCGATATAGGCCGCTTCGCCCAAAGCTTCGGTGTACACTACGCCATGATAAGAAACATCCGGTTCGTTCAAGCGACGGAAACGGGATTTGTGTTCAGCCCATGGGAACTTGCCGCTATCCACGATGACACCGCCTAACGTCGTGCCATGTCCACCCATATACTTCGTCAACGAATGCACTACGATGTCTGCGCCATGTTCAATCGGACGGCAAAGATAAGGTGTGGGGACGGTGTTGTCCACAATCAGCGGAACTCCCGCATCGTGGGCAACTTTGGCAAAAGCCGCTAAATCGACAATATTGCCCAAGGGGTTGCCGATGGATTCGCAAAAAACGGCCTTGGTTTTTCCATCAATCAGGGGCTTGAAGCTGTCAGGGTCACGATAATCCGCAAACCGGACTTGGATGCCCCATTGCGGCAGGGTATGGGCGAAGAGGTTATAAGTACCGCCGTATAAAGTCCCAACCGACACGATATTATCCCCGGCTTCGGCGATGGTCAACAACGAATAGGTGATGGCCATCGCGCCAGATGCAAGGCCCAGCGCACCGATACCGCCTTCCAAGGCGGCAATCCGCTTTTCCAGCACATCCGTGGTTGGATTCATAATGCGGGTGTAGATATTGCCTTGCACCTTCAGATCGAACAAATCCGCGCCGTGCTGAGTATCATCAAAGGCATAGGAAACGGTTTGGTAGATCGGCACAGCGACCGCCTTGGTGGTGGGGTCCGGCGAATAACCTTCATGGATGGCGAGTGTTTCAAATTTCACGGATGACTCCTATTATTTTTTAATGCCTTGATAGGCTTCTTCGCTTTCCCGCATGATGCGGTTGCCTTCGTCAATCAAACGTTGGCCTTCTTCGACTTTGATACGGCCTTGACGGACGATTTCCTCGCCCGTTTGAACCTTTTGTTGGCCTAGCTTCCAGTTTTCACCATATTTGGCTAGGTTTTGGCTTTCCAGCAGCATCAGTTCACCCGACTTCAGTTTTGGTTCTTCCACGGGCGGGGGTGTGGCTGGCGGTTTGGACGCGCAGGCAGCGAGGATGACAGTGCCAGCCAAAGCGAGCAAAGAGTTTTTGGCAGAAAAAAGGGGGGTCATGTTGAATCGGCTCCTAGTTGTTTTGATCTGCATATTCTATCTCAAAATCATAGGCTTAATGGGGCAGAAAGAGAAACAGCAAGTAAGCTAGGATCAAGCAAGTCAAGCTTAGGAATGGAACTTCAAAACTTGCTTTGACAAACGAGGCAAGTTACGCACTTCCAAATAAACCGTCAATGCGTCCAATGACGATTTTAACTCATCAGAGGGTTATTATTTTCAGAATACTATCGAAAAAGTATGGAATGCTGTTGTACAAGTCATCTGGAAAGCCATTTCGATGGTGGCTGGCTTCACCCTGCCTACCCCGACGCATGACTGATTGAAGGGAAATAAAGAAGCAAAAAGCCCCGAGACATCCAATGTTCGGGGCTTGTCACCGATTGGTTGGCTAACTCCGTCCTTGGCAACGTCAATGCTGAGGGTTCCTTGAATTCCCTATCCGGCGTTTGGTGGCGACGTGTGAATTCTGCACTATTTGTAAGTCCAAGTCATGACGGCCTAGGATTATTTTTTTGTAGGATTTGGCCTACAAGGACTGCAATCGCCATTGATTCCTTGCTTAGGGTTTATCTCGTGGCGACTTGGCTTTATCATATCCAAAACCTAACCAACCTCAGAAACAATGAATATGGCAGATCGCATTGCCGAAGTAACACGCAACACCTTGGAAACACAAATCCGAGTCCGCCTCAATCTTGACGGCAAAGGCACGGGATGCTTTGAAACCGGCGTGCCATTCCTAGAACACATGATGGATCAAATTGCCCGTCATGGCATGATTGACCTTGAAATCCAAGCCAAAGGCGATTTGCACATCGACGCACACCATACGGTTGAGGATGTGGGCATCACCTTCGGACAAGCCATTGACAAGGCGGTAGGCGATAAAAAAGGTATACGTCGCTACGGTCATGCCTACGTGCCGTTGGATGAGGCGCTTTCCCGTGTTGTCATCGATTTCTCTGGCCGACCGGGATTGGTGTATGGCGTAAACTTTCCGCGTAATCGGATTGGCGACTTCGATGTGGATTTGTTTTCAGAGTTCTTTCGAGGTTTCGTGAATCATGCTAAAGTCACTTTGCATATCGATTCTTTAAAAGGGGTCAACGCCCATCATGTGGCGGAAACCATCTTCAAGGCGTTTGGACGGGCTTTGCGCATGGCGCTGGAACCAGACGAACGCATGCAAGGCATTCTCCCTTCCACCAAAGGTTCGCTTTAGAGTCTGATTTATGATTATCCTTATTCTCGGTTTGATGATTTTTCTTGGCATACACTCTGTCAGGATCTATGCGGAAGCTTGGCGCGACGCGCAAGTGGCAAAATTCGGTTTAAACACATGGAAGGGTATTTTTTCAGTGATTTCGCTGCTTGGCTTTGCGCTCATCGTGATCGGTTTCGGTCAAACGCGCGCTGAGCCAATATTCTTGTGGCATCCACCGGCCGTGCTTAGGCATATCGCCGGGTTAGTCATGATCTTGTCTTTCGTCATGGTTGCAGCAGCCTATGTTCCGGGCAACCGGATCAAAGCCAGGATCGGGCATCCGATGTTGGCAGGTGTCAAAGGCTGGGCATTTGCCCATTTGCTTTCCAATGGCGCTATGGCTGACGTGATTCTGTTTGGCGCTTTTCTGTCTTGGGCGGAACTCGCCTTCCAATGGTCGCGGAGACGGGATCGTGAAGCGGGTACGGTTTACCCTGTCGGCCCGTTAAGTAGCGATATAATCACTGTTGCGGCTGGCTTGCTCGCGTGGGCTGTGTTCGCTTTCGGGCTGCATGGCTGGCTGTTCAATGTGCGTCCTTTCGGTTAAATTAATAACTAGCTTCTAATCAAATTCTCCCATCATCCCGTTTAAGCTTATGTCCACCGTGGCAGTGATAGATTATGGAATGGGCAACCTCCATTCCATCGGCAAGGCCCTACAACATGCCGACCCGGAAACCCGCGTCTTGGTCACTTCAGAACCCAGTCAATTGCTTAGCGCAGACCGAGTCGTTTTCCCCGGTGTCGGGGCTATTCGCGATTGCATGGCTGCACTGCAAGACTTGAATTTGATTCCTTTATTGACCGAACTTTCCTCCACTAAGCCATTTTTAGGTGTTTGCCTTGGGATGCAAGCCCTATTGGATGAAAGCGAGGAAAATGAGGGAGTTTCCTGCCTAGGTCTTTTACCCGGACGGGTGGTCAAGTTTGCCGATGACTTGAAAGATGGCACTGGGCAAAACTTGAAAATCCCACACATGGGATGGAACCGGGTTCATCAAGCGGGTGTCCACCCTTTATGGGAAGGCATACCGCAAGACAGCCGGTTTTATTTTGTGCATAGTTATTATGCCAGCCCGACAAATCCAAACCATATTGCGGCGACCACTGATTTTCCGACACCGTTTGCTTCGGCTTTGTGCAAGGGCAAATTGTTCGCCGTCCAATTCCACCCGGAAAAGAGCCAAGCTGCAGGGCTTAGGTTGTTGGCTAATTTTCTCAAATGGAACCCTTAAGAATGACGTTTATTCTCTCTCCTAATCATTTCACCAAAGCGAGGATTCAATCATGTTATTGATACCTGCTATCGACTTGAAAGATGGCAAGTGTGTCCGCCTCAGACAAGGGCGGATGGAGGATGACACCGTGTTTTCCGACGACCCGGTTGCCGTGGCCGGTCGTTGGGTGGCAGCGGGGGCAAAACGCTTGCATTTGGTTGATCTGGACGGGGCATTTGCCGGCGCACCGCGCAACTGGGATGTCATCAGTGCCATTCGGGAAACCTACCCCGACATTGAGATTCAAGTGGGCGGAGGCATCCGGGACGAAGAGACTATCGAAGGTTATCTGAATGCTGGGGTCGATTTTGTGATTATTGGCACGAAAGCGGTCAGCGCCCCCCACTTTGTCAAAGACATCGTGATGGATTTTCCAAACCACATCATCGTCGGTTTGGATGCCAAAGACGGCAAGGTCGCAATCGACGGTTGGTCCAAACTCTCCCATCACGATGTGATTGATCTGGCCCAGAAATTTGAGCATGACGGAGTTAATGCGATAGTTTACACCGACATCAGCCGCGACGGCATGATGGGTGGGGTTAACATTGAGGCGACGGCCCGACTGGCCCGGTCTATTCGCATTCCGGTCATCGCGTCCGGTGGCATCACCAATATCGAGGACATTAAAGCCGTCGGCGCTATCGTCAGCGATGGTGTGATGGGCGCGATCACCGGACGGGCCATCTACGAAGGCACCTTGGATTTCGAGGAAGCCCGCAAACTAGCGGAAACTTTTTAATGTTAGCCAAACGCATTATCCCCTGCTTGGACGTGGACAATGGCCGCGTCGTCAAAGGGGTCAAATTTGTCGAAATCCGCGATGCCGGCGACCCGGTGGAAATAGCCCGACGTTACGACTTGGAAGGCGCGGACGAATTGACTTTCCTCGACATCACCGCCAGTTCTGACAACCGCGAAACCATGGTTCATGTGGTCGAGCAAGTGGCCGGCGAAGTCTTCATCCCTTTAACGGTCGGCGGTGGCATTCGCACCTTGGAAGACATCCGCCGAATGCTCAATGCCGGGGCCGACAAGGTCAGCATCAACACAGCGGCGGTGTTCAACCCGGAATTCGTCCGTGAAGCGGCGGAGAAATTTGGCTCGCAGTGCATCGTCGTGGCGATTGATGCCAAGAAAGTCTCCGACGAACCCAAGCGTTGGGAAATCTTCACCCATGGCGGACGCAAACCGACTGGCTTGGATGCGGTTGAATGGGCGAAAAAAATGGTCGAATACGGTGCTGGGGAAATCTTGCTGACCAGCATGGATCGGGACGGCACACGGGTTGGGTTTGATTTGGAAGTGACTCGCGCCATCAGCGAAGCCGTCACCGTGCCAGTCATCGCCTCCGGCGGGGTCGGCAATCTGCAACATTTGGCTGACGGCATTATTGACGGCAAGGCCGACGCAGTGCTGGCCGCCAGTATTTTCCATTTTGCCGAATACACCATCCGCGAGGCAAAAGAACACATGGCCTCACGTGGTATCGAGGTGCGTTTATGAGCGCTTGGCTGGACGAAATCCGCTGGACAGCCGACGGACTCGTTCCGGTCATCGCCCAAGAAGCTTCAACTGGCAAGATTTTAATGTTTGCTTGGATGAACCGGGAGTCTTTGCAACTGACCGCAGAGGAAGGTTATGCCTGTTACTGGTCACGTTCCCGCAATAAACTCTGGCGCAAGGGCGAAGAATCCGGTCATCGGCAAAAAGTCTTGGAAATACGCTTCGATTGCGATGAAGACGTGATATTGATTGCTGTCGAACAAGATGGTGGCATTGCTTGCCATACCGGAAGGCATAGTTGTTTTTACCGGCGATTGAATAATGCGCAATGGGAGACGGTGGAACCGGTTTTGAAGGAGCCTAGTAGTATTTATAAGTAGGTTAAAAGAGGGGTGTTATGACCGATAATGTTGAAGATTTGATACTTGAACATTTACGGGTGCTGCGTTCTGAAATTCAGACCATGCGAACCGAAATGCACTCCGAGTTTAAGGACGTGAAGCTTCGCATGTCTAGTATTGAAAATGCGATGGTGTCCATTAGACTTTATCGGAAACCTTCAACTGATGCAGCAATGGCGGGTTCGCTCACTTAGGTTTCCGATAAAGTCTAGTGAACTTGATTCTGCCGACATTCTTGGTGAAGATGCTCACTCACAAATCAATATCAACAACACAGTAAGAGTGTATTCAACGCATTGAGAAACGGCTTGAATTGGTTTGAAATTAAAATCAGAGGCAATAAATGATAACCTTGACAACCCGTTGTGATGTGCCAACTGATCGCATAGTCACGCTAAAATTACCTGAAGGTGTAGAACCGGGAATGCATGAGCTTATCGTTCAGGTAAACGAATTGTCAGAATCTAAACTCTCTTCTCTATTCGATAGTAGGAGTTTTTCCTCTGACTCGATGCAGCTTGCCATGATGGCAGACGACCCGAGCATACAGCATGAGATAGGATTAATTAATAAAGAATTTTTGCCCACCGAAAACGATGGCTTGGAAGGGATTTAATGCCAATTCATCGGGGTGAAATTTATTTCGTCGATTTAAATCCGACTCAAGGCCGCGAACAATCAGGCAAACGACCTGTTTTGGTGCTTTCAATTGATGAGATTAACCGTCTACCTTTAGTAGTTACGGTGATCGTAGGCACTAAGGGCGATAATATCCCAAATGACTACCCAACCAATATCCGTGTTTCTGCTGCTGAAAGTGGCCTACCGTTGGAAACGGTGTTCTTGGGGTTTCAGATTCGTTCCTTAGATTCCAAGAGATTCAGCCAAACTGCGGCTGGTAGAGTATCAGGTGAAATCCTTCAAAGGGTTGAAAATACGGTCAGGTATTGTCTTGGGCTTTGATTGATTCCGACAATGTACGAAAAGTTTTTGATCGTTCCCATGGTCTCCGTGGGAATGGGTATTTTGACGCTCCGCGTTGTGAACCGCCAGAGCGGTTGATCTGCATTCTCACGCCGGAGCGTAGGAACGATCAAAACGTTAGTGGCGAGGTTGAAAACCCCGCCACGCTTTGAAATGGGGTTTTCATCCCTTGTGGGCTAGATAAACACCCTAACTAGCTACTACTACCGTATCGACGCAGACTTCCTTTGCTTGCGCGAAACCTGCCAGCCGACCATGCCGAAGCCAAGCAACATCATCATGTATTCTTCGGGTTCGGGTACGGGGGCAGAGAACTGAATTTCAACTTCATCAATCGCCGCACGTGAGTTGGACAGTTGAAGTTTTACATACTGCGCACTCACAGGATTGAAGCTGGCCTGAACTGTTTGACCG
>CAIYXP010000156.1 GCA_903930145.1 uncultured Methylococcaceae bacterium
CAGCCAACTTTTCCACGCCGTATTACTTCGGGAATTCCAACGTAAATGTCTTATGCGTACCGCCGACGGTTCCTATAAGCTCTTGATCAAACCCAGGTATCAATTGGTTGGAGCCAAGCACAACAGGAAACTTTTCCACTTTACCATTCGTGAAATTTTCGCCATCCGCTTGGCCTTCAAAATTGATGGTCACCCGGTCATCCAGCGCGGCAGGTTGCCCCGTTGCCACCCAGGTTTTACGCTGATCGCGTAGCCGCAGCAACATGGCATCCAAATCTTCGTCGGTCACTTCGGAAACATAACGATCCACTTCCATGAGTTCCACTGGATAAAGGACGAACTCTGGCAGCACTTCAAAATCAGCGACATATCTGAGCCCTTCACCTTCCGCGGTCACTTCATGAGTGATGTACGGGCCGGACACGGGCTTTAGTTTTTCATCCCGCACTGCCTCGTAAAAGCTTGACTTGGTCAGCTCCTCCAGAACCTCTTCCCGAACCCCCGGCCCGTATCGTTTTTGAATTAAGCTTTGTGGTGCCTTGCCGGGCCTAAAGCCATCAAGCTTGATTTTGCCAGCCATGGATTTTAGGCGCTTGGTTACTTGCTCCTGTATTTTTTCTTCAGGAACCTGTACCGTCATCTTTCTGCTTAATTCGGAGGTTGTTTCAATGGAAACTTGCATGTAATTGATCCTCAAACTGAACTTTTTGGAGAAAATCTCGCAGTTGCGGGCACCTAGGGTCAAATCGTACCGCGAGCCTACCACATCAAAGGGCAAACGGATTGCAGCCGGAACTGGCCTAAGGCGCATTAATTTATGGTGCGAATGGAGAGACTCGAACTCTCAAGGGTTACCCCACTGGAACCTAAATCCAGCGCGTCTACCAATTTCGCCACATTCGCTTGTGGAATTTTGTTGGATTATACTCTAATTTGTTGGTTTTTGCCGACACGAAACCCACCCGCTTGCGTTCCAAGCAGGGCTTGCCTTCAGGGCTGGATCAGTGAAATGCTGACAGCCCCCGCACCGTAGCCGCACATTATAGGCTGAGAAGTTAATTTTTTCATCATTCCTAATGCCAAGCAACAAACAATTCAGCGGAATTGGCATCCCTGTCGAGATATCCTCGCCAAAGTTTGCACTCCTTCCATGAACGAATTGCTTTTTTCAAATAGCAATCTACATTCTGTATGCATGAGTGCAAATAAAATTGCCAGTTTGCGCTTCTATGGATATATTAACGACTCCATTAATAAGCCAGTTTCGGCCATTAGAAAACCCTGCCCAGAAAACCCATGACTAGCCATCCACAGCCAATCGAACAATCGCAAGCCCATGACAAAGAAGGTGTCATCAAATTCGATCTGCACTTCAACCATGCAGATTCGCTTGCGCTCGATGGCATTGCAGAATTGAACGCCTGGAGACAAATACTGTATTGCCTAGGGCTCACCGGAAATGACCCCAACCGCTATCAAGGCTTGTCCTATGGCAATGTGAGCAAGCGAACGGGCAAACACTCTTTCATCGTCAGCGGCACTCAAACCGGCGCAAAAACGCACCTGACCCCGAATGATTATTGCCATGTCTTGGATTTTGATCTAGAAAAAAACCGCATTTACGCCGAAGGGGTTATTGAGCCTTCTTCCGAAGCGCTTACTCATGGCGCACTCTATGCTGCAAACACAACCATAGAATGTGTGCTTCATGCACACTCGCCATCAATTTGGCATCACGCTGCACGGCTTGGCATCCATCAAACCGACCCTGACATTGCTTATGGCACACCTGAAATGGCACAAGCCGTGGTGGAGGTAGCCAAAAATCTTGAGTTAGGGCTGATTGCGATGGGGGGACACGAAGATGGGATCGTGTCCTTTGCCGATACCGTTTGGAAAGCAGCCATTGAGTTAATCAAATGCCTAGCAAAAGCCGAAGAACTCAGACTCCTCGCCTGAAGCGGAACCCACCGGGGGCAAGTCATGGGGCGGCCTGATGCAAAGCTAGCCCGATTGTCTCCTGCCAGCCCACTAAAGCCGCAAGAGTTGGACTTAGCTAAACTGCAAAGCCTTTCGCAAGATTGCCTTCCAATAACAGGGCAGGCAAACTTGGGGAAGGCTCTGAGCCTTTATGCTTTTCAACTCTGCGGTATTTTTTTCGATCGGCAATGACAATGCATCGATTGAATTTATGAGCATGTTTGGCAACGGGGCTTCTCACGTCCACGCCACCTCCTCTTGATTTTTTTCGCATAACACCTTCCTCAACACAAAAAACGTATGTTCACCAGTCATTGAACTCAACCATGCCACTCATTAATAAAGTGACAACCCCCTTGCCATCCTGACAAGGAGGACCCGACACCTTAGATGATTTTCAATAATCTACAGAAAAGGGTTTGTTGTTACTTATACCGCAAACTCTTCGACCCGATGACCTTGCTCAACCAATACACGTAACCATTTCGGCTGCATGCCTCGACCAGTCCACTTATTTGCCGGATTGGCTGGATTTTGGTATTTTACAGGAACTTTACCACCCTTTCGAGTCGAACTTTTACCCGTATCTGTGATCTCAACATTCACTCCGATTGCCGCTGCAATCTCCCGGATTTTAGCAATACCTTCCTTTTTCTTCCCCTCTTGCCTAGCAAGCAGGGCTTTTTGGGCATTGTCAATCACTGAGGCAAGCTCGGTTTCGGAAAGTTCATGTAAATTAGCCGTCATTTGGAACCTCATAAAAATTATAGGATTAGTAAATCTACCTAACACAAGCCCACATTATATTAGAATCTATTCAGAATATAAACCCAAGCATGAAAATATTTTACTCTCATCATTTATAAGCTATCCCCGAAAACAGTCTTTTAGTGTACAAAATGCCTACCCCCAATTGCTTGGACAAAGAATCATCTGGAAATAAATCGGACATTCCTGCATAAATATAGTGACATTCACGATGACATTGCGCATAAACCGAGTAGTTTTCCAATTCAATTTAATACAACTATCCGCATCCTATGAATAGGCTTTGCCCAATCTCACCGTTATCCCCACCTAGCTTGGCGGCAACGCCCGACACTCAAGTATGGGGTGAATTACACGGCTGTGGCGACTCACTGGTTCTTGCTGAATCGGCAAAAACCGACCGTCGATTGTTCCTTGTGGTTACCCCTGACATGCAGACCATGCTTAGGCTGGAACATGAACTTCGCTTTTTTTTAGGGGACAAACTACCTGTCCTACAATTTCCCGACTGGGAAACCCTCCCCTACGATGTTTTTTCCCCACTGCCGGAAATAGTCTCCCAACGGATTAAAACACTGGCACAATTACCCACGATTCACCGAGGCATATTGGTGGCAACCGCAGCCACACTGATGCAGAAGCTGGCCCCGAGAACTCATATACTAGCCAACAGCGTAATCATGGCCGTGGGCGGCATACTGAAAATGGATACTACCCGCAAGCGTTTGGAAAGTGTCGGTTATCAGTGTGTTACACAGGTCATGCAGCATGGCGAATTCGCGATTCGCGGAGCCATTCTCGATCTATTCCCAATGGGCTGCGGAGTGCCTTACAGGATTGAGTTATTTGACGAGGAAATAGAGTCCATTCGAACATTTGACCCGGAAACTCAGCGCTCTAAGGATAAAGTGGATTCCATCAATTTGTTTCCGGCTAGGGAATTCCCGTTTGACGAAGAAACGATCAAACAGTTCCGCCGCCGTTATCGCACCCAATTCCCAGACTTCCCAACCAACAACGCTTTATATCAAGATATTAGCAAAGGGATTGCACCAGGCGGGGTGGAATATTATTTGCCCTTATTTGTCGAATCCACGGAAACTCTGTTCGACTATCTACCCAAAGACACCGTTTTCGTCCTCCATGGTCAAGTGGAAAATGCGGTCGTAGGTTTTTTCGAGGAAACTCAAAGCCGCTATTTGTTGCGCAAAGGCAATATTGACCGCCCAGCCTTACCCGTCGATACACTTTATCTAAGCACAGACGAATTCCACAACCGCCTTAAACAGTATCCAAAGATATTGATCGACTCTACGATAGCGGACAACGCTCCGTTCACTTCGATAAACTTCGCTTGCCAACCACTGCCCAAGCTTGCTTTTGACACCAAGCAAAAACAACCTGCCCAAGCCTTGCGAGATTTTCTGGAAGCATTCCAAGGCAAATGCTTGTTCGTTGCGGAAACCGCTGGTCATCGTGAAGCGATGATGGACGATTTAGGCAAATATTCCATTAAACCTCGTCTGATCGAAACTTGGCAAGCTTTCACCGAGGCTGAGAATGAACTCTGTTTGTTGGTGGCGCCGTTGGATCACGGGCTGTGGCTGACCGACCCGCCGCTTGCCATCATCACGGAAACCCAGCTTTCCGGCGAAAAAGTCCAGCAGCGCCGCCGACGCAAGGTGGTTGAACGCGACCTCGGCACATTGATGCGCAACTTGGAGGAACTGGCAATTGGTTCGGCAGTGGTCCATCAAGAACATGGCGTGGGACGCTTTCTCGGCTTGCAAAGGCTTACCGTAGGCGGAACCGACGCGGAATTCCTCGCCTTGGAATATGCCAATGGGGACAAGCTTTATGTGCCTGTTTCTTCCCTTCACTTGGTCAGTCGTTATAGCGGTGCCGGCGAAGAAGGTGCGCCCTTGCACAAACTGGGCAACGAGCAATGGGGCAAACTCAAACGCAAGGCGATGGAACGCGCCCGGGATGTTGCCGCCGAGTTGCTGGACATATACGCCAAACGCGAGGCGAAGAAAGGCTATGCCTTCCAAACGCTGACCGCCGATTACGCGGCGTTCTCCAGCGGCTTTCCGTTCGAGGAAACCCCAGACCAAGAAAACGCCATCAACGATGTCATCAAAGACATGTCATCCAAGCAACCCATGGATAGGGTGGTGTGCGGCGATGTCGGCTTTGGCAAGACAGAAGTGGCGATGAGGGCCGCTTTCATTGCCGCGCATAATGGCAAACAAACGGCGGTGCTAGTCCCCACCACGCTGTTGGCGCAGCAACATTTCCAAAACTTTCGCGACCGCTTTGCGGAATGGCCCATTAGGATTGAAGTCATGTCACGCTTTGTCGGCAAAAAACAGCAGGAACAGTTTGCCGAGGCCGTCGAAGAAGGCAAGATAGACATCTTGATCGGAACCCACAAATTATTGCAAAAGGACATCAAGTTCAAGAATTTGGGGCTAGTCATCATTGATGAGGAACACCGTTTTGGCGTTGCCCAGAAGGAACATTTCAAAAAACTGCGCAGTGAATTGGACTTCCTCACCCTGACCGCCACACCGATTCCCCGTACCCTGAATATGGCTCTGGGGGGTCTGCGCGACATCTCCATCATCGCCACTCCCCCACCCAACCGCCATGCCATCCAAACCTTCGTCAGCGAATGGGCCGACTCACTGATTCAAGAAGCCATTTTGCGCGAGATCAAGCGCGGTGGGCAGGTTTATTTCCTGCACAATAAAATTGAGACCATGGACAAAACCCAGCGTGAACTGGAGCGGCTGATCCCCATGGCTCGCATCCAACATGCCCATGGTCAAATGCCAGAGCGCGAACTGGAACGCATCATGCTGGACTTCTACCATCAACGTTTCAACGTCCTACTCGCCACGACCATCATTGAAAGCGGCATTGACGTGCCTAGTGCCAATACGATCATCATCAACCGCGCCGACAAATTGGGCTTGGCCCAGTTGCACCAATTGCGCGGACGGGTGGGACGATCCCATCATCGCGCCTATGCGTATTTGATCGTCCCGCCAAAAACCTTGATGACGCACGATGCGGTCAAGCGCTTGGAAGCCATCGAAGCCTCGGGCGAGTTGGGCGCGGGGTTCCTGATTTCCTCCCACGACATGGAAATACGCGGTGCGGGCGAATTATTGGGCGACGAGCAGAGTGGCGAGATTCATGAAATCGGCTTCAGCTTATATTCAGAATTGCTGGAACGGGCGGTCAAGGCGTTAAAATCCGGCAAACAACCCGAATTGGATGCGCCGATGGACATGGGTCCGGAAATCGATCTGCAATGCCCTGCACTAATCCCCGACGATTATCTATTTGACGTGCATAGTCGGCTGGTATTGTATAAACGCATTGCCAGCGCCAAAAACGAAGACGATATTCGCGCCTTGCAAGTGGAGATGATCGACCGTTTCGGACTGTTGCCGCCACCCACCAAAACCTTGTTCGCCATTACTTCGCTCAAATTGCTGGCCGAACCTTTGGGTATACGCAAAATCGAAGTGGCGGCGACCGGTGGGCGCATCGTATTCAAGCCCAAACCCGATATTGACCCAATGCAGATTATCCTACTCATCCAGCAGCAACCCAAAATCTACAAGCTGGACGGGCCGGACAAGTTGCGCTTTACTCAAGCCTTTCCCGATGCGGAAAGCAAGATTGAATTTGTGACGGGATTATTGGAAAAGCTGAAAGGGGATTCCTGACGCGGTAGGCCGGAATAAGGTCGCGCATCGACCGTTTCTGGCATCAGTCGAGATTGGGCTGGTTCCCAAACTGGAGTTTGGGAACCAGCAAATCATAAATCGGCTTTTCGGTTGAAATAGGTAAATAAGGCGGCTACCAAACCGCCGGTTCAAACTCCGCGCCGTTGCGGATTTCCAGATGCTCCCCGCTCTGCCCGATGACAAACAAACCTTTACTCATGGCGTAACGGGCCACGTTATCGGGTATCACCATCGCAGCCAAAGCGCCCATCAGCTTGTAATCTCGATATTTGGGCGACAATCGTTTCAATTTTGCCAGACGCTCCAAATGCTCGTTGACATCATCGACTTTCAGGTTGCTCTTGCATTTCACCCCGACAGTCTCGCTGTCATTCACGACCAACAGGTCAATTTCCAATCCCTCGCCATCCCGCTGCATGGTGACGTTTTGATAGACTTCATGAACCTCAATGCCACGCTCTTTGAATAGGCGCACAGCGAGGGGGCGCACCGCATCCTCAATGAAATCGCCCAAGCGGTTACCCAGTTTGCCGATGCTGGTGGTGACTTCCTTGATTTTACGGTCGGTTTCTTTGAATTGCCTGTCGGTTTCTTTGAATCTCTTTTCAGTTTCTTTGGATTGCTCGGCAACTTCCTTGATTTGCCGGTCGGTTTCTTGAGACCTTAACGTAATCTCATGGAGTAAGCTTAGAATATCGTCGTAAGTGGGTTGCAGGGTGGACATGCGGGAATCTCTTGTATGGAACTATTAGAGGATTTTAACAGCTATGCTGGTTTGACTCAGACATTTAGGGAAGTTCCAGGGCAGAAAAACGGGTAAAACGCGGATTTCGCCCCCTACCGCCGGATCGAAGTCCACCCACCAGACTTCACCGCGTCGCATCTGCGACATCCCCAATCAAGGCATTACTCCATTCCAGCGCATCACGTTCACGCTCCGTATCAGCACCCATGGCTTGATAACCGGAAACAAGCTCGTCATTCACCACATGCGAGCGTGCCAAATCTTCGAGAAACTGGCTAATCTTACGTCGACCTATGACGCGCACCAAACCATCATAGACCGCCTCATCAATTGAAATCGTCATTCGCTTACGCACGGCTTGATCCTCTTTGTTATGTATGCATATATGCACTATAACAAATTATAGAATTTTACAAAAAACATTTACTTGTTACCTTACATTCCAACCGTTATGCTTAAATCTTTCCCAAAGCGATTTTACATTTGCAAACCCTAGGAATGCACCCGCCATGCCCACATCCCAAACGATTGAAGTTAAACAACCAATCCCTCCCGTTCCCTCATCAACCCCACCGCTATTGCGTTTGGAAGGGGTGCGGTGTGGCTATCGGGAGGCGGGTGAATGGCGGGAAATTTTGCGCGGGGTTGATTTGGAGGTGCAAGCTGGCGAGCAACTTGCGCTAGTGGGACTCAGCGGTTCGGGTAAATCGACCTTGTTGCATTTGTTGGGCGGTTTGGATGTGCCGAGTGCTGGGCGCATCAGCTTTGACGGATTTGATTTGGCTGGGTTGGGCGAGCCGGCCCGTACTTTGTGGCGGAGGCAGCACGTGGGTTTCATTTACCAATTTTTCAACCTGATACCCACGCTAAGCGTGTTAGAAAATGTACTACTGCCCTTAGAGTTGAATGGCATAGACGAAAAGGCAGGACGTGAGGCGGGGATGGGTTTGCTAGATCAAGTTGAATTGGCTGAACGGGCGGGCGCTTATCCCGACAAATTGTCGGGTGGCGAGCAACAACGGGTTGCCATGGTGAGGGCCTTGATCCATCAACCCGCTTTGGTGTTGGCTGACGAACCGACCGGCAATTTGGATTTTGCCACCGGGGAAAAAGTGCTGGATTTGTTGGATAGCCTAGTCAGGGCGCAGGGGCGGACTTTAATCATGGTGACACACAGCCCGGAAGTGGCCCGCCGGGCAGATCGCCTGATTCGCCTGGTCGACGGACGCTTGGAAGCAGTCTGAGCATGGCTATCTTAGCGCGGGCCAATCGCCGTCATTTTCTCCGCCATCCCTTGCAATTGCTGTTGGCGATCATCGGCGTGGCCTTGGGCGTGGCGATGGTGGTGTCCATTGATTTGGCGGCCGAAAGTACGCATCGGGCTTTTTCGCTGTCGATGGAAGCGTTGACCGGACGCTACACCCACCATATCACGGGCGGCCCTAGCGGATTGCCGGAATCCTTGTTCACCCGTTTGCGGGTTGAGGAAGGTTTGCGTGAAACCGCCCCGGCGATTGAGGGCTATGTCACCGTCAAGGATGGCAGCACCTTGAGATTGGCTGGGTTTGATCCCTTCTCCGAGCGCAATCTGCGTAGCCGTTTCGTCAAGGCAGCGAGGGGTGATGACGCGGTGAGGCTGCTAACCGAACCTGATACGGTGATGCTATCGGCTGTGACCGCACAGCGCTTGGGTATCCACCCCAATGACCTGTTGGCAATCACCGTCAATGGTCAAGCCCATCAGTTAAAGGTAGTGGCTTATGTGGAAGGCGATGAAGCGCCTGACCCGGCACTGGAGGGCTTGGTCTTGGCAGACATCGCCACCGCGCAGGAGTTCTTGGGCAGGATCGGCGTACTGGATCGGATTGATTTGATTTTGGGCAACAATCCAGACCAAGATCGGCAGATTCGCAGCCAATTGCCCCCCGGCATCGAATTGGAAAGTGTGGCAGGGCGCAACTCCGCAACCCAAAACATGACGGCGGCATTTGAATTGAATCTACGGGCCATGAGTTTGCTGGCGCTATTGGTCGGCACCTTTCTGATTTACAACACAATGGCGTTTTCCGTGTTGCAACGTCGGGAACTGCTTGCCACTTTGCGTATCATTGGCGCGACTCGTGGGCAATTATTGCGAGAAATCCTGATCGAAGCAGCTTTGCTCGGCCTTTTCGGCGGGGTGTTGGGCTTGGCATTCGGAGTGTTGGCGGCTAAGGGTTTGTTGCACATGGTCACTCGCACCATCAACGACCTCTATTTTGTGCTGACCGTCACCGAATTCATGCCCGATCCGCTGATTTTGTTGCGAGGTTTGGCTTTGGGCGTTGCTGCTGCCGTCATCGCAGCCTTAGGTCCAGCCTTAGAAGCGGCTTGGGCTTCGCCTCTGGCATCCAAAGCCCGTTCGGGGTTGGAAAACAGGGCTAGGCGTGGAGTGCCATGGTTGGCAGTGGGCGGCATATTGTCCATGCTTATCGCGTTTGTCCTGTTGCAAACGGAGAGTGCCGGCTTGGTTCCTGCCATCGCTGGCGTGTTTCTATTATTGCTGGGTTATGGTTTGCTGACACCGTTAATGTTGCTAGGTTTCGCTTGGTCAACCGTGGTATTGGCGCGTTTGAGTAACGCTTGGTTGCTACGACTGGCCGTTCGCGGCGTGGCGGCATCGGTCAGCCGGGCCGGACTTGCGATTGCCGCATTGACTATCGCCGTGGCGGTCAGTGTCGGCGTCGGCACGATGATCGAAAGCTTTCGCGGCACGATTGCCGAATGGTTGGATCAGATTCTACAGGCCGATATTTATATAGCCGCCCCCTCCACTGCGGCCCGTTACAGTCCTCCTTTGCCAAATGGTCTGCCAGAACAGCTAGGCCGCATCGATGGCGTGGATAAAACCGGCACGGGACGGCGCATCATCATTTCAACGTCACTTGGCGAGAGTGAATTATTGGCGCTAGACCCGCCTTACTTAAACCAACCCGGATTTCGCTTCAAACAAGCAGACGGCAAAGTAGTGTGGTCGACCTTCCCGACAATGAAAGCAGTTTTCGTCTCGGAGCCTTACGCCCAACGACATCATTTGAAAGTGGGTGATAATTTCGAACTGGTAACCGATTCAGGTCCGATCACGCTCCCGGTGGCGGGCATATTCTTCGATTACCGCTCGGATCAAGGCTTGATCGTCATGCATAGGTCACTTTATGACCGACTTTGGAAGGATGGCGCGAATACCTCCGTGGGGCTGTATCTCAAAGCGGGGGCCGATTTGGAAAAGATCAGGCAGGCAGTCGGGCTTATCCTGTCCAGCCAGCAACAACCCTTAGTCGTGCGTTCCAATCGGGAAATTCGCGCCGCCTCCTTGGAGACTTTTGAACGGACTTTTGCCATCACCCAAGTATTGCGATTGCTTGCCGTCGGCGTGGCGTTTGTCGGCATCCTCAGTGCCTTAATGGCCTTTCAATATGAGCGCAGACGTGAACTGGCCGTGTTGCGAGCCACCGGACTAACCCCGGCTCAGGCCGGCTGGCTGGTGCTGGTGCAAACTGGCTTCATGGGGCTGACGGCAGGATTGTTGTCGATACCCTTGGGGCTTGCGGTTGCCGTTGCGCTGGTGCGGGTCATCAATCTGCGTTCATTTGGTTGGACCATGGACTTGGCCGTCTCCCTGCCACCTTTATTCGCTGCCATAGCCTTGGCCGTGTTTGCCGCATTACTGGCCGGCTTGTATCCCGCCTATCAAGTCATGCGGGTGGAACCTTCGGCTGCATTGCGGGAGGAATGAGCATGAATATCAAAATTTACCTAAGCAGCATCTTCCTCACCTGGGCCTTGCTTGCTTGTAACCAACAACAAGCAACAGACGAGGGCGTGGCGGCGACCTTGCGCGAACCCGATTATGCCGGGTTTGAGCAGGCCTATTCGCCTAGGGCTTTTAATTTTCCAGCGGATCATGGCCCGCATCCTGACTTCCGTGATGAATGGTGGTATGTCACTGGCAATCTGGACGGGCCGGACGGGCAGCGATTTGGTTTTCAAATCACATTCTTCCGACATGGCTTAAAACGTGGGAAACCCAACCGGGACTCTCAGTGGGCAGGCCAAGACGCCAATATGGCGCATTTCGCATTGACCGATGTGAAAGGAAAACAATACACGTCTTTCCAAAGGATTTCGCGTAGTGGTGTCGGGTTGGCCGGGGCGCAAACCGAACCGTTCAAAGTTTGGTTGGATGATTGGCGGATGGAAGCCAGCCCCGGTGGCGGGTTTCCTTGGCATTTTAAAGCCAGCCAAGCCGGGATTGAGCTTGATTTGAAATTGAACCCGCGCAAACCCCCGGTGTTAAACGGAAACCAAGGCTTGAGCCAAAAAAGCGCGGAACCCGGCAATGCCTCCTACTATTATTCCATTACCCGCATGGAGGCAAAGGGTATGCTTAAGCTATCAGGAAAAGACATTCCGGTCCATGGTTTGGCATGGCTGGATCGTGAATGGAGTACCAGCATGTTGGCAGATTATCAAGCCGGCTGGGACTGGTTTTCCTTGCAACTGGATGACGGAACGGACTTGATGTTCTTTCGCCTACGCCATAAAGATGGCAGTGACGACCCCACCAGTTCGGGTGTGTTGATTACACAAGACGGGCAATCCAGTCGCTTGGCACGGGAGGAGGTGTTGATTGAGGCTTTGGGTTCTTGGGAAAGCCCTGCGGGTGGGGTTTATCCCTCCGGTTGGCGCTTGACCATCAAACCTACCAATCGAGTCATCACCATCCGTCCGGTGCTTGCCGACCAAGAATTCCGGCATGATGCCCGCTATTGGGAAGGGGCAGTGGATGTAATGGATGCAGTCTCCGGCAAACCCACTGGGCGAGGTTATGTGGAACTGACTGGCTATGCGCCCGGCAAAGTGGAAAGAAGCGGTCAGTAAACAAGGTTGACGCCATTTTATTGCATTGAATCCCCGCACAATTTAAGTGCCAAACGGGCTTATTAACTAGCCCATCCAAGTTTTCCAGTCATTACCGATTATAGCAAGGAAAAACTTTGACTCCCGGCACGTGCTTGCTGGCCCATTCAACCATGGCCTCAAGCATGGGCACAAGGTCACGCCCCTTGTCAGTCAGATTATATTGAAACCGTACAGGCTTATTGCTGTAGGCTTGCTTTTCCACCACGCCCATTGATTCCAAGCGTTTTAGCCTATTGGCAAGTATATTGGTGGGGATGCCCTCCGCGGATTGGGCAAACTCACCATAACGCGATTTGCCTAGAATAATATCCCGCACAATTAACAAAGTCCATTTGTCCCCAAACAAATCCAGCATATTGGCCACGGGACAGTGGGAGCGTTCAAATTCATTTCCTTCGGATTCATTCATAAGATTCGATAACCTTGAAAAATAGACTTGCAAAACAAAAGTGACTGGTCTACTGTATAAGCTTGCAATTTTGCAGTGACTATATCACTATTTAACACCGGAGTGACAAAATGATCGTATTACATCAGTTCGCCCGCACTTGGGGCATCCCAAATCTGGGTCAATTTTGCGTCAAGACCGAAACCTATCTGCGCATGACCAAGCTTCCCTACGAAATTGTCGAGTCTTTGCCGTTTAAAGCGCCCCGAGGAAAGTTACCGTTTATCATGGATGGATCTCAAAAAATTGCCGATTCTAGGTTGATCGTCAATTATCTAGTAAAAAAGTATGGCGACACACTCGATTCTCACCTCTCTCCTGAGGAGAAAGGCACAGCAAAAACTTATCAACGGCTATTGGAGGAAAATTTGTATTGGATTGGTATGATGAGTCGCTGGAACTTCACTGAGTCCAACTGGCAGACCAACAAAGATGCAATTTTCAATGTCCTACCCCCGGTCGTGCGCGACTTGGGCGCTATTATTTATCGCCGTCGCATCAATTCGCAAATGTTAGGTCATGGCATTGGGCGGCTGAGTTCACAGGAGGCATTTGATCTTGGCAAGGAAGATATTAATGCACTGTCCTATTTTCTCGCCGACAAAACCTATTTTCTAGGTGACAAGCCAACAAGCTTGGATGCCTCGGCTTATGGCATTTTGGTCAATACCTTAGCCTGTCCGATTGAATCCCCGCTTAAAGACCATGCCTTGACCAAAAAAAACCTAGTCACCTACTGCCAACGAATGCAGGAAGCGTATTTCCCTGAGTTGCCATGGGTACTGACGAATAAGACTGCGTAAGCACAGCCTCAATGCCAAAAAGGCAGAGTGTCAAAGCTCGCTTTGACGCAAAGCAAGCTTTGACGCTCCAACCGAATGAAACATCAGCTATCTTATAGGAGTTATCAATATCGTCTGACTGTCGCATTGGCTTTTAAGCACAGCAGCCGAGCATGATCTCGGCTGTAATGCCTTATCCATGCAGATTTTCACTTCGGAGAGCTTTCCGCGTTTGCAATTGATGACGATTGAGCCCTTGGGTAGCTTTTGATTGGACTGCAAAAACCAGTCGGTCAAACCGCTTGGCGCTATACGCAGGGCAGTCTGAGGAAACTTGAGTTCCGGCGGTATGTTAATGCTGGCAAAAGCCTTTTCTAGGGTGCTGAAATATTCGTTGACACCAAGACCGCTACAGGTTCCATGCTTTTGCCACTCATGACGCATGAGACCATGGCTGGGCATGATGGGCAATATCTCCTGAACCACAGATTCGGGTATGGGAGGCGGGTTTGCATTGCAATCTGAAGGATATCCTTGCTCAAACTGGGGCCAGAGTCCGTGAACTATGAATCCGAAGCGTTTTGAGCCACATTGCTCCCAAGATGCAGGGTCATTATTGAGCAAACAGAAAGCTGGCGACCATGAGAGGGAAAGCAAATAGTAATCAAATTTTCCTCCTTGATTTAAACCGCTCACAGTGCCTTCGATGACAGATGGCAATGATATGGGAGGGGCTTGATTATTATGATGCCTCGCCATGGAGGGTATTGTAACAAGCACTCCCAACACCAACAAAACCAGCGCCTTAAATAGGTGAGTTTTTTGACATCGCATTTTTCAATCCTCTTGCTTATCTTGTGGCAAAATATCGCTGGGTAATTTGTCAATTATGATAAAACCCTTGTCGCGCAACGTTACTATTAACAGAGGCTTAGTGTCGAATGACAATCAAGCCTGCCAGAATTAATCAAGGTTCAATTCACACTGAAAAAAATTCATGATCATTCCTCACCGCGAACTTAGCCCCGAAGCCCTAGCCGGAATAATCGAAGATGTTGTCACCCGAGATGGAACCGATTATGGTGAAGTGGAGACTTCATTAGCACAGAAAGTCAATCAAGTTAAATCGCAACTGGATAAGGGCAATTATTTCCTACTGTTTGATACCGAGTTGGAAACCATTGCCATCGTAACCAAGGATCAGTTACCCCATTCTCTTTTGATTGATGATTGAATTTCTGAGCTTAGAGCGCCTGATTATCGATCAGTAACTTGACTTGTTGCCTCAGTTCTTCCATGCCTTTTTGAAGTTCTTGCACTTGCATTTCCAAACTATCCAGCCTCTCATGACTGGTATCGCTGCTTTCAACTTCGCCAGCTTCCAATGCCGGTGATGTTTGCGCCAATGGTTTCCCACTGAACAAATGGGCACAGCGTTGTTCCCGTCTGCCTGGTTCGCGGGGCAGTTTAACCACTAAAGGCTCTTCCCGGTTTGACAAAGCTTCAAGCTCGGCTTCCACTTCACTGACATCGGCAAACTTACACAAACGCTCGGAGCGGGTTCGCAATTCACCCGCAGTTTGAGGGCCGCGAAGAAACAATTCGCAAATAATGGCTACGGATTTGTCCGAAAGTTTCAGATCGCCGAAGTCGGTGTTACAAAATCGATGCTGATATTTGGTAACCCGGCTGCCATAGCCCGAAGCCCTGCTGACCAAAAATTTTTTGATTAAACCGTCAACCGTGTCTTGCACTGTGGATTCATTCAATTCCATGACTGGGTCGCGATTGGTTTTTTGGTTGCAGGCGTTGGTCAATGCGTTCAACGACAACGGGTATTGGTCGGGAGTGGTGATGGACTTTTCGATCAAGCAAGCAATCACACGGGTTTCATGTAGGCTGAGATTCATATTCATGGTGACAACCCATTAAAAAAAATTGTGCCAATTATCCCATGATTCAAGCCGGCTTGCTAAAGCAATGGGCAGAAAATACACAACAATGCCTTTGGAGTGTGCTTGGGTTGTCTTGGCAGCCCGACAATGGCTGAAATGTTGTCGCTAAATGGCGACGACCATCGGATCACAAGGGTTTCTCATTATGTATTTAGCTGATTCAAATAATAATTAAAATAAGGAATGTTGTCGCTCCTTTGAATCCTCCCATATTGATGGTTGCCATATAGCGACATTCGAATGGTTACTATTATTTTTGGAAAATCAATCAAATCTATCAAATACATACGAAATTGTGCCAAACAAAGGGTAGTTTAGCCTAATAACAACAAACCTACGTACATTCTATGATTATTGTTACCGCTTACACCAAGGATAATAACCCGTTTTCAGCCATATTCCTATTTGATCCCTAGTATGAATGGCATGATTCCTGTGTCACTGAATAGGGGGTTCGCTGCTTTGCAATGATGAGGTCGTTGAAAGCAGTGAATCCACTTTTTTTAATCTGAGTTACAGGAGTTTGTGTTATGAAACGTATACTCATATTTGTATTATTTTTGATTAGTTCGCTGTCAACCAGCGTTTGGGCTCTTGACGATGTCAGATGCGGCGAGTTGCTGCCGAAAGGCTTGGTTTTTGCGAAAGATTGCCAGTCAATTAGAGGCAATGGCAAGCTCAACTTGTACACGCTGCCTGCTAGGACACCCTCCGGTTTGGTCAATGCTCTGGTCACCATGCCTGCTGGAACCAATGCCAAGTGGGTGGTGGATACGGCAACGGGTACTTTAATGGTTGAGACTGCCAGTTTAGGTATAGTCATTGGGGGAGGAACCGCCCCTTTGCGACCCGTTGTTATCAACTACCTCGGACAAGTCGCCAATTATGGCATAGTGCCTAACTCGTTATCTCCGTATGATGGCAGGCCACTCGACATTTTAGTCCTAGGTGGTCCAATGCTCAGGGGTTCAGTCACTCCGGTCAAGCTAATTGGAGCGATTCAAGTCGAAGCGTTTGGATCAACAACTGTTAAATTGTTGGCTGTGTTGCCGGGAACGTACTTGGGCGACAACGTTAATGATTTAGACGGTTTGGATGCCGTTGCACCTGGGGTCAAAACCATAGTCCAAACTTGGTTGGAAAATGCCTCTGCGCAGGGTGTACCATCGACTGCGACGATCTTAGACTTAGGGACTGCCTATGCTGTTTTGGATGCATCCGCTCCTAATGTTGTAGTTCTTGGAAACTAATGGGGTTCAATGACTGACTGGTTTTTGATTTCCTGATTGAGTATGTTGCCATACCAAAACAAAGAATAAGTCGAAGATCAGGCAGGG
>CAIYXP010000157.1 GCA_903930145.1 uncultured Methylococcaceae bacterium
GTCAGCCGATTTTGCCAAACCGGACAACAAACGGCAATTGACGGACCTTAAACAGAAATACCAAAAAGACAAAACCCAGTTAGTGGATGAATTGCAAACTCAAGCAGTTGAAATCCAACAACAACGCAAAGAACTGGAACGCGAACGCCTTCAGAACGAATTTTATATGCAACGTTTTTGGCTGTTACGCCCTGGTTTCCTTTATTAACTGATGCCCGCCATTATCCTAAAGCGATGGAAAACTGTTGAACAATCATAATTTTTTTGCCACCTCACCGCTGGGGTTGGAACTGTTGCTGGCCGACGAATTGCGCGGCTTGGGTGCCGAGGATGTCAAGGATGGACGGGCAGGAGTTTCTTTTAGCGCAGAACTCGAAACGGCTTATCGAGTCTGCCTGTGGTCGCGTTTGGCGAATCGCATATTGTTAAAACTGGGAAATTTCCAAGCCGAATCCCCGGAGCAACTCTATGAAGGGATTAGTGACATTGACTGGGCAATCATGATGCTTCCTGATGCCTCGTTGGCAGTGGATTTCGCCTCTTCCCGATCACGAATCACCCATACACAATATGGCGCACAAAAGGTCAAGGATGCCATCGTCGATCAGTTTAGGGAATTATGCGGCATTCGCCCCTCGGTTCGCTTGGATCGCCCCGACATCCGTGTGAATGTTTACTTGGACAAAGACATTGCCAGTGTCAGCTTGGACCTGTCTGGCGAGAGCCTGCACAAACGAGGCTATCGTTTGGAGGGTGGAATCGCCCCGTTAAAGGAAAATTTAGCCGCTGCCGTGTTGTTGCGTGCCGGTTGGCCGCAAATTGCCAAAGCGGGTGGGGAACTGGTCGACCCGATGTGCGGGTCAGGAACATTGCTGGTCGAAGCCGCTTGGATGGCCGCCGACATCGCACCCGGTTTAATGCGGGACTATTATGGTTTTCAAGGCTGGAAGCATCATCGCCCTGATATTTGGGAAAGTTTGCTGCAAGACGCGCATAATCGGCGGGAAATCGGCTTGGCATCACTACCGACGATTACTGGCTACGACTTGGATCGCTGGGCGGTTCATGCCGCGATAGACAACATAGACCGGGCTGGATTGCAGGGTTTGATCCATGTCGAAAAGCAAGAAGCCAAATTTGCCAGGCCGCATTCTGCCAATGGCCTCTTGGTGGTCAACCCGCCCTACGGAGAAAGACTGGGTGACGAAGAGAGCTTGGTAGGTTTATACACCGAGTTGGGCGGATTGCTGAGGCAGCATTTTCCTGGTTGGAAAGCCAGTGTGTTGACTGGCAACCCGGAAATGGCGTTTAAATTGGGGATTCGTGCGCGCAAATTCTACAAACTTTATAATGGCGCGATTGAATGCAAGCTGTTCAATTTCGAAATTGATCCCGAGCGCTATTTCACCCCGCACGAGGACGAATCCGGCCTATCCGAAGAAACCCGCAAAGCCAAGCAATTAATGCGTCACGCCCAAAAATTGACAAAGAAGGAAGAAATCGGGCCTGGGGCCGAAATGTTTGCCAACCGCTTGCGCAAAAATTTGAAAAACCTTGGCAAATGGGCGAGGCAACAGGGCATAAGCTGTTATCGCCTTTACGATGCCGACCTCCCCGAATATGCAGTCGCGGTGGATGTTTACCAGAGCGATCAAACTTGGTTGCATGTCCAAGAATACGAAGCCCCCTCGACGATAGACCTGGTTAAGGCAGAACATCGTTTGACCGAAGCCTTGTCGGTGATGCCGCAAGTGTTGGAAATCCCTCCCGAACAACTCATCCTCAAAATTCGCCGCAAGCAAAAAGGCACTGCCCAATATGAAAAATTGGCTGATGCGGCACGATTTCATCAAGTGGAAGAAGGTGGTTGCCGTTTTTGGGTCAACTTCGAAGACTATTTAGACACTGGCCTGTTTCTGGACCATCGGCCTACCCGCTTGATGATTCAGTCCATGGCTAAGGACAAGCATTTTCTCAATCTATTTGCCTATACCGGAACGGCAACGGTTCATGCGGCTTTGGGTGGGGCGAGTTCGACGACTAGCGTTGACATGTCAAACACTTACATAGATTGGGCGCGACAAAATCTGGAATTGAACGGCATAAAAGGATACCATCATGAACTGATCCAAGCCGATTGCTTGGCATGGTTGGATGCCCAACTCGATAAACGTGGCAACCTGTTTGATTTGATTTTTTTGGACCCGCCGACCTTTTCCAATTCCAAACGCATGGGCAGTGCTTTTGACATTCAGCGGGATCATGTGGACATGCTGCATAAAACTGCCCGTTTGCTAACGCCTAATGGACAATTGATTTTCTCCACGAACTTTCGCAAATTCAAACTGGATGGCGATGCTTTACAGGGTTTGGCGGTGGAAGATATTAGCACCAAAACCATACCCAAGGATTTTGAACGCAACCCTAGAATTCACTATTGTTGGATCATTAACAAAACTGCTTATTGAACCTGTACAACATATCAAGGTGATTTGTGCAAAGACGAGTGCATATTATTGTGACGGGAAGAGTGCAAGGCGTAGGTTTTCGCGCATCAGCCCGAGATAAAGCCGCATCTCTAGGACTATCAGGCTGGGTTCGCAACAAATGGGATGGAAGCGTCGAAATCACTGCCGAGGGTGATAGTTATAGTGTCAGTACCTTTATCAATTGGTGTCAAACGGGGCCGCGCTGGGCCAGCGTTGATGAATTGATAGTAACGGACAAAACCCCCACGGGAGAATCGGCAGGCTTTGTTGTTCGCAGGGATGGATAAGCACCGATAACCACACATTATTTTCTATCTTCTTTCCCAATAAAATGGGATGGAATCAGCTAAAAACCACTATATAAGGAAAAAAACATGTCAGAAAATCAGCAAGACTCCAATAAAAACACCACTTTGCTATTTTATCAGAAAATCACTGTGCTAAACCCCCAACGCCATGGGGAACTCAAAATGGGTGCGGCTACCGACCAAAGCTTCACCTCACAAACCAATTCAGTGCCATTGGTGGGAGTGGAATTTGTCGAGAGTTGCCGGGAATACCCCATCATATTCTCCCGTGCTGAAAACAATACCTATAGCCCGGTCGCCGTATTGGGCATGGAAAATGGGGAAAATCTATTCCTTGACCAAGCCCAACTTTGGAAGGCCCATTATGTGCCTGCTTTTGTCCGGCGCTATCCCTTTGTATTGGGTGAAAACCCTGACAATCCAGACCAGCCTTGGGTATGCGTGGATGAATCCTGCCCTTGGTTAGGCCAAACTAAGGGTGAGCCTTTATTCATTGGCGACCAACCTTCGGCTTTTCTCAAACAAACCCTGTCATTCTTGACCGACTATAATTTGCAATCCCTGCGCACCGTTGCATTTTGCAAAAAACTCGCCGATTGGGGCTTATTGAAGGAGCATCAAGCCCAAGCGACAACCGCAGCGGACGGCAAAGCCTATACCCTCACCGGATTATGGGCCATTGACGAACCCGCCCTTGCCCAATTGGATGCGGAAAAAGTGCAAGAGTTATTCAAAACTGGCGAGTTGGCTTGGATTTATTTCCACCTTGCTTCACTCGGCAATTTCCGTCGATTGGCAGAGCGCAAAGCGGAGAGAATACCAGCGGTGGCTATGCATTAAAACCAAAACACCTACTCGGTTTAAAAACCGAGTCGGTGTTTTGATAACAATGAAAGGACACGCATCAATTAGGGGTGCGGTATGAAGTGATGCAGGAGCTTGCCTTGCGAGGTTGGGCATTCGTGGATTTTGCTCTTTTTTCATTCGATTCCGCAAACGATCAACAGAGTCTGCCCCCCTTTGATTTTAGGCATTGATCTGCCGTAAAACTTCTGGATGCAGTATCGCAATTTTAATTAGCGTCTTCGCCGCACGAGAAGGTTTGCGTCTTTCTTGCTCCCACTCCTGAAGGGTTCGTGTGCTAACACCCAAAAGCTCTGCAAATTTCGGTTGGGACAAGCCAGTTTTCATTCGCGCAACCACTACGGGAGATACAGAAACGGGGGTTCCTTGTCCTGCGGCAAACTCTTTAACAGACTGCAAAAGCTCTTCAGCGATGTTGCGCTTCGCGTCCCTTTCCAAAAGCTCTTTTTCACTCAGTGGCATGACCAAATTCCTCGGCTAGTTTTTTGAGAATATGGGGCGGTATAGTGTCATTTGCGCTTTTTGCGTAGATAAGCAGTAAGACAATAGCATTATTTGCCAAGCGATTAACATAAATAACTCGCACACCGCTCGATTTGCCTGATCCCGGTCGAGACCAACGCACTTTTCGACAGCCACCGGAGTGTTTGACTACATCGCCGACCTCCGGGTTTTCCATAAGCCAAGCTGCAAACTCTCCTCGCTCATCCTCCGTCCAGTAGTCCGGCCAAAGCTTAGAAAAAGTAGGTGTCTCAATGACGGTGAGCATAGATCAATAATACGTCAATGACGTAGTGCTGTCAATGATACCCAATTTAGTAGCCATGTTAGGGGGTGGTTCGTTCCTTAAAACATTCGGCGGAACCCGTCCATGGTTCCGTCCTTATGGTCTTACGAATGCACCTTACCGGGGTTGGAACGGATCGTTAGGCATACATCAACCGACCACGCGGAATGGGGATTTGACGGCACAATTCTTTCGCAGTCTCAAGCCATTCCCCAATAATCACTTCAGCATTAGTTATGGCTTCCTGATATGTTTTTCCATCCGCCATGCACCCCGGTAACTCTGGTACTTCGGCAATAAATGTATTGTCGTCTGCACTCCAATAAATAATAATTTCATATTTACTCGACATCTTCACCTCCTAGTTTATATTTTACAATGACATTCCGAATCTGTTTGACTTGGTAAGGCTTTGCTTTTGAACCAAGCGGTTGCAAGTTGAGAATTTCCTCGACCCTAGCTTTCGTGAAAATAGGGTGATCGCCTTTAATGCGCTCATGGAACCCTAAGCCGTTGAGTAAGTGCCTGAGTTCTGAGAATGAGATGTTGGCATCCGATTTCCCGGCAAGTAAGCGGAACAGCAAGTCATTATATTTCCCCAAAATTATCCTCGTTCAGTGGTCTTTTTTTTCTTGGAAGTGTCGGGCTACCCGGCTGTATCCGCCCTAAAATTATAAGGCTATTTCCAAGCACAAACTTTCGCCTTCTGATTTTGCCAACAGGCACCTTTTCGCACTAAATTACCAAGCGGGGTATGTGCATGATTTGCACCTTTTTCTTCATTCCAAAATCCTTCACTAACATCCTTTCCGGTGACTGATATGATTGCAAAATAAGTAACCGGCTGAGTTTCTGAAGCGCCGATTAAGAAACCTCCGTCATTTTCCATTGTAATGGCGCATGATCCATTGAGATATTTCTTTTTATTAACTTCCAGAAGACATCTTCCATAAAAGGATTGTGATGCTTCCACTACCGTTAGTAGACAGAAATTTAGAAAAATGACTGAAAGAATGATCTTTCTTTGAGACTTTAAGTATTTCATGTTACTTCCTCATGTAGTTGTAAGCCCAACTTTGTTTTAGCCCGTAGGTCGGAATCGCTCAGCGCATTCTACCGAATGAGGCATAGCCATTAGACACTATTTTGAACTTGATGCCGAATTTAATATTTCATTAATTCCGGGCATAGTAGGCCCGTTCTCCGAAGTAAGCAATCCAGTTTCAGAACGGCTAAACAATGCTTGGAGTACAATGCTACGGGATGTTTCATCGATTTGCTTTTCTTTATTCAAGGCTAGATAGAGATAGGTCAATTGTTCCCTTTCCTCAGCATCTCTCATCAAGTGAAACGAACTAAATGCAAGGCGTGACAAAGTTCTAACTAGAAACACATAAACCATCAAGAAAGAACCGAATATAACTACACCTTGAATATGTTTAAGCTCCAGATTCAGTTCTTGACCCATCAACCAAGAGGTAAAAAAATCATGAAGATAGAAAAGACCAAGCACTACAGATGACAACAAACATAATGCCCATAAAGCTCCTTGCCTACCATATTTTTTTGCAGCTTTGTTCCAGTAGGTAGCAGGTTTTTCTAGGCGAAGTTTTTCCTCATAGAGCGTTTCTAATTCTGCAAGTTTTGTCTTACGTTCAGTTATATAGTCTGATAATTCAGATTGCTGAATTTGCTGCTGTTGAGAATGTTCGTTGGAAGATTGTACTAACCAGTCTTGCCATACAGACTTTATTTGTCTATCCCAATCGGTAAAGTCAGTCTTGAACTTTTCAACCTCTGAAATCAAGGTAGTTGTTGTAGTTTCAAGCTGATTTCTCAAGTGATAAAAAGAAGCTTTTTCTCCATTTCGCCTTTTAGTTAAGTCAGAGTCTTGGTTTCTGAACTCATAACCAAGCATGATTCCAAATAAATTAGCATCCCCCTTTACTATTTCGTCGGTTTTCTTCTTTAATATGAACTCAAGAAATGCTGTGGCAGCTACATTTCCATATTGACGATAGCAGTCAACAAAAACACTAGTGTAAGGGTGACCACTCCATAACCATTGTGAGCGTAGCTGGCCTAAAAAATGATTCTTTAAATTATTATTCTCAGTTGCATATTTCTGATCATCCCAACTCTCTGAGTTCTCTTGCCAATTTTTGAGACTTTTCAAATTCGACTCTAAATAGCTCGAACTGCGTAGGTATGCATGGATGTTCGAATTTTGTTTTTCGAAAAGACCTCTCTTTTCATTCCAATACTTGACTTCAGCATCAAGGAATTCGATTGCCTCTCGTAAGCCTTCAAATCTCCAAAATTTATCGGAAGCATCATGAAA
>CAIYXP010000158.1 GCA_903930145.1 uncultured Methylococcaceae bacterium
AATAGAGTTACCATCATTTGCATTTTGCATTTTGCATTTTGCATTTTGCATTTTGCATTTTGCATTGCAAAGTCGGAATATCAGCAGAGAACAAATTTTAAGTTGTGCCCAGTCTCCTATGAATGAAGAAAGCAAGGTTAACATACTACTAGTCGAGGATTCCCCGACTCTGTCACACCTGTATAAGGCTTATCTGGAAAAGGAGAGTTGGAAAGTCATTTGTGCGGAAACGGGCGGCATTGCTTTGGAGTTGCTGTACCAGCATTTGCCTCAGGTGATGATATTGGACTTAAAATTGCCCGATATGGTCGGTTTGGACATTCTCCGACGTGTCATACAGGATAAGTTGTCTTGTGCTGTCGTCGTCGTCACGGGGCACGGTTCAGTCCATGCCGCTGTGGAGGCAATGCGTGAGGGTGCCTTTGATTTCATAGAGAAGCCCTGCAATGCTGAGCGTTTGCTCTGCGCTGTTCATAATGCGTTAAAAATGCGCAGCATGGAAGCAAAGGGTGAAAACCTAGGCGAAATCAATAGCGATTATTCCGGTTTCATTGGCGACTCCCCACCTATGCGGGCAGTCTATCGTGTCATTGATCAGGTGGCGGCAAGTAGGGCTACCGTGTTTATCACGGGCGAAAGTGGAAGTGGCAAGGAAGTTTGTGCCGGAGCAATTCATAGCCATCCGAAAAGTCCTCGAAGCGATAAACCGTTTGTCGCTCTCAATTGCGCCGCCATTCCAAAGGATTTGTTGGAAAGTGAACTATTTGGTCATGTCAAGGGGGCTTTTACAGGAGCCTATATTGATCGATTGGGCGTGGCTTCCCGTGCCGATGGCGGGACTTTGTTCCTAGATGAAATCTGCGAGATGGACCTGGACATTCAAAGCAAATTATTGCGATTTGTGCAGACTGGCACATTCCAGAAAGTGGGGGGTGTTAAGGTTGAATCAGTGGACGTAAGGCTGGTTTGCGCGACGAACCGCGATCCCTTGAAAGAGGTGGAGGCGGGTCGTTTCAGGGAAGACCTTTATTACCGGCTGCATGTCATAGCCATAAGCCTTCCGCCACTACGAGAGAGGCAGGAAGACATACTATCAATAGCTAGGCGATTCCTAAAGGAATTTGCCGTGGAAGAAGGGAAGAATTTTGTAGGATTTACCCCAGATACTGAGGATTTCTTCCTTTCTTATCATTGGCCGGGCAATGTTCGTCAATTGCAAAATGTCATCCGCAATATTGTTGTATTGAATCAGGGTACATTGGTCTCTAAAGATATGCTTCCACCGCCTTTGGACAAACCTATTTCGGTTATCCAAGCCCCGATATCCTCATACAATGTGTCTGAGGAAAGTTTTTCTGAAGGGGCGACTGGTGATTTGATACGACCGCTATGGTTAGTGGAGAAGGAAACCATTGAAAGGGCTATCGCTTTATGCGAAGGGAATGTTCCAAAAGCGGCTGCTTTATTGGAAGTCAGTCCATCAACAATTTATCGTAAGCGTCTAGGTTGGCAAAAGGAATGACTCTAAATGTGCTTGGGCAACGGCTTTATCGTTGCCCAATTAATCTAGGCTTAGGAAAAGCTGCGTATGATAAAGCCATATCCTTTTCAACTTGGCTTATGCACCAAGTTTGCATTACTCAAAAAACCTTTTTTCGTAAGATTACAAGCAAGCGTCTGCCCAACCTGCCGCCAATTCGGAATCCTTTATGGCATTCGGCGTGACAGCAGCACACCATGCCCTTAACCAAACTTCCTTATGCTCTTCTAATTTATCGATAGTCAATTCTTCTGGCGAAACCATGGGACTTACCTCTCAGAAAGTATTAATCGTTGACAACGGGAACAGGTTTCTAGTTACCGAAACCCGAATGGTGACTCGACGGAATGAATTCAGTCGATGGATGATTTTGATTCAAGCAGGATGAAATGTGCCTGAATAAACCAAAATGTCCAATGAGCCACTCTTCAATGTCTATTAAAGCAGTAGTCATGCCATGGTAGTGTGAGTCAACAATTCAATTATTTGCTATCTGGCTATGCTAAAGAAATGAACAGTTTTGATGCTATTTGCTTCCAATTGGTGCGAATTAGTTGATGTGAGTAATGAGATGGATTGCTTTTTCCCTGCCAGTGTTCAGGGAGGGATGGTGTTTTGTGATTTACGGTTTAAGCGAGGTGATATTTTGAAAATTTTGATAGCCATAGATAATTCCGAAAACTCCAAGTTTTTGGTCGAAAAGACCATCAATTTGTTGAGAAACACAATAAGTTCAGTTTGTTTGTTGCATGTTGCGGAGCCTGACCCCGATTTTGTTGGTTATACGGTTGACACGCCGGTTATGCGAGATCAATTAGCCAAGGGGTTTCATAATGAGCATCTGCATTTGCAAGAAATGGCCGGTGTTCTTCGTGAACAAGGGATTGATGCCAAGGCCTTGTTGATTCAAGGGGAAACAGGAAAAACTATTGTCCTGCAGGCGGACAAGCTTATGGTTGATGTGATTGTGGTGGGTTCCAGCAAACATGGTGCTATCTATCATTTTTTGCTTGGGGACACGATACACGGGGTTTTGCATGAATCGGGCAAGCCTGTGCTGGTGATGCCTGTGCATGATGAAAAAACTTAGCAAGCCAATAGTGTCAACATGCGGCAATGCCTTCTGACAAGCCTGATTGCGCTGACATTGCTGTCAGCTTGTACAAAAAATGCAGAGGTCAAACATTCTGTTCGCTATAGTAAAACCGAAGCTATGATTGTCATGGAAGCAGACCCGTTTGTTCAAACGGATCGGCAAGAAATGGTATTTGGCGAAGATTTGTTGGCTCTGTCGGTATTGCCAGTGCTGGTCAGGGTGCAAAACAATGGGGAAAGCCCGATTCGGGTCGAGACACACCAGTTTAAATTGATGTTGCCCAAGCAGCCAGCCATCGCACCCCGTTCAGCGGCTGAGATTTCCAAGTGGCTGGTGTCACAGGGCAATGTGTTTGGCCAAGTTGGCATAGGCGTGGGGCAACTTGGCCTAGGCCAACTCGGACAATTCGCTGGACCTTATGGTGGGATTGCGGTGGCGATTATTTCCGGTTTGTATGGTGTTTATAAAAGCAATGCCTCAAGGTCGCGGGATGAGACCTACAGGGGTGGTGAATTCAAAGATGCCGTCTTGGCAAAAGGCCAAGCGATCCAAGGCATTGTGTTTTTCCTGTTGCCCACCGGAACTCCGGCCTTCGATGATGCTACGCTCAGTTTAAGCATTTTTGATAATCAAACAGAAACCACGCGTATAGACCTTCCGTTGAAGGCTTTGGGCTATAAAGGAACGACACCCAAATAGCCCACAATTGCTACTTACTTCGCCCAATGTTCTTGAACTCTTCCCTCCGCAGCCACAAAGACCACGGTAGCCAAATTGCGAAATATCCCGTGTTCGACCACGCCCGGGGTTTCGTTAAGAAATGCATTAAGGGCAGCAGCTTCCAGGGCGGGGTCGAATGCCATGTCTAGCACCAAACTACCATGAGATGTCATCACTAGGCCGTCTTTGTTGGCGGTGTGGCGCAAGCCCCCGCTGCCGCCTATGGATTCCAAGCGACGCTTGACTAAGCTCCAAGCAAACGGCATGACTTCGACGGGAATGGGAAAGCGAGCGCCTATGCGATCCACCAATTTCGTCGGGTCGACCAGCACAATAAACTTATCGCTGGCCGACGCCATCAATTTTTCCCTGACCAAATCGTATCCCCGTCCTTTTAGCAGTGTCAGGTCAGGTGTCACTTCGTCCGCACCATCCACATAAAGGTCTAGCCGGCTCACATGTTCCAAGGCTAGTAGGGGCAGCCCCATTTCTTGTGCTTTGATCGTGCTGACGACCGAACTGGCAGCCACAGTCACTTGCAAACCTTCTTCTTTATGCCGATTGGCGAGTTCCTGAATAAAGTAATTGGCTGTCGAGCCAGTCCCCAACCCTACCAACATTCCGTTTTGCACTAGGTTGGCAGCATGTCTGGCGACGAGTTCTTTTTCGTTCATGGTTTTCTCCATTGAGATGTAATTGAAAAATAATGACGGATCGGGCCTAAGTCACCGATTTACGGGGTGAATTCTACATTTGTCCGCCCTTGACTGTGGGCTTGGTCCCATTTCTGTGTAAATCATGAGTGTGTGACCGTCTTTGAAAACAATTGGATGACGATTACACCCAACACGATGAGCGACATGCCCAATATTGCAGGCCAGTCAGGTATCTGCCGATAGAGAAATACGCCGGCAAGGGCAACCAACACGATACCCAATCCCGACCATATAGCATAGGTGATTCCCACGGGAATGCTGCGTAACACTAAGGTTAGAAAAAAAAAAGCAATGCCATATCCAGCGAGGACGATTACACTGGGCCATAACCGGGTGAATTCCTCCGTGGCTTTCAAGGTGCTGGTGGCGACCACCTCGCCGAGTATGGCAATGGCAAGGTAAACATAGCCCATGGTTAATGATTTCATTGGTGTAATTCGCTATTAAACATTGTTGATTTATTTTCGAACCAATATGGATATTTTGACCGTTCATTGTGTTGTAATAAACTAAAATGGCGCAACACTTGAATCGGAGACCATGGTGGAATCGATTTTTATACTGGCAGCACTGGCTATAGTCCTCTACCTTTTACTTTGCCCAATTTTCGCTCTTCTCTCGGCCCGCAAAGCCCATGCAAAAATTGACGAATTGGGTCAGGTCATACGCAATCTGAATGAATTCGTCAATCGCTTGAGCAGCGAACTAAAGGCGGCGCAGTTTCAACAGCACAAGGCAACTACCGAAGTGGCCCGTGAACCAGTGGCGATGCCGGAGCTTGCAGCCATCAACCCCGCATCGCCTCAACCAGAGAGCGAGTCACTAAGGGCAGGCGCGACCATCGATTCCCTCGCATCCACAACCTATAGTTTACCAGAGCCGCAGACGCAGACCTTGACCAAAGCGGATGGCGAATCGGAAAAAGACTCTCCATCGACTGTTTCCCCTGACCCTTGGATGGATTATGTCAGGGCTAAACAATCACGAGCCCACACCGAAAAATCCGCCCCGGAATGGGTCAACAAGCTAAAATCTTGGTTATTCGGTGGGAATCTGGTTGCCAAGGTGGGTTTGCTTATTCTGTTCCTAGGGGTTAGTTTTCTGCTCAAATATGCGGCAGCCAGATTTTCAATGCCAATTGAATATCGTCTAGTGGGCATCGTGTTGGCAGACATTGCCTTGTTGTCATGGGCTTGGAAAATACGCGAGAAGAGGCCGGGGATCAGTTTGCCTGTGCAAGGTTCGGCGGTCGCCATATTGATGCTGGTGACATTTGGAGCCTACAAAATTTATGGCTTGTTTCCGGGCGGCGTCGCTTTTGCGCTGCTATTTGTGCTGACGGCATTCACCTGCTTGTTGGCGGTATTGCAAGATGCCCTATGGCTGGCTGTATTCGGCATTGTCGGTGGCTTTGCCGCACCCATCCTAACCACCACGGGTGGGGGCAGCCATATTGGCTTGTTTTCATATTATGCCATCTTGAATTCAGGCATCTTGGCGATTTCGCTCTATCGCTCGTGGCGCTTGCTCAATCTTATCGGTTTTGCCTTTACGTTCATTATTGGCACGGCTTGGGGGGTGTTGCGTTACACGCCAGAGCATTATGGCTCAGTCCAGCTATTCCTGATTCTGTTCTTTTTATTTTATGTGATGATTACCATTTTGTATGCCAATCGCCAAGCGCCCAATTTAAAGCACTATGTCGATGCCACTTTGGTTTTCGGCACACCGCTGGTGGCCTTCGGCTTGCAATATGGCTTGGTCAAAAATATTGAGTTTGGCTTGGCGTATTCATCACTCGCCTTGGGTTTGTTTTATTCCGGGGTTGCCGTGCTGTTATGGCGACAACTGGGGACGACGCTAAAATTGCTGACCGAGTCATTCTTGGCCCTAAGTGTCGTGTTTGGCACTTTGACTATTCCGTTCGCATTAGACGGGCGGTGGACTTCCGCCGCTTGGGCATTGGAAGGGGCCGGCATGGTGTGGGTGGGTTTGCGTCAACGCCAAACCATGGCTTGGGTGTTTGGTTTGCTGGTGCAGTTTGGCGCTTGGATGTCATTTGTCGGGTCGGTGACTGGATTAGATGCGTCCAGCGCGATGCAATCCAATTTATGGCTGGGGTTTTTATTGCTGGCAGCCACTGCGTTCATGATGGCAATCAATTTTAGGAAGCAAACCAACGAGCTTGAAAACAGCCATCCAGTGAACCTTGCCCCTTTTGCGACGGGATTTTTGGGGTTGGCGGCGGTTTGGATGCTGGCAGGGGCTTGGACCGAAATCGCACTCCGCACCGATGACTCCTTAGAGGCTAATTTGCTGGCAATGAGCGGGTTGTTGGTGGCGGCTATGCTAGGTGTCATCAGTTGGCAAATGCAGTGGAAAATTGCCCGGACTTTCGCGTTAGGGGCACAGATTTTAGCTGGTTTGGTATTTCTTTGGCTAGTCATGGTCGGCTTTGATTCCACCACCCAAGAACCAGTACGCAGTCTATTCGCTGGTCCCTTCTTGGGGGCGTTATTGATTGGTTTGGGGGCTTTTGTCAGCAGTTGGTTTTTTTTCCGGCTTGGCGAGTTGGAATACTCGACGTTATCCAATCGTTTGTTGATGTGGTCGGGCTTCTGGTGTTTTGTGTTTGTCGTCAGCGAGTGGTCAGATTGGGTGCAAGGCCAGTATCGGTTGGCACAAGGTTTTGATCCTTATCGATCTGACGATTTGTATTGGAGCGTGTATAGCCTGAGTGTGGCTGGCTTGGCCTTTGGCTTCACTTTATTGGCAAAACGCTTAAGTTGGAATGCGTTGCGTTGGTTTGGGCTGTCGGCTTGGTGTGCATTGGGCTGGTCCAGTTTTGTCATGCTGGCTGACTTGTATGTCAATGAAGGGATGTCCGAGCGGGAAACCTGGTGGGCTTATTTTGCCTTATGGGGTGTGTGTGAATGGTTAATGGCCTTTTGGCGGAAAATGGATTGGTCAATTGACTCCCTTTGGTTAAAAACCTTGCACAGCCAACGCATCATCGTTCCTTGGCTGATGATTTGGCCGGTTGGACGCAGACTGATCGAATACTGGTTAGGCTCCGAAACCTCAGGGGAACAAGCGCTATTATCCGAGGCTGGCTGGTTCACGTCGGGCAGTTGGGGACGTTATCTGCCAGCGTGGTTGATGATGTTGGCGATTTTCTGGGTTATCCGCAGGGCGCGGGGGGAAGTTTGGCCGACATTCCCCATTGCAACTTGGTATCAGCGCACACTCATACCGTTAGGAACGGCTTGGTCCATTATTCTAGTTTTCTGGTGGAACTTGACCCAAAACGGTTTGATGGAGCCATTGCCCTATTTGCCAGTGTTAAATCCCTTGGATTTAACCACCGGTTTTGCCGTGATTCTAGGAATCGAATCTTACCGTTATTTGTGCGAGGGGTTTGACGAGTCTGAGCAACGACCGGATTGGCTGGCTAAAGCCCCTTGGATTGCAGCATTGGCTGGGTATGCTTGGTTCAACTTGATGCTGTTGCGCACTGTGGCGGCTTATCTGCCCATTCCCTACCAGATTGATCCGCTGTATGACTCGCAATTTGTGCAAACGATGCTTTCTCTGGTGTGGAGCGGGACGGCTCTGGTTCTGATGCGGGTGGCCGCGCAACGGAATTTGCGCAAGATCTGGATGTTGGGCGCGTTATTGTTGGGCATTGTGGTTGCCAAGCTCTTTTTAGTTGATCTATCCAATGTCGGTGGATTGGAAAGAGTTATATCATTTGTCGGTGTGGGTTTGCTGATGCTGGCGATTGGTTATCTCGCGCCATTGCCATCTGAATCGGTCGAGGCTGTGGACGAGAGACCATCCGCTCCGCCTAAAAGTTAATCTTTGTCGGGTTGGGAAAAATAATGAAAATATCAACGGGTTATCTATCACTGTTTGCATGTTTTGGGTTTCTACTCTCGATGACTGGCTTCGCTGCCTCATCGCCCGATGAGGATCAACCCTCCGATGTGCCGTCAGATTACACACATAGCATGAATTTGACCGTGACCGGAAAGCAAGGAGTGGTCGCCTTACGCTTGCCACAGGCTGTTTATCTGAATGCACATTCGGCAGACCTTGGCGATTTGCGAGTGTTCGACGCGCAAGGAGGGAAACTGCCTTTTGCGTTTTATGTGCCAGCCCGGCAAAACCAGATTCAAAAACAGTCGTGGCCGGTTAAACAATTCGAAATTAATGGCAATCCACAAAACCTTCAATCGGTTGATGCGATAGATATGGAAATCAAAGCGGGGGCAGATGGCACACTGCTCTCGGTCAAGACCAAACCTCGCAAAGGTGCGGTCGGCGTGGATGCCATAGTCGAGAAGCCAACTTTGGTTGGATTGATATTGGACTTGGGGCAAGCCGGTCAGATGAACGATACTGACAAGAAACCATTGATTAGCGCACTGCATTTTACATTACCACCCAGTAAACAGACTTATTCAGCCCAAGTCTGGTTGGAGGTCAGTGATAATCTTAAGCAATGGGAGATGGTTGCCGCCACGGAGTTAAACTGGCTAATCGATACCCAAACTTCGGAAACGTTGGCGAATGATCGATTGGAGTTCACCCCCCGTGCATTTCGATATGCCAGGCTGAGTTGGCGCAGTGGGGAGCCTGTGCGATTTGCTTCCATAGAGGCTGAAAAATCCGAGCAAACGTCCATCGTACCGTACTTGGATAAGCTGACACTTCAGCCTATGGCAGGGAAACTCCCGAATGATTTAATGTATCGTGCAGGGATTGCCCTACCGGTGGAAAAAATAGACCTGCACTTCGCCGAACCCAATATCGTATTACCCGCTCAGGTCGGAACTTATCGCGAGATTCCTAGCAGACAACTAGGCAAGCCGAATGAATGGGTGTTCCAAGCGCTCGCGCATAATGTTTTTTACCAGATCACCCAACCCGATAAAACCCGGCGTTCCAGCGAATTGTCAGTGCCGTTGACGCATTTTGCGGAGTGGGTGATACACCCAAAAACAACCACGACGAGCAAACCCGAACTTAGCCTAATCTGGCAACCGGCCACCTTGGTTTTCTTGGTCAGTGGATCACCTCCTTATACTCTGGCATTTGGTCGGGACAACATAAAATCAGCCGCTGTCGAGTTATACCAAGTTGCCCCAGGTTTTTCTGTTCAAGAATTATTGCAACTTGAACAAGCTCAAGCGGGTCCTGTGCAAATTCGCCACAACTTGCAAGAAAATGAAAGTTTGGCCGCCATGGCGAAAACATCGGCGCAGAACCGCACATTAATTTTATGGGGTGTGATGTTGCTAGGTGTGGTGGTATTGGGGGCGATGTCCTTACGGCTATACAAACAAATGAAATAAGAGGTCCACAGCCATGCAAAAAACACTTTGGGTAAAAGCCGCTGTCGTCTTTGGCCTGACGCTGGCTTTGTTGGTTCCGTTGTTGATGATTCAAGGATTGGTCAACGAACGGGCCTATCGCCAAAACGAAGTGATTGCCGACATAGCAGCTAGTTTTGCTGGTCAACAGCGAGTGTTTGGCCCTGTGCTTGTCGTTCCCTACTTGGAGCAATGGCAAGAAACTGTCGAAACCTTGTTGAATGGACAATCGAACAAGCGTCAAGAAAATCGTACTGAGCACAGCAAACTTTATTTGCTGCCTGAACAATTGGATGTGACTGGCCTATTGACGGCCGAAACCAAACAACGTGGGTTATTCAAAGTGCGCTCCTATGTGTTGGATTCACAATTCAAAGGGGTTTTTAGTATTCCACAAGAATTCGGCAAGCCTCAAGCAAGGCACAATGGTTCCCTCGTCGTCGGCAAACCTTATCTTGCTGTGGCCGTAGCCGACATGCGTGGAGTGTTGGATGCCCCGGGTTTGGAGTGGAATGGTGTACACCATTCCTTTGAGCAAGGTTCAGGATTGAATTTTGGGGCAACCCCAGGCATGCATGTGACTTTGGAGGAGTTGGGCAATCTTGAAGGTAAAGTGACCATACCTGTCAATTTTACACTTAAACTGCGTGGGCTGGAGGATTTGGAATGGGTTCCCGCAGGTCGGCAAACCCATGTCTCCTTGTCTTCTTCTTGGCCTCACCCCGGATTTCATGGACGCTTTTTGCCCGATCCTGTCACCCAGCAAGTAAGTGCCGACGGCTTCCGCGCCAATTGGTCGGTCAATTCACTGGCCTCCAATGTGTCTGAAAATCTTAGCCAATGCAAGGAGATGGCGTGTTTCGATAGTTTTGGTGTGCGTTTGATTGATCCCGTCAACATTTATTCGATGTCTGACCGGGCGACGAAATATGGGTTCCTGTTTGTTTGCCTGACCTTTGCCGCCATTTTCCTTTATGAAATATTGCAAAACCTAATCATCCACCCAGCGCAATACACTTTGGTGGGGCTTGCATTGGCGATGTTCTTTCTGTTGTTGCTGAGTCTTTCCGAGCATATTGGTTTTACCAAGGCTTATCTGATAGCCGCTATTGCCTGTGTGGGATTGCTGGTTTTTTATCTCAGTGCCGTCATGAAAAGTATTCGTCGAGCCGCCGGTGCTGGATTCATGCTCGCTGGGTTGTATGCTGCCTTATTCGGCTTGTTGCAATCGGAGGACAATGCACTCATGTTGGGTTCGATATTGTTGTTTGTTTTGTTAACCCTGACTATGGTCGCTACACGTCATTTGGATTGGTACAGTCTAGGCAATGGTCAGAAGTAAGTGGGTAAAATGATCCAAAATTACAGAATATAACAGGGGCATAGTAAGTGACGACCGAAGCAAAACCACTGCTTGAACAACTTCTAGATTTTTATCGCTGGATGGTGATGGCCCGAGAAATCGACAACCTTGAACGGGCATATTGCCAACGCGGCGAGGCATTCTTCACCATTGGAGGCAGTGGACACGAAGGGAGTGTCGCGGTTGCACCACACTTGACCGAAGAGGATTGGATCAATCCCCATTATCGGGACA
>CAIYXP010000159.1 GCA_903930145.1 uncultured Methylococcaceae bacterium
AGACCCAAAATCCACAAGGCGATTCCTTAGATGAACGTCAACTACATAATAATATTGCCACAACTTTCGCTTGGACTTATGAAGAACTGATTGTGAAAGACAAGGATGTTTATCATAAAGGGGCATTTTTCCTATTGCCCATTATGTCTGCTTTGGGGACAACCAATGTCTCATGGGAGTTAATAAAACAGGGGCTTGATTATATTATAAAGAATATATTCAACCCAACGTTGGTTGAATTGTCTTCTGACGATACAGCCTTGGAGCAATTGCTTTCTGACGAAAAATCCTTGGAGATATCAAACCCCACTTTGGAACAATTGTCTTCTGACGATAAAGCCTTGGAGCATTCAATTTCATTATTAATCGAATTGGCGTTGGTGGAAATTCTGGATGCGGACAAACAGATTTATGCCTTGCATCCATTAATTCGTGAATTTGCTTTTGAACATTGCGATAAATATAGCTTTCCTGGTTCGCTATCTTCGGAAATCATTTTCAGAATGGCGATAGAAATAATAGGCAATGAGCATGGAAACGAAGCGTTGCTTGATTTATTGCCCAGATTGAAGAATTCCCGGCAATTGGCAGAACTCGCCATCGGTCAGGTTAAAAAAAAGCATTATCATCAATCTTATTATGACTTACAAAATAATAAATGGACTTATCTTGAAAAATTATTGGAGGAAACTTATTCCTTGGCAACAAAGTTATCTTTGGAAGAGGAGCAAATATGGGTGCTGTTAAACCTTGGTGAATTAAAAGACCGCATGGGTGATAAAAAAGGGGTTTTGTTGATGGAGGAAGGGATACAGTTGTTCATTAAAAAGCACAGGGATTCGGGGTTTGATAAACTTCCATTAGACACTTTGTATGATTGGTTGGTCCTAAAATCCAATACTGAAATCATATGGGCTGCTATTTATCTGAGGCTATATGAAAGGGAAAGCAAACCTCAGGAAGCTGTTTTTCGTCATGTCATGCAGATTATTCGTCTGTTACCCGAAGATAAGATTTATGAAAAAGGTCGAATTTTTTGGGATGGTGCGCAAAAATATTTAACCATAAACTTGCTCGATAACATTCCTGCTAATTTAGCCTCATTAAATCAAGGTTTTGTCACGAATGTTATCCTTGATCTAATTGATTGGGTACGCATTGCCTTTTCCATATCTGAAAAACGCGATACCATAGAGCAAGCTGGAAAGCTATTCAATATAGCTGTGGAACATATTGATAAATTTAAAACCGATAATTATGTTATATCGCCTGAGCATTTATTTGATTTTAAAACGAATATCAGTATCCTTTTGTTTGAATATGGCTTTATCAATGAAATTGAGCTGGATAGTCAAATAACTAGCATACGCCAACAGTTATTGGCTTCTGGTATTAGAGGTTATCAACTTGAAGTTGATTATTGCATGGCCCTAGCCAAAATGCATTTTGAAAATAAAAGCTGGCAACAAGCTATAGTGTATATTGACCAGGCGTTGCTAAGTTTGCAGGAAATACCTGACACTTATAAAAAATCCTATAAAGCGTCACTTGAACTTGTAAAAATAGCGGCAGCAACATTTGCCAATCAGCACCAACAAGAACTCGCATCCTTGACTGAACAATTAAATTCAATTTCCAGCGATGAAAGGGCCATCATCCATGCTTTGCCTTTAGTTTATCTGGCCGAGGCTTGTTTGCATTCGGCGCAGGGGAATAATGTAGCGTGTTCGATTTCCATGGCAAAATGCGAAAAATGCTTTCAACAACAAAATGGTGCGATTCCACCATTTATCAGGCCACTGGCCAATCAATGGCGAAACTGGTCTTGTGTGCAGCATAAAATCTTAATCCATAATCTAATTCCTTGGCGGGTAGATTATGCATCGCTTCCAGATAGAGTCAAAAGCAAACGCGATGGAAAGGTTATGCGCCTCATTCGTCCAGGCATACAATGGAATAAGGAAGGCAAGGAAAGCTGGCTGTATCCCTTTTATATGGACGAAGTTCCTGTAGAATACAGTTCCATTAATAAATATTTTATAGCCAAAGATTTTACAATAATAGCCAAGGAGTTTAGCGATAATGACATAGTTGCCATCTCAGAAAATGATGCTTTTGGGTATAGTCAATTCTTTGATAAGAAAATACCTAATAAAGCAGAATTATTTGCCGCTTGGCTGCAATTGGAGCAAGATATTGAACCCGAGCAATGGCACAGCATTGAAGAAGCATCAAAAGGCATGATAAAAAGAATCGAAAATGTCTTGGAGACGGGAAGCCCTTTTTCTAAAGACTGGAAGGCGGAAGCTTTAAGTAATGTTTCAATGCTGAAAACTTCCGCTGCTGTTGATGATAATATTATTGAAGACACCTTCAATACCCATCAAATGCTTGCTATTCACGAAAACTTGGACGAGTTTTATAATGAAGAATGGCTGTTAAGCAATGCTATGCTTTCAACGAACTACCAGAGATATTTTGTTGATCGAATAGCTAAAACCCCTGTTTCCAAAGAGCAACAACAAAGATTGAGTTTTTTTCTGGCTACGTCACCTTCTCTCAGTATTCAAGAAAAAATCAGAGTGCTAAATGCGGCTGATCCAATCGACGGCAAATCTTTGTCAGTTCAGCAGTGCGAACAGCTAATAGAAGTCTTTGTTGAGGAGAGAATTAAATTTGAGAAATTACATAAAATGCATGAGGACGATGTCAAAAAGCTTTATAAGCGAAAGCTAGATGATTTTTTTTATCTTATTAAAGTCACTTGGATCAATAAAGTTTCCAATTGGCATCCTTGGTTTGTATATATCAGCGATCCTGCCCATACTGATTCATGGTTAAATCGGGACAAACAACAATACAAAATAGATAAATGGTATGTTAGCGTTGATAATGACAAGCCTGAGAATATTCAGCCAGTTTTACGCTGTGTTGTTCCTATTTTTACACAAAAAGATTTGGATGATTTGGAACCAATAACGTAACTGATGTTCCGTATTGATTTTGCTAGTTCCCAAGCTCCGCTTGGGAATATGGTATTGAAAGCTCCGGTTTCTTGTCCCTCTTCCAAAAAGCAGAGCTTCCGCGACGGGGTTCCAAACGTGGACGTTGGGAACCAGTGACGCTGGGAACCAAAGAAAAAAGACTCCTTCCACCATGCCTGAAATTGTTAACGATTGCCCCTTCTGCTCCCTCCCTTCCTCCCGCATCATCAGCGAAGATTCCCTATCCTTGGGTGATCCGCGATGCTTATCCCGTTTCTTCGGGCCATAGCCTGATTATCCTCAAACGGCATATTGCTTCATTGCCATTCAGTTAGGCTTTCAAAGAGCGAAGGTTTGCGGATATTGGGTGTTGACGATCAGGATGCATAATGCCAAGATGATTTCTATAATGTGACACTTTAAGTTTAAGAGAATCCCTGCCATGTCTATGAACTATAAATTTTACCTAGTCCGCGATCCTGCAATATGCGGGGGTGAAACCGTGATTAGGGGAACCCGTGTGACCCTGCGTACCGTGTTGGCAAGCCTTGCGGAAGGAGTGACAGCGGCAGAAATTCTACAGGACTTTCCGACCTTGGATGAGAAAGCCATCCGGGCGGTGATTGCTTTTGCCGCTGTTTCGGCAGAAGAAGACCTGCCATTACCTCCCGTCCCGACTTTTGCATGAAAATCAAACTGGATCGTATTGACTGAACATAAACTTCGCGTCAGACGGCCTATAACGGATTGACTAACCCATGGAACCGCTTTCCCTACTGGAATTCGGCGACACCCGCCGACCATCCAAAGGGAAAAAAGACTCCTTACACCATGCTTGAAATTGCAAATCGTTGCCCCTTTTGCTCCCTCCCTTCCTCCCGCATCATCTGCGAAGATTCCCTTTCCTTGGTGATACGCGATGCTTATCCCATTTCTAAGGGTCATAGCCTGATTATCCCCAAACGGCATGTTGCTTCATTGTTTGATTTGACGGATGATGAAAGAACCCGCTTATTTCAACACTTGAGCAAAGCCAAAACCGCTTTGGGTGCCGAGTTTAAACCGGATGCTTATAATATCGGCATCAACGAGGGCGCGGCGGCTGGTCAAACCGTCTTTCATCTGCATGTCCATTTGATTCCCCGTTACCATGGCGACAAGGACGACCCGCGTGGCGGAGTGCGGTGGATTTTTCCCGACAAGGCAAGCTATTGGATTTGAGTATCCAAAACAATCACGCTGGCAAATCCCAATCCGCAGCGGATACACTATCAAACAAATCACCTTTGATGATTAATTTCCCGGCAATATCGGGATGTGGTTTTCTTGGTACGGGTGCTTTATCATCTAAAATTGATACCACCACCTCAATCTCATGATTCAAAAAAGATTCGGGTAGTTCGATGGTTAGCCTAGTTGATTGAATATCGGTATAGTGTCGTTGAATCAGCATTGCCTTATTAACCTATTGCTCTTGAGAATCCTATTTTATATCGGAAAAAGGGAACGGCACTAAGACTATGTCACCCCGTTTACAGGTCATTCCAAACCTCGTCTTCCGGGTTATCCAAAATATGCTTAAGGGCGGTTTCCTGAGCCATCATCAAATCCATAACCTCGGCCCTCTCCTGTTTTTGTTTTAAATAACCGATAAAATCCAGCACCTCAAGGGCTTGCTCGTCGGGTAATGTCTTGATCTGTTCAAACGCCAATTCAGCCAAGTTCATGGGAGCCTCCTTATAGGATTTAATTTGATAACTTATTCGATATTCTATTGATTATCGGCAATTGCCTGACTTTTTCAACCGCTTCAACTAATATGCGCTTCTCTTCCATACTTAATGTTGACAAATCGCCACCTTGGAAATACGTCAAGGCTTTGAGGCTTTCGCTCGGTTGAAATTCTTTGCCAAATAACGCCCTCGCAGCAGCCAAGCCATTTTCCAATTTCATTCCGGCATTGAGCATTGCGGCAATATCTTGGTAATCTTTGGCTTCCACCCGTTGTAGCAATACTTTAAGTTTGGTCGCCAATAAATCCTCCAGCGAGGCCACCAACAGAACCTCTCCCTCGGTGAATTGCGGTTCGCCCACCCTGCCAAAGTCAATGCCGCCGAAAAATGAAAGTTTGACGGTGCCTAGCCCATTTGAATTTTCATGCAATACGGTCAAACCATCGGCTTGTTGTTGTAAGACAGTGGCGAATTTGAGTAATGGCAACGTGGAATAGAGCGATTTTATATCCAGTTGACGTTCGGTGAAAAAATCAAAATCCACCGAAGCTCTATGGCCTAGTTGCAGTGCAACGGCAGTGCCACCATATAACACATAACCAAAGGAAACAAGAGGGTTTAACTGAGGCAAAAGTGCCTTCTGTGCGATAGGTAATATTTCCAAATGGGGTATGAAAAAGTTATTCATGGCAAACACCGCTTGGGTAAATCTGGTACTTGATCCAACTTAGACATGCCAAGGCGGTAATGCCAATAATGCCAAGACCGTTCATTGAACTCGCCGGCTTCGGCATCTCTCAACACACCTCGCAATGCCTTATCACCCAAGATTTCGGCGAGTTGTTGCATGTCCTCAAAATCGCCTATATTCATGACTTGGGTGATGATGCGCCTTGGATGTCGCATGGCTTCATCCGGGGATTTCCACCAAATATAATGAGCGGATAAGCGTTTTAATAGCTCTTGCAAGTTTGGGTTCATTTGCTTGCCTAAGTTTTGACCCCCTCGGGTTAGTGTATGCACACATCTTACAGGCCATTGTTTTTACTCCCCTCCC